>NZ_JBDPMD010000039.1:0-90096 GCF_039871875.1 Sphaerisporangium sp. B11E5 | reverse complement strand
GCGGGTGGTGACGGGGGTCGTGCTTGCGGGGTTCGCTGCGGCGGGGGTGGCCGTGTCGCGGATGGTGCGGGTTCTCGTGGGGGGGCGGCTCGCGGGGGGGGTGCCGTTGGCGGTGTTCCTGTTCACGCCCATGACGCTGGCGGCGCTGAGCTGGTGGGCGGCGGCGTTGAACACGGTGCCGGTGATGATCGCGTTGCCGATGGCGGTGGCGGCGCACGTGCTCTACCTGCGCAGTGGGCGGAGGGCGCATCTCTGGGGGGCGGCGGGGTGGGTGCTGTTCGGGATGCTGTTCTTCGTCAAGGCGGCGGTCATTCCGGTGGTGTTGTTCGTGGTCACAGCCGGATATTTCACGAAACGGCGGGGGTGGGGGGTGGTGTGGGCGACGGTCCGTGAGTACCGGGCGGCCTGGGCCGTCCACGGGGGGCTGCTCGCGGGGTACGCCGTTGTCTATCTGGTCCAGTCGCGCACCTCCGCCGGCGGGCCGCGGCTGCCCCAGGGGCAGGAGGTGCTCACCTTCGCGTGGCTGCTGGTCACCAAGACGTTCACGACGGCGGCGGTCGGCGGGCCGGGCGAGTGGTTGCCGACCACCACGCGCAACGCCGCGCTCGCCGTTCCCTCCGACGCGCTGCTGATCGCGGCGGGTGCGGTGTTCCTGCTGCTCGTCACGGTGAGCCTGCTGGTGCGGCGCCGGGCGGCGTGGAGCTGGGGGCTGCTCGTGGGGTACCTGCTGCTGGCGGGGGTGCTGCCGGTCGCGCTCGGGCGGCTCGGCGGCTGGTACGTCGAGCTGGCCGGGGCGGAGACCCGGTACGTCGCGGACGCGGCGCCGGTGCTGGCGTTGTGCCTGACACTGGCCTTCCTCCCGCTGGTGGGTGAGCGGGACGCCTACCGCCGCCGGTTCGCCCGGCCGGACGGCGAGCGGCTGCGGGCCGGGTGGTCGCGGTGGGCACGCGGCTTCACCGCCGCCGGGGTGGCCGGGTTCGCCGTGGCGGCGGCGTGGTCGTCGGCGGGGCTGGCCAGGGTGGTGGACACCACGCCGGGGCGGGTCTTCCTCGCGGGGGCCGAGAAGTCGCTGAAGGAGGCGTCGCCGGACGTGGACGTCTTCGACCGGGAGCTCCCCCGCCACCTGGTGCAGCCGCTGTTCAAGGAGTACGCCCGCGCCTCCCGGGCGCTCGCGCCGTACGCCCGGCCGGTGCACCGGGCCACCATGCGCGACGAGCCGCCGTCCGCCGCGCCCCTCATCCTCGACGACCGTGGGCGGCTGCGCCCCCTGCGTGTCTGGGGGAAGACCTACCGGCTGCCGGAGGGCTGCTGGCCCACCCGGGAGGACGGCGCCACGGTCCCGGTGGAGGACCCGACCGGCAGGGACGACCGCTACATCGTGCGGCTGGAGTACATCAGCGGCGCCGCCCAGCCGGTGACGGTATGGCTGGGGTCCGGGAACACGGGCGTGACGCTGGAGCCGGGCCTGCACGCCGTCACGTTCGCGCTGACCGGCCACGGCGACATGATCCGCGTCGTCGGCGGCCGCGGCGCCCCGTCCTTCCAGATCTGCGCGGTGGCCCTGGGCTTCGGGGTGGCGGGCTGAGCCGCCGGCGACCAGAACGGCCCCGCCGCACACCGCGACACACCTCCGCCACAGGCCTTCGGCCCGCTCACTCCGCGCCCCGCCGCGAGTGAGATGAAAACCGGCGGGAAACCGCCAGGAATTTCGGCTGGAGTAAGTAGGCGTTTACCGAGATCAGCGCTGTTTTCAGCATGATCCGACGAATTGTAGTCAAATTTCGTGACAAAACATCATTGCAGCCATACCATCGCGGCCGTACCTTCCCGGTATGGATCTGGAGCTCCGACACCTCAAGATCGTGCGCGCGGTCGCCGAGGCCGGGAGCGTCACCAAGGCCGCCACCCAGTTAGGGCTGGCTCAGCCGTCACTAACCGCGCAGCTCAAGCGGATCGAGCGCACCCTCGGGGGCGCGTTGTTCGAGCGTGACCGCAACGGCGCCCGCCCGACCCCGCTCGGGGAGCTCGTGCTGACCCGGGCGCGCGTCCTGTTGCCCGCCGTGCGCGAACTTCAGGAAGAAGCGGTGCGCTTCGCCAACACCTACACCGGCATCCCCGGCGTCAGGATCGGCGCCACCCACGGTCCCATCCTCGGCGGGCTCGTGGACCGCCTCACCGCCGCCCACCCGTCCGCACCGGTCAGCACCCGCACCTCGTGGTCGTCCAAGGAACTCACCACGCTGGTCGGCGCCGGACGGCTGGACTTCGCCCTGATCGGCACCTGCGGGGAGAGCCCCCCGCCGTCCATGGAAGCGATGACGTGGACGGTCGTCGGCACCGACCCGGTGTTCGTCCTGCTCTCGGAGAGCCACCCGCTGGCCGGGGAGAAGGAGCTGGACCTCGCCGCGCTCGCCGACGAGGGCTGGGCACTGGCCCCCGGGGACGGCTGCTTCACCGACTGTTTCGCGGGCGCGTGCGCCCGGTCGGGCTTCGTGCCGAAGAACGTGTACGAGTCGGACGTCGCCACGTGCCTCCACCTGGTCCAGGTGGGCAAGGCCGCCGCGCTCTGCCAGGCGACCTTCCAGCTCACCGCGGGCCTGGTGATGATGCCGCTGACCGGCGCCCCGCTCCAGTGGCGGCACCTGCTCGGCTGGCACGTGGACTCGTTCGCCGGCCGCGCGGCCCCCGCCGTCGCCGAGCACGCCAGGGCCGCGCACAGGCACGCCGTCGAGCGCAGCACCCGATATCTGGAATGGCTGGGGAGAAACCCCCATTTTGGGGCGGTTCCATAATTCAGCGATAGGGATCAATCGATAGTGCGGCGACCAGCGGGAGCGCCGTTACGGTGGCGGCACCCCCCAATCTCCGAAGGAGAGTCAATGCTCGACAGACGCACGGTTACCGCCGGTTGCGCCTTGGCGATCAGTGCCCTCACCCTGCTCGCCGCTCCCGCCATCGCCATCGCCGACCGCGAACCGTCCACCGGTGCCGGGTCGGCGGCGCTGCGGCCGCCCACGGACATGGTGTCGGCCATGCAGCGCGATCTCGGCATCACCAAGGAGCAGGCCGAGTCGCGCCTGCTGAACGAGGCCCGGCTCACCGATGTCGAGGTCGGCCTGCGCAAGAAGGTCAGCGACAGCTACGCGGGCTCGTGGCTCAGCGGGCCCACGTCGGCCACCCTGACCATCGCCACCTCCGACGCGGCCGCCGCCGCCTCCATCACCGGCGTGGGCGTCAAGGCCCAGGTCGTCAGGAACAGCCTGGCCACGCTGAACGCCGCCAAGGACACGCTGGACAAGGCCGCCGCCACGGCGCCCGCGTCCACCCCGGTGTGGTACGTCGACGTGCGCACCAACAGTGTCGTCGTGTTGTCCTCCTCGCCCGCCGAGGCCGAGGGCTTCATCGCCGCCAGCGGCGTGGACAAGAACCTGGTGCGGGTCGAGAAGTCCGCCGAGAAGCCGCAGGCGTACTACGACCTGCGCGGCGGCGACGCGTACTACATCAACGGCACGTCCCGCTGCTCCATCGGCTTCTCCGTCACGCGCGGCACCACGCCCGGCTTCGTGACCGCCGGCCACTGCGGCAACGTGGGCGCCTCCACGACCGGCTTCAACCAGGTGTCCCAGGGCACCTTCCAGGGCTCGTCCTTCCCGACCAACGACTACGCGTGGGTCGCGGTGAACAGCAACTGGACGCCGCAGCCGTGGGTCGCGGGCAGCAGCGGCAACGTCGCCGTGAGCGGGTCCACCGTGGCCGTCGAGGGCTCCTCGATCTGCCGTTCCGGCTCCACCACCGGCTGGCGCTGCGGCACCGTGCTGCAGCGCAACACCAGCGTCACCTACGCCCAGGGCACGGTGTACGAGGTGACCAGGACCAACGCCTGTGCCCAGCCCGGCGACTCCGGCGGCTCGTTCATCTCGGGCAACCAGGCCCAGGGCATGACCTCCGGCGGCTCCGGCAACTGCACGACCGGCGGCACGACGTACTTCCAGCCGGTCAACGAGCCGCTGTCGGTGTACGGCCTGACGCTGACCACCACCACCAGCACCCCGCCGCCCACCGGGTGCAGCGGCTACCAGCAGACCCGCTCGGGCAGCCTGACCAGCGGCGCCAGCGTCTACCAGCCGGACAACTCGTCCTACACCACGACCGCCTCGGGCACCCACCGCGGCTGCCTCGACGGCCCGAACGGCGTCGACTTCGACCTCTACCTCCAGAAGTGGAGTGGATCGAGCTGGGTGACCGTCGCCCAGGGCATCACGTCGGCCCCCGATGAGGCGATCACCTACTCGGGCACCGCGGGCCAGTACCGCTACCGTGTGCACGCCTACAGCGGCTCCGGCGCCTACACCATGGCCTACAGCGCGCCGTAGGCCCCAAGGACCCCCGGGCGCAGCCGGGGAAACCGCGCCGGCGCCGCCGTCCCGCGGGGCCGGCGGGCGCCGTGCGCGGTCCACAGCCCGGTACTCAGCCCGCCGGGGTGACCCGGAACACCACGTGACGCGGGCCGTCGGTGACACGGGCGGCACCAGTGACCACAGCCCGGTACTCAGCCCGCCGGGGTGACCCGGAACACCACGTGACGCGGGCCGTCGGTGACGCGGGCAGCGCCGGTGAGGCCGGTGTAACGGCCGGTGCCGCCGGTGACGGTGGAGACGCCCGTCACGGGCCGGGCGCCCGCCACGGGCTCCAGGCCGAGCAGGGTGATCTGGCCGTGCTTGGTGCGCAGGACGCGGGTGCACTGCGCGAGTGCGCCGCGCGGGGAGACCTGGACGGCGGAGCAGCGCACGCCGGCGTCGCCGGTACGCCGCCTTTTCGCGTCGAAGAGCGACAGATAACTCACCCATGAATCGCCCACTTTGAGGGGGGATGGCTGGGTACTGGTGAGTTTTCCGGCGTAAAAAATTATCGGCGCGGGCTTGCGGTCCGGCTTGGCGGCGGGCGCGGACGCCGCGGGTGAGGCGGGAGCGGACGCCGAGGCCGCGGCCGGCGGGACGGCGACCGCGGCGACGGAGAACGCCATGACCAGCGCGGTCACGGCATGGCGGCACCGGGGCGAATACCCTGACATTTGTGCTCCAACTCGGGAGGGGACACGAAGGATGCCGCTTTTCGTGAAGCGACGGCTTGACATTTTGGCCGTGATATCCGAGCTCAGGCAACGCCCATATTCACGGCATAATTCGTCTTCTCCCTGCAAATCACCATAAAAAATCTGGTGCTTTTCCGGGGCACTCCTGCGGCGCCCCCGGGTCACGCTCCAGCGCCCCGCCGCCTGGAGTCCTGACCACCAAACGATCACATGTCAGGCACATCAGTGAACGGGGGGCATAACACGGCGATAGGGGCGAAACGATAGTCCGCCATGGCCGTGGACCCGGGTTACGGTGACGGCAACTCCCCCCTACACAAGGAGAGCCGATGCTCCGCAGACGCACGGTCACCGCCGGATGCGCTCTTGCAATCAGCGCCCTCACCATGATGGCCGCCCCCGCCCTCGCGGACCGGGCACCCTCGGCCGCGTCAGGCACCACCGCCGCTCCCGCGCCCACCATGATCGACGCGATGAGCCGCGACCTCGGGATCACCAAGGAGCAGGCCGAGTCCCGGCTGCTCAACGAGGCCAGGGCCACCGGCCTCGAGGCCTCCTTCCGCGAGAAGCTCGGCGGCAGCTACGCCGGCTCCTGGCTGAGCGGTCCCACCTCGGCCACCCTGACCGTCGCCACCTCCGACGCGGCCGCCGCCGCGTCGATCACCGGCGTGGGCGTCAAGGCGCAGGTCGTCAAGAACAGCCTGGCCTCCCTGAACGCGGCCAAGGACGCGCTGGACAAGGCCGCGGCGAGCGCCCCGGCCTCGGCTCCGTCGTGGTACATCGACGTGACGACCAACAGCGTCGTCGTGCTCTCCTCCGCGCCCGCCGAGGCGGCGGGCTTCATCGCGGCCAGCGGCGCCGACACGGCCCTCATCCGCGTCGAGCAGTCGGCCGAGGCCCCGCAGACGTTCTACGACCTGCGCGGCGGCGACGCGTACTACATCAACAACTCGGCGCGCTGCTCCGTCGGCTTCTCCGTGCGCCGCGGCAGCACCCCCGGCTTCGTGACCGCCGGCCACTGCGGCCGCGCCGGCGCCAGCACCACCGGCTACAACCGCGTCGCCCAGGGCACCTTCCAGGGCTCCTCGTTCCCGGGCAACGACTACGCGTGGGTCGCGGTGAACAGCAACTGGACGCCGCAGCCGTGGGTGCGGGGCTCCAGCGGCAACGTGATCGTGCGCGGCTCCACCCAGGCGGGCGTCGGCTCCTCGATCTGCCGGTCCGGCTCCACCACCGGCTGGCGCTGCGGCACCGTGCAGCAGCTCAACGCCACCGTCCGATACTCGCAGGGCACCGTGAGCGGCCTCACCCGCACCAACGCCTGCGCCGAGCCCGGCGACTCGGGCGGCCCGTTCATCTCGGGTCAGCAGGCCCAGGGCATGACCTCCGGCGGTTCGGGCAACTGCAGCAGCGGCGGCACGACCTACTTCCAGCCGGTCAACGAGGCCCTGTCCGCTTACGGCCTGACACTCGTGACCGGCTAGCCCGGTCGCGTCCCGGCACCACCCTCTCCGGCGCCGCCGTCCCCCGGGACGGCGGCGCTTTCGTTGTGCTGGACAGCTAACCCCAATGGGGGTATACATGGGTTATAACCCCTTAGTAACCCCATAGGGAGCACACTGAGATGCCCAAGATCAACGTGTATCTGCCCGACGAACTGGCCGAGGCGGTCAAGGAGGCGGGCGTCCCGGTGTCCGCGGTGTGCCAGCGCGCGCTGGAGCAGGCGGTGCGGCGCATCACCGCCATCCGCGTGACGGCGTTCGGGGACCTCGACAGCGAGGACCCCACCGGGCGGCTGACGCAGTTCACCGGGCGCGCCAAGACGGTGCTGAAGCTCGCCGTGGAGCAGGCCCGCGCCGCCGGGGCCCCCTCGGTGGGCACCGAGCACCTGCTCGGGGCCCTGATCGCCGAGGGTGGCAACCTCGCCCTGCACGTCCTGCGCGCCATCGACATCGACCCCGGCCGCCTCGCGGAGGCCCTCGCGGAGGACTCCGCGCTCTCGGAGGACGCCGACCGGCCGGAGAGCACCGGCCGCGCGGCCACCGCCAGCCCGGGAGGCGGCGAGCCCGCCCGGCACTTCAGCGCCCCGGCCGCCGCCGCGCTGGAGCTGGCCGTCAGCGAGGCCACCGGCCTCGGGCACAACTACGTCGGGTGCGAGCACCTGCTCCTCGGGCTGGTCGCCGACCCCGACGGCGCGGCCGGCCAGACGCTGCGGAGTCTCGGCGCCGACCCCAGGCTCACCCGCCGCGCCGTCTCCGCCGCCCTCGCCGGCTACGTGCACCTGCGCACCCAGACCGCCGCCACCGCCGTCCCGCCCGCCGAGGCGCTCACCGCGGCCGTGCGCGCGGAGCTCCAGCCGCTGGTCGCGCGGATCGAACGGCTGGAGTCCCGCCTCGGGGGCGAGTGACTACTTGCCGGGCTCCGGGTCGCGCGGCAGGCCGAGCAGGCGCTCGGCGATGATGTTGAGCTGGACCTCGGTGGTGCCGCCGTAGATGGTCATGGCGCGGGTGGCGAGCACGGCACGGTTCCAGTAGCCGGGGTCGCCGAGCTTCATGTCGGCGGCCGTCGTGGCGGCGGCACCCACCAGGCTCACGGCGCACTCGGCCACGTGCTGGGCGTGGGACGTCGACAGCAGCTTGCGCACCGAGGCGTCCGCGCCCGGCTCGGCCCCGGCGAGCTGCTTGAGGGTGACGCGCAGGCTCAGGGCGTTGATGGAGTGCCCCTCGCAGACCACGGCGGCCAGCTCCAGGCGTTCGGCCGGGGTGAGGTCGCGGTTCAGGCGGGAGGCGAGACCGAGCAGGTCGGGCACCGAGGAGCCCGTGCCTCCGGAGCCGGAGGAGAGCGACACCCGCTCGTTGGACAGCGTGTTGCGTGCCACCCGCCAGCCCTCGTCGACCTCGCCGACCACCAGGTCGTCGGGCACGAACACGTCGTCCATGAAGACCTCGTTGAAGAGGTTCTCACCGGTCATCTCGGTGAGCGGGCGCACGGTGACGCCGGGGGCCTTCATGTCCACGATGAAGTACGTGATGCCGTCGTGCTTGGGCTTGGTGGTGTCGGTGCGGGCGATGCAGATGCCCCACTCGGCGACGTGCGCCACGGACGTCCAGATCTTCTGGCCGTTCAGCCGCCAGCCGCCCTCGACGCGCTCGGCCTTCATCTGCAGCGAGGCGAGGTCGGAGCCCGCGCCGGGCTCGCTGAAGAGCTGGCACCAGATCATCTCACCGGCCAGCGTGGGCGGCAGGAAGCGCTCCTGCTGCGCGGGTGTGCCGTAGGCGACGATGGACGGCACCACCCACGCGCCGATGATCATCTGCGGCAGCCGCACCTTGGCGGCGCGCAGCTCCTGGTGGATGAGCACCTGCTCCAGCGGGGAGGCGTTCCTGCCCCACGGCCGCGGCAGGTGGGGCAGGACGAAGCCCTCCCCCGCCAGGGCGCGCTTCTGCTCCTTGCCCTCCAGGGCGGCGAGGCGCGCGATCTCGGCGCGGATGCCGGCCCGCATGGCCTCCGCGTCCTCGGGCAGGTCGATCTCCATCTCGCGGGTGACGCCGGTCAGGGCGTAGCCGGCCACCCGGTCCGCCCACCCGGCGGACGCGCCGAGCAGGGCGCGCAGGGTGAGCGCGCGGCGGTAGTACAGGTGGGCGTCGTGCTCGAAGGTGTAACCGATGCCGCCGAAGATCTGGATGGCGTCCTTGGCGCACGAGACGGCGGCGTCCGGCGCCATCACGCCCGCGACGGCGGCGGCGTAGCCGAACTCCTCGCCGGTGGCGCGGGTGGCGTCCCATACGGTGGCCCTGGCCTGCTCGAGCGCGACGAGCATGCGCGACGCCTTGTGCTTGACGCCCTGGAACTGCCCGATCGGCCGGCCGAACTGCACCCGCACCCGGGCGTAGTCGGCGGCGGCCCGCACGCACCACGCGGCGACCCCGGCCGCCTCGGCGCCGAGCAGCACGGCGGCGATGTCGCGCACCATCGGGCCGCTGAGGCCGTCGAGCACCCGATCGGAGGGCACGGCGACCGCTTCCGCCGTCACGGTGGCGACGCCACGCGTGAGGTCGAGGCTCCTGACCGGGGTGACCGTCACGGCGTCCGCGGGCAACACGACCCATTCCGTGCCGTGGCCGGTGTCCACCGGCAGCACCAGCACGTCGGCGAGGGCCGCGCCGAGCACGGACTCGACGGTGCCGCCGACCGTGAGGGCGCCGTCGCCGTCCCGCGTGCCGGTGAGCGCGCCGCTGAGCGCCACCGCGCCGGTCAGCGTGCCGTCGGCGAGACCCGGCAGCAGCTCGGCCCGCGCCTTGGCGTCGGCCGCGTGCACGACCGCGGAGGCCAGCACGGTGGGCAGGTACGGCCCCGGCGCCACCCGCTCGCCGAGCGCCTCGACGGCCACCGCCGTCTCGAGCAGCCCGAACCCGCTGCCGCCGTACTCCTCGGGAAGGTGGAGCCCGAGCAGGCCCTGCTCCGCCAGGCCGCCCCAGAACGGGGGCCGCTCCTCGGTGTCCGCGCCGACGGCCGAGCGGACCACCTCGGCGGGGACGTTGCGTTCCGCCCATCCGGTGACGGACTCACGGAGCGCCTCGTGCTCCTCGCTCAACCCGATCGCCATGACATCCTCCGTGCGGTTCGTACCGTTCCGGTAGCCAGAACCATATTCTAGAAGATGCTTCCATGGCGAACACCGTGCTTTCCCAGGGAAATTACCGGCCACACCGCGTGCGCGGGCCGGGACGGCCGGTATCGGACGGCTCAGATCGGCCGGACGGTCCAGAAGAGCATGTTGAGGTCGCGGTACAGCGCGGCCCGGGTGTCCGGCACGGTGGCGAAGAGCATGGCGGGCTTCGCGCGGCCGGTGGCGATGACCATGACGTAGGTCTGCGAGGTGTGCTTCTTGCCGTTCACCCGGTAGGTCAGCTTGTAGCCGAGCATCCAGCCGACGCCGTACCGGGCGCGCTGCGAGGCCGTCCAGGTGAACGTGGCGCCCGCGGGCTGGTGACGCAGGGTCCACTTGGCGGCGCGGCCGGCCAGGGCCCGGAAGTCGGAGTACACCTGGGGCTGCTCGCCGAGGCTCCCGGGCAGCGGGGCGGAGGCGATCAGGGTCTGCGGGCGGGCCGCGGAACCGACCTTCTGGGCGGCGGAGAAGGGGGCGCGGGTGGTCCTGGCCCAGGGGCCGGCGTACTGGGCGTAGCTGAGACCGGCCTTGCGGTCCAGGACGTAGGAGGCGATCGGGGTGCCGGGGCCGTCGAACACGGTCATGGCCTTGGCGGCGGGCACCGGGGGGACGGCGATGGGGGACGGCGACGGCTTGGCGGAGGCGCCGGGCGAGGGCACGCCGCCGCCCTGGGCGGGGCTGACCCGCATGGGGTCCTCGGGGCGGTCACCGGAGAACAGGGCGAAGATGATGACGACGATGACACCGGTGACGACGGCCGCGCACACGCCGTACACCACCCTGATGGGAACGTCCCCGACCTTCTGGATGGCCGCCGCGAGGGGGCCGCTCCTGCGGGGCGGCCCCGCGGGGCGGGCCGGAGGGGCGTCGCCCATGGGCTCGGGCCAGCCGGGCATCTCGCCGGCGCGGACCCGCGTGATGCTTTCCCGAGGTGGGACCGCGCCCGGCGAGGCGTACGGGCGGCGGCGGAGGAACCCCGCGGGGGCGGTGGCGTCGTCGGCCGGCACGGGGGCGCGGTCCGGCGCGCCCTGGGAAGGGAACGCTCCAGCCGGACGCCTCACGTTCGCGGTCGTGTCGGAATCGGCGGTCTCCGCACCCGCCCCGCCGGCCGCGTCGCCCGCCGTCTCCGCCGGGGCCGCGCCGCGGGCCGCCTTGAGGGCGTTGATCACGTCGGCCGCGTCACCCGAGCCGCCGATGCGTGCCTTCAGCTCCTTGCCCACGTCCACCGTGTCGCCGGTGTCGGGGGCGTCGCCGGTGCCGACGGCCCGGGTGGGCCGCTCGCCGGTGTCGTCGTCGGGGTCGGCGCCCGGGAGGACGCGGACCGAGTCGGCCGCCCAGATGCGGACGGCGTCGATCTGCGCCGTCTCGGCGTCGGCCTCGGCGCGTGAGGTGGCGGCGGGGGTGCCCGCGAGCGCCTCGTCCAGGTTCACCCGGGGCAGTGGACTCGTGGGTGCGTCATACGAGGGAACGTACGTGGGAGGGCGCCCCGATCCAGGGCGGCTGGGGGAGTCTCCGGTGCCGTCCGCCATGTCGGCAGACTACGTCACAACTCGTGATCGTTTCGGCCCGGCGCCCCGCCCTCGGAGCCTTCGGCGGACGTTTTCCCAGGTAGTGGATGAAAAGCCGTGCCCAACAAAAATAGCCCGGATGCACATAGATCCACCGATGTTACACAGCGTATCTTCGCAGTCCCCCGGGCATCACACTTTCCATGGACATGGCACCACAGAACCGACTCACCAGACACGCCGGACGGCGACGTACCGCCGCCGCGCTGGCCGGGTTTCTGGTGGCCGTGACCGGCGGATGTGGCCTCGTCGCGATCCCCGCCTCCACCAGCACGGCCACGACGCCCGCCCCGAGTGTCACCGCCCCTCCCCCGGCGGCGCAACTGCTCCCCCAGGAACAGGCGTACATGCGGGTCATCGCCAAGGTGCTGCCGTCCATCGTGCAGATCAACACCGCCCGGGGGCTCGGCTCCGGCGTGGTGTACGACACCCGGGGCCACATCCTGACCAATGCCCACGTCGTCGGGCAGTCCAAGAGCTTCAAGGTCACGCTGCCCTCCGGCGGCGTGCCGCGGGAGGCGCGGCTCGTCGCGTCGTACCCCCTCGGCGACCTCGCGGTGATCCGGGTCACCGACACCGACGGCCTCACCCCCGCGACGTTCGGCGACTCGACCCGGCTCCGGGTGGGGCAGATCGTGCTCGCCATGGGCAACCCGCTCGGGTTGTCCGGCAGCGTGACCGAGGGCATCATCTCCGCGCTCGGCCGCACGGTGACCGAGCCGCAGGGCGAGGGGTCGCCGGGCGCGACCATCACCAGCGCCATCCAGACGTCGGCCGCCATCAACCCGGGCAACAGCGGCGGCGCGCTCACCGACATGGCCGGGCAGGTCATCGGCGTGCCCACCCTGGCGGCGATCGTGCCCGAGCTGGAGGGGGCCGCGCCCGGCATCGGCTTCGCGATCCCGAGCAGCACGGCCAAGGACATCGCCGACCAGATCATCCGGTACGGCAAGGTGGTCGACACCCGCCGGGCGGCGCTCGGCGTGCGGGTGAACACCGTCATCGGCGCCGACGGCCAGCCCGTAGGCGTGGGTGTCGCGCTGGTCGAGCCCGGCGGCGGCGCCGCCAAGGCGGGCATCCGCCCCGGCGACGTCATCCTCAAGGTGAACGGCCGTCCCACCCCCACCGCCGCGGCCCTGTCGGAGGTGCTCGCCACCCTCAAGCCCGGCACCCGCGCCCAGGTGCACCTCATGCGCCTCGGCGGCGCCACCCGCACGGTCATCGTCACCCTCGGCACACTCCCGAGCCGCTGACGGCGGCACGGCGTACCCCGCCGGCGTCCCGGCGGGTCAGGCGCCGGTCATCTCCTTCTCGCCGGGCGGGGTCAGCAGCGCGAGCAGTTGCTCGCGGCACACCCGGCGGTACTCGGGCGAGTTCGGGTCCACGCCGAGGATCGCCGCCACGAACTGCGGCATCGCGATCGGCGCGAAGGTCAGCACGTGCGCCAGCAGCAACACGAACTCCGGCGTCACCTGCCCGGTGACCTCACCCGCCGCCTGCCGTTCCCGCATCACCTCGACCGCCCGCAGCATGGCCGCCCGCCGCTCCCCGTCGGTCTCGGCGCCCTCCCCCGGGTCGTCCCCGAGCGCACGCCACACCACGAGCCGCGCCCAGTCGGGCCGGTCCAGCGTGGCGTCCATGTACGCCGCCAGCGACTCGCCGAACGGCGCCTCCTCGGGCACCAGCGTGCTCTCCAGCTCACGCCACCGCGCCCGCAGTTCGTCCAGCAGGCCGCGCTTGCCTCCGAAGTAGTAGGAGATGAGCTGCTGGTTGACCCCGGCCCGCGCCGCGATGCCCGCCGTGCGCGCCCCCGAGTAGCCCTTGGCCCCGAACTCCTCCACCGCGGCCTGCAGGATGCGCTCCCGGGTCCTCTCGGCCGCCCGCCCCCGGCCGTCCACGACCGCGGCGCGGCGCGGCCCGCCACGTCCCCGTTCCATGTTCATGGCTGAGGACCGTAGTCGATCAAGCGGTTGGGCGACCAGCCTCAATCATGTGATTGGTTGAACACGCTCGGGCACCGCGGCACCCCGCCGTGCGGGGTACTGCGGGGTCAGCCCCGGGGGAAGTGGCGCCGGATGAAGGCGTTGGCGAACTTGCCGGACGGGTCGTAGTGCCGCATGAGCCGGTCGAAGTCGTCCCAGTGGGCGTACCGGGTGCGCAGGGTCTCGGCGGGGGTGGTGAACACCTTGCCCCAGTGGGGGCGCGCGTCGTACGGGGACAGGGTCTCGTCGATGAGGGAGACGACAGGGAGCACCGCTTCGGTGTCCTTGACCCAGGTGAAGTGCACACCCACGGTGTCGCGGCCCTGGCTCGGGCTGAGCCAGAGGTCGTCGGCCGTCATGGTGCGGATCTCGGAGATCTGGAGCACCGGGGCGATCCGGTCCTGGACGGCGTGCAGGGCCCGCAGCGCCTCCATGACCCGCGCCCGGGGCAGCAGGAACTCGGTCTGCAGTTCCTCACCGGCGCTCGGCGTGAAGTCCGGCCGGAAGTGCGGCAGCCGCTCGTGCCACGGCCCGGGGACCCCGAGCTGCCGCGTGCAGTGCTCCGCCGACACCCCCGGGATGGGGTGCCGCGGCCCGGCGGCGGGTGTGGCCCCGAACATGCCGTCCTCTGGCACCTCCGGATCGCCGTCCCGCCGCTTCACCCAGATCTGGTCGACGGTGTCCCCCCGCCACGCCGTGAACAGGCTCACGCTGTACGCGCTGGACATGATGGCGTCGAAGTGATCGCCGAGCGCCTCGAACGGCAGCCCCTCGAACACATGCTGCCGCACCTCGAACGCCGCCCCCGCCTCCAGCGTCAGCGACGTCACCACCCCGAGCGCCCCGAGCCCCACCACGGCCCCGAGGAACGTGTCCCCGTCCCCCCGCCCGAGCGTGACGACGTCCCCGTCCGCCGTCACCATCTCCAGCTCGACGACGGCCGTGGCGAGATTCCCGTTGCGATCCCCCGAGCCGTGCGTCCCCGTCGCCACCGACCCCGCCACCGAGATGTGCGGCAACGACGCCAGGTTGTGCAACGACAACCCCTTGTCGTCGAGCCGCCGCGCCACCTCCGCGTACCGCATCCCGGCGGACACCTTCACCACCCCCGCCGAGGAGTCCACCTCCACCACCTCCGGCAACCCGGCCACCGACACCATCACCCCGTCGGTGTCCGCCACATCATTGAACGAGTGCCCACTCCCCAGCGCCCGCACCGAGGAGCCCCCCGCCACCACCCGCGCCAACTCCCCCACGGACCCCGGCCGCACCGTCTCCGCGGCCGAGAACAACAGATTCCCGGCCCAGTTCGTCAATCTCCCGGCCACCAGCAGTCCTTTCCACGCCTCCGACCCACTGCGAACACCATAAACACCCAAAACCGACACCATACGCCGGGGTACAGCGCCAACTGCGGTACCAGTAAGGGATACCACTCAGCGGTACCGTCGGTTTCATGGAACTTCGACTGCGCCTTCCCGATGAGGTCCACCGCCGTCTGCGCAACGTCGCGGACGAGGACGGCAACAGCCTGAACACCGAGATCGTGATCGCCATCGAGGAGCACCTGGCACGACGGCAGACCTCCGCCGTCCGCGCCATCGCCCGCAAAGTCGCCGAACGGGACGCCGAGTTGCTGGAGCGGCTTTCCCGGTGACCATATATCTCACCACGACCGATGTGCTGGCGATCGCCGATGAGATCCTTCCCTCGGTCCGCCTGCGTGACGGAGGCCAGTTGCACGCGGCCGTCCTGCGCCCTCAGACCACGGTGTACGGAGAGGATGCCTACCCCGACCTGTGGACCAAGGCCGCTTCTCTCCTGCAGAGCTTGATCATCGGTCATCCGTTGATCGACGGCAACGAGCGGCTCGGCTGGACCTGCGCCGTCGTCTTCCTGGAACTGAACGGTGAGACTCTGCCCGGCACCGACACCGACGCGGCCGAAGCTGTGGTGATCGCGGTCACCACCGGCGACCTCGACGACGTTCACGAGATCGCGAAGAGGCTCGTCGAACTCGGTGAAAGCCGGCGATCCTGATCCACCAGGGCTGGTCAGCCGTTGGGAGTTTGGCTAGCATAACGGCGCTTTGTCGACGTTTGTGATCTCCGGCAGCCGGCCGTACAGGGTGCCGGGGCAGCCTGGCCGGGCGAGGTTCTTGGGGGGCTGATGAGCGTCTGGCGTGGGCCGTGGCGGGTGCCGGTGGGGTTGGCTTATCTGACGTTTGTGCTGGTGGGGGTCAACGTCGGGGTGGGTGGGGTGTTGTTGCCGGCGCAGATCGATGATTACGGCGTGGACATGGCCACGATCGGGATCACGTTCTTCTTCTTCTCGGCGGGGTTCTTCGGGGCGGGGATCACGTCGGGGGGGCTGATCCAGCGGTTCGGGATACGGGTCTCGATGCTGGCGGCGGCGGGGATCTATGTGGTGGGGGCGTTGTACACGGCGGTGCGGCCGCCGTTCCTCGCGCTGGTGGCGGTGCAGCTTGTGGCGGGGTACGGGATCGGGCTGATGGAGTCGGTGCTCAACGCCTTTCTCGCGGATCTGCCGTCGGCCACGACGTTGCTCAACCATCTCCACGCGTTCTTCGGGGTGGGGGCGCTGGTCGGGCCGCTGCTCGCGGCCTGGATGCTGGGCTTCGTGCAGTGGCCGGTCGTGTGGCTGGTGCTGGGGCTGGCCGGGTTGCCGCTGATCGTGGGGTTCCTGCTGACCTATCCCCGTAAGGCGGACGAGGTGCGCAACCAGGTGCGGGACGCCCCGCCGGCGAAGGCAGGCGAGGTGCGGGACGCGCAGCCCGCCGACGCGGTGCTGGTGTCGGCGCCGCCGGCGAAGGCGCGGGGCGGGCTGCTGCTGGCGGCGTTGCGGGTGCCGGCGGTGGTGCTGGCCTCGATCTTCCTGTCCGTCTACGTCGGGCTGGAGATCAGCGTCGGCAACTGGGGGTACACGCTGCTGGTCGAGGAGCACGCGCAGGCGCACCTGATCGCGGGGTACACCGTCAGCGGGTACTGGCTCGGGCTGACGGCGGGACGGTTCCTCATCAGCCCGCTGGCCACGCGGCTCGGGCTGAGCGCGATGGGCATGACGTTCGTCTGCCTGGCGGGGGTCATGGCGAGCACCACGCTCACCTGGGTGGCCCCGGCCGGGGCGGTGGCGAGCGCCGGGTTCGGGCTGCTC
Organism: Sphaerisporangium sp. B11E5; assembly: GCF_039871875.1. Classification (NCBI taxonomy): domain Bacteria; kingdom Bacillati; phylum Actinomycetota; class Actinomycetes; order Streptosporangiales; family Streptosporangiaceae; genus Sphaerisporangium; species Sphaerisporangium sp. B11E5. The sequence goes on along the minus strand of NZ_JBDPMD010000039.1, from coordinate 73,611 downwards.
GGGTTCTTCCTCGGGCCGCTGTTCCCCACGGCGATGGCGGTGGTGCCGGGGCTCGCCGAGTCCCGGCTGGTGCCCACCGCCATCGGTGTCATGAACGGCCTGTCGGTCGTCGGGGGCGCGCTGTTCCCGTGGATGGCCGGCGCGATCGGCCAGAGCGTCGGCGTGTGGACGCTGATGCCGTTCGCCCTCACGCTCGCCGTGGTGCAGCTCGCCGTCTGGTGGCTGCTCTCCCGCCAGAGGACGATGAGGACCGCGCCGGCCTGACCGCTACTGCAGCGGCGGGTAGGCGTTGGCCACGAGCTGCCGGAACAGCGCGGGGAACCACTGCCCCTCCACCGGGGCGTTCGGCAGCGCCTGGCTCGGCACGTACGCGCCGCGCGGCTCCTGGAACAGCGGGTTGCACCGCTGGTCGTGCGGAATGTTCTCCGGGTTGGGGACGACGTCCGCCGAGCTGGCGCCGTCGGAGACACCCGGCGGCTTGATCCACGCGTAGGCGTCGATGCCCGGCGCGGGATCGGCCCGCGGCCGCTCGCCGAGCCCGGCGCCGGTCTGGTTGCACCAGTTGGCGAGGGTGACGCGGCGGTCCACCCGGGACTGGTCGACGAACGTGTTGACGTCGGTGGAGGTGCTCGGCGCCGTCGGCCGGGTCGGGCCGCCCCAGCCGTTGCGTGAGGTGTCGATCACCATGCCGATGGTGGGCGGGAACCCGGCGGCGATCAGCCGGTTCCTGAACGCCTGGGCGAACGACAACTCGTCCACGTAGTCGTTCCAGTCCACCCAGCGGGTATACCGCACCGGCGTCCCCATGATCACCGTGGAGGCGGTGAAGAAGGGCTCGGTGAGCGCGGCCCACTCGGCGGTGTTCACCGTGAAGCCGTGCACGGGCGGCAGGCCGTCGCCGGTGGCGTTGCCGATGCTCGCCAGCAACTCGGCGGCGGCGGTGAAGCTGTCCGCCCAGCCGATCCGCCCGTGGTTGGAGGCGTCCAGGTAGGTGTACACGTTGGGGATGCCGTACAGGCGGTTCAGCGCGTACCGCACGGCCGGCGGGTAGACCCCGCTGGCCTTGACCGGCTCGCAGTTGATGGTGTACATGGTGCCGCTCGGCATCACCAGGCCCGGCAGGAAGTCGGGCTCGACCACCGCGACGATGCGCAGCCGCCGGTAGGCCGGGTCGGCGAGGATCGCGGCGATCGGGTCGACGTACCGGGTGCGGTACTGGTTCAGGCCGTCGTTCGCGATGGTGAAGTCACCGGTGCTGGCGTACCGCAGGCAGTTGCGGTCGGGCAGGTTGTTCAGCACGACCTGGATGGTGAGCGGCGTCGCGCCGTTGGCGGCGTCCTGCCGCACCGCTTCGTCGAGGTGCGCCCGCAGCCCCGGTATCGAGGAGGTGCCGGCGATGCGGGACACCCGGTCCAGCCACACGCCGGTCGAGTTCCGCGCCACCGCGGCCCCGCCGGGCTCACCCGCCGCCGCGGCCGACCACGTGGGGTCGACGTACCCGTCGGCCCCGGCGTACGGGTTGTCGACCCGCGTGGGATTGGGCGTGGGTGTGGGTGTGGGAGTGGGTGTGGGAGTCGGCGTCGGGGTCCCCGGGTTGGGGCCGAGGCAGCCGATGCCGTTCAGCAGGAACAGCGTGGGCGGGGTGTTCGTGCCGGTGTACGACCCGTTGAAGCCGATCGTGATCCGCTGCCCCTGGTTCAGCGTCCCGTTGTACGGCAGGTTCACCGCCGTCACGTTCGCGCCCGACTGGCTCCACGCGGCGTACCACCCGTTGTCCACCCGCTGGTCCCCCGGCCAGGTGAACGTTAGCCGCCACGACGTGACCCGCTGGGCCATGTTCTCGATGGTGATGTTCGCCCCGAACCGTCCGCTGCTGTCCCACGTCTTCACGTACGTCACCCGGCACGTGGCCGGCGGAATCGCCGCCAACGCGGGCACGGCCACCGCCACCACCGCGCACGCCAGCACTCCCGAGACCATCGCCAAGAGCCCTCGGTACCGCGTCCTCCACCGCACCACCACGTCGCGCCTCCTCAAGACCGGCCACGGAACACCCCCAAGGCATAAAGGGGGGCGACCACCACGATTAGCCCAACCCACGCGCCTGTACACCGCACGCCCGGCCCCGAGCCCCCCGCGGCCCGTCAACCTGCCGCGATCAGCCCTCCTAGCTCGGTAAGGGATCCATTACCGGCCCCGTCACCCGCCCGTCCTCCTGAAAGCTTCAGCCCTTCGACCGGCCGGCGAGGTGGTCCTGCAGGTCGGCGTGGCGGAACTGGTAGACCGGGCCGACCACCCGCAGCAGCCCCACCCGGTGCGCGTCGTCCAGGAACCGCATCAGGTTCCTCGGGCACTCCCCGCGCGCGGCCAGATGCCGCGCGGTGGTCTCGTAGGCCGGCCACGCGCTGTGGTGGACCATGGTGAGCCCGAAGGTGAGCCCGGCGAAGACCCCGGACAACACCCCCGCCCTGATCCCGGACCAGGGACCGCTCTCCAGCCCGATCACCAGCCCGGCGACCAGGCCGGCCGTGAGCCCCGGCACCACCGCGCACAGGATCGCGAGGGTACGGCTGGCCCGCCACGCCTGGTACGGCGTGACCGGCGCCGTGACGGGGGTGGGCTGCTGCATCCACTCGATGAGCACGAATCCCGGGGTGAGTGTCAGGGCCGCCCACAACGCGACCTGGACCGCGACCCAGGGCTCGGCCTCGGCGACGAGCGAGGCGCCCGCCACGCCCACGACCCCGAGCATGACCTTGGCCAGAAGCACGGGGGTGAGCTGCCGGGCCAGGTCCAGCAGCCTGCCCCGGAGCTGGATGCTGACGCGGCCGGGTGTATCGGTGAACCCCTTCCGGATGGCGGTCCACACACCGAACCCCGCCCCGAACGCCACCGGGAGCGTGACCATTATCGAGATCTGGCCCACGATCCCGGCGCCCAGGCCGAACCCCCAGCCGACGGCCATCCAGATGCTCATCGCCGCCCGCTTGCGCTCCTCGTCGGAAAGCACCTGCCCGCCGAGCCGCCACCAGGCCAGGTCACGGGTGTCGTGCGCGGAGAGCACGCGGGCCAGGCGGCGCAGGTAGCCGCGCGTGCGGACGGGATCCCACGCGCGCCGGGGCAGTAGCTCCCGGCGCCCGGAACGGCGGTCCGGGCGTCCGCCAGGCGGCCGGGCGGCGAGGAGCACCCGGATCAGGCCGTCCCACAGGTGGGCCCGCAGCTCTTCGGGGTCCCGCCCGAGCGTGCCTGCCAGCGGTGCCGGGTCGGCGCCGGGTTCGATGTAGACGGCGTGCAGGAGCCACAGGCCGAGCGGCGTGCCGGCCATCTGGGACAGGGCTTCCGGCGTTCCGGTGCGCAGGCCGCTCAGGAGGCCCTCCCAGACCGGGCCGGGCTCGGGCGGCAGCCGGGCACGCAGGTACGTCTCGGCGGTGGCCCGCGTGAGCGGCTCGGGGGCGATGACGGCGGCGGACGGCAACGGCCGCCCCGCGTCCTCGATGGCCTGCCGCAGCTCCCCGGTGCGGGTGGTGAGGACGAACGCGTCCGCGTCGTCCAGGGATCCGGCGAGAGCCTTGACGATCCCGGCCCGCGACGGGGCGGGCAACTCGTCCATGCCGTCCAGGATCGGCAGGACGTGGTTCCCCTTGACCAGTGCCATGGCCACCTCGTCGCCGAAGTCCGGCGAGCGCAGGGCCGGGTAGTCGCGCTCCAGGCTCCTGGCCAGCCACGCGTGCAGGTCACCGTCCCCTGCGGTGTCCCAGCCCGACAGCGGCAGCAGCACCGGCACCGGCCCCGCCGGGTCGCGTCCCGGCCCCGCCAGTTCGAGCAGGAGCCGGATGACCAGGGTGGTCTTGCCGGTGCCGGCGTCGCCGGTGACGACGAGGCGGCGCCTGCCGAGCTTCATGAAGTCACCGGCGAGCCTCGACACGTCGTCGCCGTCGCCGTCGAGGAACCTCTCGCCGCCGAGGTGCCGATGGTCGCTCAGCTCACGGTCCTCGACGAGCCGCCACACCACCGGGATCGGGTCGGCCAGCGACCGGATCACCGACTCGTCGCGCCACTGCTCCCACACCAGAGCGGCGAGCGTTCCCTTGGCACTCTCCACCTGCTCCGGCCGCGTCGCCCTGGGGACGACGGCGTTCCACCCCCAGCGGACGACCGGCGCCGCGGCGATCGCCGCGGCCAGCACGAACGCCGCCATGTCGGCGACGGTCGCCTCCTGCTCCCAGGAGGTGAACTTGACCACGAGCACCACAAGCACGCCCATGGCAGCCAGCCAGAGAACGGCGACGAGCGGCGCCAGCCAGGATCTGTGCCGGTTCACGAGCCCATCATGGCGACCCCCGATCCCCCACCCCGCCGATCGGCACGAACCGTTACCTACTGGATACACCGGGCAAGGACCCGCCGACGCCGGCCATCCCGCCCCTCAGATGATCACCACCGCGACGACAGCCCGCACGGGCTCCCCGCGCAACCCGCCGCCACCCGGACAAAAGAAGCCGCCGAAGACCGTGGCCGGCGCTCGCGAGAAACCGGCGCCTCGGGGGCTGTGAACGGCCTGCCACGAAAAAACCGCCCCCCACCTGCGGAGTTCCGCGGGTGAGAGGCGGTCTGGGCGGTGGAGGTGGCGGGAATCGAACCCGCGTCCTCCGGCACCGCGACAGGGCTTCTCCGGGCGCAGCCTGCTGTGATTTTCTCAGCCCCGGCGATCACGCAGGCGAGTCGCCGACGGGCTCAGTCACTGTTAGGTTTCCCTAGCGGCCCCGTGACCGGGTCGCTCGGTTGAGCCTCCTAGCGATGCCAGGTCCCGGGCCGGAGGCGATCCCGGGCTGACAAGGGCAAGGTCCTCGCTTAGGCGGCGAGGGCCATACGGCCCTGAGTGCGCGTGTTATCGGCACTTATTGTGTGCGGTCACAGGATTAACGAGGTTATGTCCGCAGTCCTCGGCCCGCTTCCCCTGAGGCGACATGTCGAAGTCGAAACCGGTCACCCCCTGAGGGCGCCCGGGCGTACACCCGGACACCTTGAAGATACTAAAGCCAACACCGCCGGCGTCAACTTGATTCCCGCCCACGGCGTGACGAACCCCCGGGGCGTGGCACGAGGCACACGACCCCGGGGGCCGACCGGCAGGGTCGAGCCGGTCCGGACGGCAGGGCTTCCCCCGAGATGAAGCCCTGGTCTCATCACGGCGACTGAGCCCGCAACCCCCAAGCGGGACCCAGTCACCCAGAAAGACGCAGGACGACCCCCCGATGGTTGCTCGCCGCCCGGACGAATTTTCGGCCAGGCCCGGATCCCGGTGAAAGGGACGGCGAGGCCCGGATCCCGGTGAAAGGGACGGCGAGGCCCGGATCCCGGTGAGGGGGGCGGCGAGGCCCGGATGCCGGTGAGAGGGACGGCGTGTCTTTCCGGTAGCGCACCCGGCGAGGGCCGTCCGTCAGGAGGAGGACGGGAGGCCGCGGAAGAACTGGCCGGCCATCTGGGCGGGGAGGGTGGGGCTCGGGGTCTCGGCCATGACGGCCACGGCGACGTCGCCCTGCCAGCCGACGAACCAGGACAGGCTGCGCTGGCGCTTCTTCTCGGTGTACGAGACGGCGGACACCACGCCGTACACGGGGGCACCGCCGGGGGCGGCGGCGGCCGAGGCGGCGCCGGAGGTGACGCCCGAGCGCATCAGGGAGCGCAGCTCGTCGAGGACCTCGGGGTCCAGCGCGATCGGCTTCGGGGGGGCCACGGGGGCCACCTCGGACGTCAGGTCGGGCGCGGCGGGGGCCGTCACCAGCGTCGGGGGGCGCCAGGTGCCGGAGGCGACCGCTCCGGCGGCCAGGGCCATCGACAGCGGGCTGACCCGCACGGTCTGCCCGGTGATGACGCGGGCCTTGGCGGCGTCGGTGCGGGCCTGCGGCACGCTGCCGCTGTACGAGCGCAGCGGCAGCGACCAGTCGGCCCCGATGCCGAAACGCTCCGCCGAGCGGGCGAGCGTGTTCGCGTCCACCCTGCGGGCCATCGCGGCCAGCGCGGTCACGCAGCCGTGCGCGAAGTCGGAGGTGAGCGTGGGGGCGCCGCCGGGCGGCCCGGCGGCCTGCTGGAACCGCGCACCGCCGACCGTGCGGTCCGCCGGGCACGGCACCTTCTGCCCGGGCTCCACCCCGGCCTCGAGGAGCCCGTCCGCGGCCACCATCGAGAACACGGTGCCCGGCGGGAAACGCCCCGCCAGGGCGTCGTGCTCCTGGTCGAGCTGCCGGGACCCGACGGCCAGGATGTCCCCGGTGGACGCCTTGACCGCCACGAGCAGCGCCGGCGCGGACCCGGCGACGGCGGCGTCGGCCGCGCGCTGCACACCCTTGTCCAGGGTGGTCTTCACCGAGGTGTTGAGCCGCCCCTCCCACTTGGCCAGCTCGGCCACCTGCTCGCCGGTCTTGAGGTCGTAGGTGATGACCCGGGTGCCGGTGGAGCCGGTGAGCTGGTCCTGGTAGGCCTTCTGCAGCCCTCCCTGCCCGACGGTGTCGCCGGCCCGCTGCGGCCCCCCGAGCTGCTGCTCGGTCTCGGCGGTGATCGTGCCGACCTTGCCGATGATCTCGACGGGCTGGGCCGGGGCGACCGGCTGCCGCTTCATCTGGATCTGCAGCCCGGAGATGCCGTCAAGCCGGTCGCGCAACTGGGCGTACTTGGCCCGGCCGAAGGTCACCAGGGGCACGAACGACTGCGGCGGCGCGGAGACGATGCGGCTGAGCAGGCGGTCCTGGGCGAAGCCGGTGAGCTGGTAGAGCTGCTCGCACAGCGTCTCGCGGTCCTTGAGGGTGGCGGGCACGACCCCGGCGACGTAGAGGGTGGCCTCCTGCTGCAGAGGGTCGCCGTTGCGGTCCAGGATGGGCTGGCGGCCCTCGGAGGTGGCGTCCACGGCGAACCGCTGCCCGGCGCGCAGCTCGGGGTGGATCACGCTCGGCGACCACCGGACCTTCCACTCGCCGTTCACCAGGTGGAGCGGGAGGTCGTTGTCGTACATCCACAGCGGGCTGTTGTCGCCGAGGTCCACCTCGACGTGGAACTTGGCGTCGGCGTTGTCGCCGTCGGTGGTGAGCTTCTGCAGGGAGAACCGGATGGAGGCGGCGTCGAGCTGGAGCTTGGCGTTCTCCAGGGCCTGCCCGACCTCCTTGGGTTCGCCGTCGGTGCGCCGCGCCGCCGCCGCGTAGTCGCCGGTCTGCCAGCCGACGAGGAAATCCTTGACGGCGTTGTGCGGGGACGGCTCGGCGAAGCACGCCGCGAGCGCCGGCACCGCCACGGCCAGCGACAGCCCGGCGGACAGCGCCCGCCGGGCGAAACCGCGCCTACGGGACCCCACAGCCGACCGATGCCTCACCGGTTGCGTTGCCGCAGGGCCCGGGCCATCTCGCGGGTCGCCTGCTTCTCCGCGAGATCGTGCCGCTTGTCCCACGTCTTCTTACCGCGGGCGAGCCCGATCTCGACCTTGGCCTTGCCGTCCCTGAAGTACAGGGCCAGCGGGACGATGGTCAGCCCGGACTCCTTGGTCTTGCCGACGAGCTTGCCGATCTCCTTGCGGTGCAGCAGCAGCTTGCGGGGGCGCCGCGCCGCGTGGTTGGTCCAGGTGCCCATGTGGTACTCGGGGATGTGGACGTTCATCAGCCACACTTCGTCGTCCTTCACCTGCGCGTAGCCGTCGGCCAGACTGGCGCGCCCGGCGCGCAGCGACTTCACCTCGGTGCCCATGAGGACGAGCCCGGCCTCGAAGGTGTCCTCGATGTGGTAGTCATGCCGGGCACGCTTGTTCTGGGCGACGAGCTTGCGTCCGGTCTCGCGTGGCATAGCAGTGAGCCTACTGTGCGGCGGTGTTACCCGGTCACACCCGAAGGTAGCGACGCAGGGTCACGAACGACGCCAGGATACAGATGAGCACGCCGACGACCGTGGTGAGTGTGATCACCTGCGCGACGTCGCTCCAACTGAGCTGTGTGGACAACACGAAGTAGCTCTGCATGCCGTCGAACAGCACGATCTTGGCGAACATCAGCAGGACCGCGGAGATCACGCCGCCGATGAGGCCGGCGATCGTGCCCTCCATGACGAACGGGAGCTGGATGTACAGGTTGGACGCGCCGACCAGCCGCATGATGCCCGTCTCGCGCCGCCGGTTGTACGCCGACAGCCGCACCGTGTTGCCGATCAGCAGGATCGCGGCGAACACCTGGATCAGCGCCACCACCAGCGCCGCCCACCGCAGCTTGCCCATCAGCCCGAAGAACTTGTCGAGTAGCTGCTGGTCGTTCACCACGTTGGACACGCCTGGCGCGCCGCTCAGCGCGTCGAACACCGCCTTGTAGTCGTCGGGGTTCTTCAGCTTGACCCGGAACGACTCGGGCATGTCCTCGACCTTGACCGCGGACAGGAACACGCTGTTGCTGCTGTAAGCGGCCTTGAAGTTCTCGTACGCCTTCTGCTGGTCCTCGAAGAAGACCCTGTCGACCTGCGGCATGCTCTGGATCTGCTGCTGGAGCGCCTGCTTCTCCTGTGCGCTGACCGCCCCGCGGCCCTTGCAGGGCTGGAACGGGTCGTTCTTCTTGCACAGGAACGCGGACAGCTGAACCTTGTCCGACCAGTAGGTGCTCATGTTGCCGACCTGAGCGTTGATCATCAGCCCGATGCCGAGCAGCGCCATGCCGATGGCCACGGTGACGATGACCGCGATGGTCATCGTCAGGTTGCGGCGAAGGCCGATCCAGACCTCAGAGAAGATGAAGTTTGCCCGCATGCTGTGGGAGTCCCCTGTCGTTCTCGCTCGATCAGTACGCCTGGCCGTACACGCCGCGCGACTGATCTCGGACGATCTTGCCGTCCTCCAGCTCGACCACGCGCTTGCGCATGGAGTCGACGATGGCGGCGTCATGGGTGGCCATGACGACGGTGGTGCCGGTCCGGTTGATCCGGTCGAGCACCTTCATGATCCCGATGCTGGTCGCGGGGTCGATGTTGCCCGTGGGCTCGTCCGCGAGGAGGATCATCGGCCGGTTGACGAACGCGCGGGCCATCGCGACCCGCTGCTGCTCACCGCCGGACAGCTCGTCGGGCATGCGGTGGGCCTTGCCTTCCAGGCCCACCAGTTCGACGACCTCGGGCACCACCTTGCGGATGAACCGCCGGGGCTTGCCGATGACCTCAAGCGCGAACGCGACGTTCTCGTAGACGTTCTTGTTGGGGAGGAGCCGGAAGTCCTGGAACACGCAGCCGATCCGGCGGCGCAGGTGCGGCACCTTGAAGTTCGACAGGCGTGCCAGATCCTTCCCGGCGACGTGGATGGCCCCGGAGTTGGGGCGCTCCTCCTTCAGGACCAGCCGGAGAAAGGTCGACTTCCCCGACCCCGAAGGACCGACCAGGAACACGAACTCACCCTTGTCCACGTCCACGCTCACGTGGTCGAGGGCGGGCCGGTTCTGGTTAGTGTAGACCTTGGTGACATTATCGAAATGGATCACAGGCGCATCACGGCATGCCAGTCTAGGGGTTAGGACGGTAGCGGAGGTGGCCGAGTGGGCCACATCGCCTTGCTGCCGGCCGGAGGTTCGCCGGTCTTTACCATTGATCGACGTTCCGGTTGGCCGAGGCTCAGTCTAGGGGTAACACTGGCATGGAACGTCCATAACGGAAACAAAACGATTCCACACTCGCTAACGGCCCGGTAAAGCGATCTTCGTGGAGAGGAAGATTCCCTGTGAGCTGCGAACATCTCATCTGCGCCCAGTGCGCCTTCCCGGTGGTGGAGGGGCGCTGCCCCGTCTGCCGGGAGAGCAGAGACAGGCTTCACCACCACGGTTTCGGCGGGCTGTCGCCCATGGTCATCGCGGTGGTGCTGATCGTTCTGCTGGCGTTCACACTGACGATCAGGCACGTCTACGGCGGCTGATCCCTGCGGCCCTGGGGGCCGGCCGCCGGCGGCCGCGCACCAGGGCCAGGGGGCTCGGACCGGGGCACGGCGAAGGCTCCCGGCGCTCAGGCCGGGAGCACGGCGAAGACTGGGGCCGGACTGGGGCCGGCCGGTGGTCAGGCGGCGCCGGACTCCTGCCGTCGCGTCCAGCGGATCTCGCCCTCGATGAACTCGTCGAGGTCGCCGTCCAGCACGGCCGTCGGGTTGCCCGCCTCGACCGACGTGCGCAGGTCCTTCACGATCTGGTACGGGTGCAGCACGTAGTTGCGGATCTGGGTGCCCCAGGAGGTCGTGGTCTCCCCACGCAGCTCAGACATCTTCTCCGCCTCCTCCTGGCGCTTGCGCTCCAGCAGCTTGGCCTGGAGCACGGCCATCGCCGAGGCGCGGTTCTGGAGCTGGGAGCGCTCGTTCTGGCAGGAGACCACGATGCCGCTGGGCAGGTGGGTGATGCGGACCGCCGAGTCGGTGGTGTTGACGCCCTGGCCGCCGGGACCGGACGAGCGGTACACGTCGATGCGCAGATCGTCCTCGTTGATGTCGATGTGGTCGGTCTGCTCGACCACGGGCACGACGTCCACGCCGGCGAAGGACGTCTGGCGGCGGCCCTGGTTGTCGAACGGGCTGATGCGCACCAGGCGGTGGGTGCCGTGCTCGCCGCGCAGGGTGCCGTAGGCGTAGGGGGCCTTCACCACGAAGGTGGCCGACTTGATGCCGGCCTCCTCGGCGTAAGAGGTGTCGTACACCTCGGTGGAGTAACCCTTGCGCTCGGCCCAGCGCAGGTACATGCGCAGCAGCATCTGCGCCCAGTCGGCGGCGTCCACGCCCCCGGCCTGGGAGTTGATGGTGATCAGCGCCTCGCGCGCGTCGTACGGCCCCGACAGCAGCGTGCGCACCTCGAGGGCGTTGATGTCGCCGCGCAGCGAGACGAGCTCGCGCTCGGCCTCGGCGCGGGTGTCGGCGTCGTCCTCGGCCTCGGCCAGCTCGAACAGGACCGGGAGGTCCTCCAGCCGGCGCACCAGCGCCTCGACCTTGGTGAGCTCGCCCTGCAGGTGGGACAGCCTGCTGGTGACCTTCTGCGCCTGCTCGGGGTCGTTCCACAGATCGGGCGCGGCAGCCTGCGCCTCCAGATCGGCGATCTGCTTGCGCATAGCGTCGAGATCGAGCACGTCCTGAATGCCCTTCAGGGTGCCGCTAAGCTCGTTGATCTCTTCTACGGGATCGATGACTGCCACAACTGCCAAGAGTACGCGAATTCGGGAGCCGGCTCGCGCGGTGACTAGCATGGCGTCCGGCGGGGACTCTTTTCCGAAAGGCGAGCGAGCGTGATCAGGATCGTGCGTGCCGCGCTCGCGACGCTCCTCGTCGCCGGGGCGATCGTCGGCTGCACCTCCGAGCCGCCCGCCGCGCGGCGCTCGCCGTCCCCGTCCGCGCCCCTTTCGCCGGAGGCGTCCCCCACCACGGAGGAGCCGCCCACGGTGACGCTCAAGGAGGCGGCGGAGGTCGTGCGGGCCGTCCTCGCCACCGACGACGTGGTGCGGGCCGCCGGCGACGAGCCGTACGCCCTGGCGCAGAGGCGGGACGCGCAGTCGCCGATCACGGTGACGGAGTTCCGGTCCACCGGCCTGAAACCCCCGCGCTACACCTGGGGCGAGCCGCGACTGCTGGTGCCCCGGCTGGACCGCTTCCCGCTGTGGTTCGCCGCCCTGGTGGAGCGGCGTGAGCCCGGCGGTGACCGCCGCACGGCCCTGCTGGCGTTCATGCGGCAGTACGAGAACTCCCGCTGGCAGCTCAGCTTCGCGTCCCTGCTCTACGCCGCCACCCCGCTGGACGTGGACGGCGCGCCGCTCGGCGTCTCCCTGGACGAGGAGGGGTACGCCACGCCGCTGCCCACCCGGGACGACACGCTGGCGATCAGCCCGCACCTGATGGCGCCGCTGCACGCCACCATCGCCGAGGAGGGTCCCGGCGGCTTCGCGGCCGGGCTGATCGCGGCGGGCCCGCAGACCACCGGCTATTTCACCGAGGTCGGCGAGGCCAAGCCGGAGGCCAAGCGGCTCGGCTTCCTGTACGACTCGATCTTCGGCGCGACCGAGTACCCCATCTACGCGCTGCGCGCCACCGACGGCGGGGGCGTGGTGCTGTACTCCCTGAGCCGCACCACGAACTGGCAGGCCCAGACGGCCAACGCCATCGGCGTGGTGCCGGTGCCGGAGAACGCCCGCTGGTCGATCGGCAGGCCGGTGGTGCGCCGCAAGCTGCGCGTGACGGAGACCCAGCAGTACGTCGCCCACGTCCAGCCACGCGGCGCCACCCGCCTGTCGGAGGTCGTGGGCTACGACGGCGCCGTCACCGGGGTCAGCGGGGAGTGACCCGCGGCCGCACGCCGCCGAGGGCGTACGGCCGGTGGTCTCCCGCCTGCGGCGGGCCGCCGGCCGCCGCAGTCCTCCGTGTACGGCGGGCCGCCGGCCGTCTCAGCCCTCCGCGTACGGCAGGCTGCCGGCCGCGACCAGGGTGCGGATCGCGCGCAGGGCCACCGACAGCGTCGCGAGGTCGAAGGTGTCGCTCTCCCAGATCTCCGAGATCGTCTGCCGGGACCGCGCCACCGCCGCCGAGTTGGCCTCCGCCCAGCGGGCCAGCCGCTCCTCGGGGCCGAGACCCGGCTCGCTGTGGGTGAGGATGTCCCGGGTGAGGGTCGCGTGCGCGGCGTACAGGTCGTCGCGCAGCGCGGCCCGCGCCATGGAGTTCCACCGGTTGTCGCGGGGCAGCATGATGACCCGCTCGCGCAGCCGGGAGAGCTGGATGCGGTCGGCGAGGTCGAAGTACACCTCGGCGACGTCGTGCACCGGCCGCCCGGTGCGGGCCGCGATCTCCACCAGGTCGAACGTCGAGTACGCCGGCACCATCACCGCCGCGCGCTCGGCGAGGTCCGCGGGCACGCCCCGGGCGACGAACCCGTCGCGGCGCTCCTCGAACGCCGCGAGGTCCCGCCCGGCGAGCAGCTTCGGCAGGTGCGGCAGCAGGCCCTCGGCGCCCTCGCTGAAGAACCGCGCGGTGGAGGTGAGGTCCAGCGGCGGCCTGCGGTTGCCGAGCAGCCACCGGGCGCCCCGCTCGACCAGCTTGCGTCCCTCCAGGCGCATGGCGATCTGCGTGGCGGCGTCCACCTTGTTGTCCAGCGCCTCGACGGACCGCCAGAACGCGGGCATCCCGAAGACCTCGCGGGACACCAGGTACGCCCGCGCGATGTCCGGCGTGGACGCGCCGGTCTCCTCGCCGAACCGGAACATGAACGTGATGCCGCTCATGTTGACCAGGTCGTTCACGACGCCGGTGGCGATGATCTCGCGGCGCAGCGGGTGGGAGTCCATGCGCTTGCGGAACAGCTCGCGCAGCGCCGAGGGGAAGTACGACACCAGCCACGACTCCAGGAACGGGTCGTCGGGCAGGTCGGAGGCCAGCAGCTCGTGGTCGGCGGTGAGCTTGGTGTAGGCGAGCAGCACCGAGAACTCCGGCGCGGTGAGGCCGAGGCCCGACTGGCGCCGCTCGGCCATCTGCTTGTCCGACGGCAGGGACTCAAGCCCCCGGTTGAGGTGGTGCTCGCGCTCCAGCTTGCGCAGGTAGCGGGCGTGGATGTGCAGCATCTCGGGGGCCTGCGCGCGTGCGGCGGCCAGCACGACGTTCTGCGCCTTGTTGTCGCGCAGCACGAGCTCGGCGACCTCGCCGGTCATGTCGAGGAAGAGCTGGTCGCGCTCGGCGTCGGTGAGGTCGCCGTCCCGTACCACACGGTCCAGCAGGATCTTGATGTTGACCTCGTGGTCGGAGGTGTCCACGCCGGCCGAGTTGTCGATGAAGTCGGTGTTGACCAGGCCGCCGCCGAGGGCGTACTCGATGCGGGCCTTCTGGGTGAGACCGAGGTTGCCGCCCTCGCCGATCACCTTGCACCGCAGGGTGGAGGCGTCCACCCGCAGCGGGTCGTTGGCCTTGTCCCCCGCGTCGGCGTGGCTCTCTGTGGACGCCTTGACGTAGGTGCCGATGCCGCCGTTCCACAGCAGGTCCACGGGGGCCCTGAGGATGGCGCTGATCAGATCGCTCGGGGTGAGCGCGGGCACGCCGTCGGCGATGCCGAGGGCGGCGCGCATCTGCGGGGACACCGGGATCGACTTGGCGGTGCGTGGCCAGACGCCGCCGCCCTGGGAGATCAGGGAAGGGTCGTAGTCGGCCCAGGAACTGCGCGGCAGCGCGAACAGGCGTTCCCGCTCGGCGTACCCGCGCTCGGGGTCGGGCGAGGGGTCGACGAAGATGTGGCGGTGGTCGAAGGCGGCGGCCAGCTTGATGTGGCGGGACAGCAGCATGCCGTTGCCGAACACGTCGCCGGACATGTCGCCGACGCCGGCCACGGTGAAGTCGGTGGTCTGCACGTCCACGCCGAGCGAGCGGAAGTGGTGGGCCACCGACTCCCAGGCGCCGCGTGCGGTGATGCCCATGGCCTTGTGGTCGTAGCCGACCGAGCCGCCGGAGGCGAACGCGTCGCCGAGCCAGAAGCCGTACTCCTTGGCGACGGCGTTGGCGATGTCGGAGAACGTCGCGGTGCCCTTGTCGGCGGCCACCACCAGGTAGGTGTCGTCGCCGTCGTGCCGCACCACGTTGTGCGGGGGCACCACCTCGTTGTCCACGAGGTTGTCGGTGAGGTCGAGCAGGCCGGAGATGAACTGGCGGTAGCAGGCCACGCCCTCGGCCGTCAGCTCGTCCCTGCCCCCCGCGGGCGGGCGCTTCACGACGAAGCCCCCCTTGGAGCCGGTGGGCACGATGACGGTGTTCTTCACCATCTGCGCCTTGACCAGGCCGAGCACCTCGGTGCGGAAGTCCTCCATGCGGTCCGACCAGCGCAGGCCGCCGCGGGCGACCTTGCCGAACCGCAGGTGCACGCCCTCGACCCGGGGCGAGTACACGAAGACCTCGACCATAGGGCGGGGCAGCGGCAGCACGCTGATGGACGCCGAGTCCAGCTTGAGGGAGATGTACGGCTTGCGGCGGCCGGCGAGCGTCTGGAAGGCGTTGGTGCGCAGCGTGGCGGTGATCAGTTCCAGGTACGCGCGCAGGATGCGGTCCTCGTCGAGGGACGCCACGTCGTCCAGGGCCGCGAGGATCTCCTCACGCAGCGCGTCGCCCACGTCGTCACGCAGCTCGGGCGACCTGGCGGGGTCGAGCCGGGCCTCGAACAGCCGTACCAGCAGGCCGGCGAGCCGCAGGTTGCCGACCAGCGCCTTCTCGATGTAGCGCTGGCTGAACGTGGTGCCCGTCTGGCGCAGGTACTTGGCGTACACGCGCAGGATCTCGGCCTGGCGCCAGGTGAGGCCGGCGGCGGGGACCAGCGCGTTGAAGCCGTCGCTCTCGATCTCGCCGCGCCACAGCGCGCCGAAGGTGTCCTCGACCAGCCTCGTGAACGCCTCGTCCCCGACGCGGTCGGAGGGCGGGAAACGCAGGCCGAAGTCGTAGATCCAGCAGGGCTCGGCGTTCTTGCGGGCCACGCGGTACGGGCGCTCGTCCACGACCTCGACACCCATGCGGCCGAGCAAAGGGAGCACGTCGGACAGGGAGACCGCGGCGCCGATGCGGTAGAGCTTGAACCGCCACTCGTCGTGGAGGCGGTACAGGTCCATGGCGATCTCGCCCGGGGTGGCGGCGATGCCCTCCAGGCGGCGCAGGTCCTCGACGGCGACGTCGGGGGTGAAGTCCTCCTTGTACGCCTCGGGGAACGCGGCGGCGTAGCGGCCGATCGCGATCGCGTCGTCGCCGAGCGCGGCGGCGAGGCCGTCCTCCCAGGACCGGGTGGTGGCCGCGATCCGGGACTCCAGCTCCTCGACGTCCACACCCTCGATGCTGAGGGGCTTGCCGCGCTCGCCGCGGATGGTGACGTGCAGGCGGGCCAGAGGGGACTCGCCGATCATGGTGCTGTAGTCGAGTGAGGTGCCGCCGAGGGCCAGCAGGAGGATGTCCTGCACCCGCACGCGCACGTCGGTGGTGTACCGGTCGCGGGGCAGGTAGATCAGGCAGGAGATGTAGCGGCCGTAGTCGTCGCGGCTGAGGAAGAGGCGCACCCGCTTGCGCTCACGCAGCCGCAGCACGCCGGCGACGACCGGGACCAGCTCCTCGGCCGGGACGTGGAACAGCTCGGCGCGGGGGTAGCTCTCCAGGATCTCGATGGCGTCCTTGCCGTCGTGGCTGTCGGGGGCCAGGCCGGCGCGGTCGAGCACCTCGCCGAGCTTGCGGCGCAGCACCGGGATGCGGGAGATCGACTCGCTGTACGCGACATGGGTGAACAGGCCGAGAAAGCGGCGCTCGCCGACCACCTCGCCCTCAGGGGAGAACACCTTGACGCCCACGTAGTCGAGGTAGACGGGGCGGTGCACGGTGGCGCGGCTGTTGGCCTTGGTGACGACCAGAAGCTGTTTCTCGCGGGCCTTGGCGCGCAGCTCGGGGGGCAGGGCGGCGAAGCTGGTGGAGCCGGCCTTGTCGGCACGCAGGATGCCGAGGCCGGTGCCGGGCACGGCGCGCAGCCGGTCGCCGTCGGAGGCGCTCTCCAGGCGGTACTCGCGGTAGCCGAGGAAGGTGAAGCGGTCGTCGGCGAGCCAGCGCAGCAGCTCGGTGCTGTCCTCGATCTCCTCCGGTGGCAGGGGAAGGGAGGTGTCCGCCGCGAGGTCCAGGGCGAGGGCGCGCATCTTGTCGCAGTCCTCGACGGCGTTGCGTACGTCCTGGAGGACGCGGCGCAGGTCCTCCTCCAGGGCGCGCAGCACGGTCTCGTCGGTCTGGCGGTCGATCTCGATGCGCATCCACGACTCGGCCAGGAGCTGGCCGGTGACGCCGCGCTCGGCGCCGAGCATGCGGCCCGTCATGTCCCGTTCGACGGCCATCTGGGGGTGCACGATGAGGTGGACGCCGATCTCGTGCCGGTCCAGCTCCATGGTCACCGAGTCGACCAGGAAGGACATGTCGTCGGTCACGACCTCCACCACGGAGAACGGCCGCTCCGCCGGGCTGTAAGCACGCACCAGTGCCCGTCCCTGCGGCCGGTGCGCCGCGAACGCGCGATGCCCCGTCACGGTGCGGTACAGCTCCTCCGGCGCACGGTCCTGGAGGTCCTCCGGCGCGACATGCCGGTAGTACTGCCGCAACAACGTCAGCGCCCGCTCGCCGTCCAGCCCGTCGCCCCCTGCCGCGTCCAGTCCGGCAGCCGACCGTAGCAACTCGTCCTTCTCCTCTTCGAGGGACATGTCGCGCTCACTCCTTTGTGAGGGGTATCACCTATGTGCCACAGCCGGACCCCCACCCCGCCAAGGCGGCCGGCGTCTTACCGTCCCCATGGACGCCACAGACCCGGAAAGCCCCCAGGTCACGGGCTCCACCAGCGGTGGCACCCTTGATCCCCATTGATCAGGCTCACCCCCCGCCGTACCCGATATCAGCCCATCACACCTCAAACGTCAACTTGCGCGCCCACCTCCACCACACCAGCCTCCCGCATCCCAAGCGCCTCCGAGACCGACCTGTGATAAACCACAACTCCTTTGGGCACGTCTCACGTAATAGGCACCTTTTTTCGCGCCCCTTGACCGTTTCGAGGAGGAAGCATGGCCACGACCGGGCAACCCCGGCTCGACCGGCGGAGCTTCCTTGGCGTGTCGGCGTTGTCGGTGCTCGGGGCGGCCGGGTGCGCGCCGGAGGGCACCGGCGTGCGGACCCGGACGCCGCCGCCCGGGGGGGCCACGTCCAGGTCACCGATCGCGGCGCGGACCAAACCCGTGCCCAGGGACTGGTCCGCGCTCAGGGAAGGGCTGGCCGGGCGGCTGGTCCGGCCGGGGGACGCGGCGTACGACGCGGCGCGGCGGCTGTACAACCCGCGGTTCGACGGCATCCGGCCGGCGGGGGTGGCGTACTGCGCCGACGCCTCGGACGTCGCGGAGTGCCTGGCGTTCGCCCGGAAGACGGGAGTGCCGGTCGCGGCACGCTCGGGGGGGCACAGCTACGCCGGGTGGTCCTCGGGGACCGGCCTGATCGTGGACGTGGCGCGGATGAACAGAGTGAGGGCCACATCGGGACGCGCCGTCGTGGGCGCGGGCGCGCAGTTGATCGACGTCTACGACCGCCTCGCGGCCCAGGGTGTCAGCATCCCGGCGGGTTCCTGTCCCACCGTGGGCATCGCCGGCCTCACGCTCGGGGGCGGCATCGGGGTGGTCGGCCGCAAGTACGGGCTCACCTGCGACGTGCTGGAGTCGGTCCAGATCGTCACCGCCGACGGGCGGGTGCGGACCTGTGACGCCGACCACGACGCCGACCTCTACTGGGCGTCGCGCGGCGGCGGGGGCGGCAACTTCGGGGTCGCGGTCTCGTTCACCTTCAGGACCCACCCCATCGAGGACGTCACGGTGTTCTTCCTCAACTGGCCGTGGTCGATGGCGCGCAAGGCCCTCGCCGTCTGGCAGCAGTGGGCGCCCACCGCGCCGGACGCCCTCTGGGCCAACTTCCACCTCGGGCACGACCCGAGCCCCGCCCTCACCGTCGGCGGGCTCTACGTCGGCCCGCGCGCCGCGTGCGAACGCCTCCTCGACCCGCTGATCGACCGCGTCGGCGGGCGGCTCACCGGCCGGTCGATCACCCAGACGTCCTACCTGCGGGCCATGAAGATCATGGGGGGCTGCTCGTCGCGCACCCTGTCCCAGTGCCACGTCCAGGGCACCCTCCCCGGCCGCACCCGCGAGGGCACCTTCCCCCGGGACGACTTCCGCGCCTCGTCGCACCTGGCGTACCGCCCGCTGTCCGCGGCGGGCATCGCTGCCCTGGTCGAGCAGGCCGCCCGGCCCGGCCGCCACTCGATCCTCGTGGACGCCCTCGGCGGCAGGATCGGCCGGGTCCGCCCGGACGCGACCGCGTACCCCCACCGCCAGGCCCTGTTCAGCGTCCAGTACTACGCCCACCTGAGCGGCGCCGCCGCGTGGGTGCGCACCGCCCGCGCCGCGATGAACCCCCACTTCGGCGACCACGCGTACGTCAACTACATCGACCCCACGCTGAAGAACTGGCGCCGCCAGTACTACGGCGCGAACGCCACCCGCCTCGCCAAGGTGAAGGCCGCCTACGACCCGGGGCGCCTGTTCCGCTTCCCCCAGGCCGTCTGACCCGCCGCCCTCAGGGCAGGAAGTGCTTGAGCACCTCAGGATTCGCCATCGCGCCGGTGTTGGCCGCCTTCTCCGGCGGCGTGCCGAGCAGGATCTTGCGCACCGGCACCTCCAGTTTCTTGCCGCTGAGCGTGCGCGGGATGCCGGGCACCTCGTGGATCTCGTCCGGCACGTGCCGCGGGGACAACTCGGTGCGCAGCGCCGCCTTCACCCGGCCCGCCAGGTCGTCGGTCAGGGACTCGCCCTCGGCCGGCGTGACGTACAGCAGCAGCCGCCCCTCCCTGCCGAGCTGCCCGGTGTCGATCACCAGGCTGTCCGCGATCTCCGGGAACCGCTCCACCACCCGGTAGAACTCGCTGGTCCCCATGCGCACGCCGCCCCGGTTCAGCGTGGAGTCCGACCGGCCGTAGATCACGCACGACCCGTCCGGCATGATCTTGATCCAGTCGCCGTGCCGCCACACCCCCGGGTAGTCCGCGAAGTAGCTCTCCCGGTACCGCTCGCCGCCGGGGTCGTTCCAGAACATGACCGGCATGGACGGCATCGGCCGCGTCACCACCAGCTCCCCGACCTCCCCCACCACGGCGTTCCCCTCGGCGTCGAACGACTCCACCTTCGCCCCGAGACACCGGCACGGGATCACCCCCGCCCGCACCGGCAGCACCGGCACCGCCCCCACGAACCCCGTGCACACGTCCGTCCCCCCGGAGAACGACCCGAGCTGCACGTCCGGCAGCACGTCGTACATCCAGGCGAACCCCTCGGGCGGCAACGGCGACCCGGTGGACCCGACCCCCCGCACCTTCTCCAGCCCCGCCGGCCGCAGCTCCGCCCGCATCGACGCGATCAGATACGGCGCCCCGGTGCCGAAGTACGTGGCCCCCTCCTCGGCCACCAGGCGCCACAACGCGTCCGTCCCCGGATGGGTGGCGCTCCCGTCGTACAACACGACGGTCGCCCCCACGAGCAACCCGCCGACCAGGTAGTTCCACATCATCCAGCCGGTCGTGGTGTACCAGAGGAACACATCTCCTTCCCCGAGGTCCTGGTGGAAGCTCAGCGCCTTGAGGTGTTCGAGCACGATCCCCCCGTGCCCGTGCACGATGGCCTTGGGCAACCCGGTCGTCCCCGACGAGTACACGATCCACAGGGGGTGCCCGAACGGCACCTCCGCGAACTCCAGCTCCCCCGCCTCGCGGCGGAGCTCCTCCCACCCGAGCACCCGCCCACCGGTGGCGACGCCCCCGGCCTCCCCCACCACGACGGTCGCCGTCAACCCCGGCAACCGCCGCGCGATCTCCGCCACGACGTCCGACCGGTCGAACCACCGCCCGTTGTAGGTGTACCCGTCCACCGCGATCAGCACCTTGGGCGTGATCTGCGTGAACCGGTCCGCCACACTGGACGCCCCGAAGTCCGGCGAACACGACGACCACACCGCCCCGAGGCCGGCGGTCGCCAGGAACGCGATCAGCGCTTCGGGCGTGTTGGGCAGATAGGCCGCGACCCGGTCGCCCCGCCCGACCCCGAGCCGCACCAGCCCGGCCCGCACCCGCCCCACTTCCTCGGCGAGCTCACCGTAGGTGAACGTCCGCCGCGTCCCGTCCTCACTCCTCGCGACGACCGCGACCCGACCGGGGTCCCCCTTCAGCGCGTTGGCCGCGTAGTTGACCGTCGCCCCCGCGAACCACTCGGCCCCCGGCATGCCCCCCTGGAGCACAGGCCCGTCCCCGCGCTTCCCCACCACCGAGAAGTAGTCCCAGACGGCCCCCCAGAACTCCTCCTGCCGC
This sequence comes from Sphaerisporangium sp. B11E5, assembly GCF_039871875.1. Taxonomy (NCBI): domain Bacteria; kingdom Bacillati; phylum Actinomycetota; class Actinomycetes; order Streptosporangiales; family Streptosporangiaceae; genus Sphaerisporangium; species Sphaerisporangium sp. B11E5. The sequence goes on along the minus strand of NZ_JBDPMD010000039.1, from coordinate 52,711 downwards.
TCGACCGACCACTCCCAGAGCTCGTCGTACCGCTCCCCACCCCGCCCCAGCCATTCGGCGAACCGAGTGACCCGCGCCCCCCGGACCACATCGTCCGACGGCTCCCACAACAACGCACCTTCGTCGACCATGCCCCCATCCTGACCGACCCCCGTCGTCCGATGCCATCCCGCCCACCCACATATCGAGGCCTCGCACCACGTCGATCGCCCGGGGATCCGCACGACCGCCGCGGGCCCGCCCGCCCCACAACGCCCCGGTCCATGTGGCCGCCCCCCACATACCGGTCACCCGCACCACACCACGTTGACGATCTCGACCGTGCGCCGGTACTCCACGATCAGGTACGTGACCATCCCCTCACCGCCGCCCCCGAACGTACGCGTCCGCACCGGCGAATCCCCCCGCCCGCACACGAACGGCAGCCCGTTCCACGGAGCCACCTGCAAGAACACCGTGACCTCGAGAAGCCCCGGCAAGGCGCCGCCGGGAAGCCCGCCGATCTGCTCCTCCGCCTGCTTGGTCGCCCCGACGCTGTACATCTAGAGATCGAGCCGGGCACCGAGCTCAGCCGCCCTCTCGGCGATCGCTTCCCCGACCGCCCGCCCCGGGACGTACGCCCCGCTCTCCACCTGTCCTCCGAGCCGCCCGCTCTCCTCCAGGACCTCCTGGTACTCCCCCGTCGCCGTCATCCGCGCGACATGCCACCAATACGCGAGCACCTCGCTCACCGCATCGAGATCCAGTTCCTCGGCGGCCCTGGCCATGGACCGCCGGAAATCCCTCTCGAAGACCTCCCGATGCTCCCCAGGCAGGCAGTCGCGGATGTTCCGAGGACTGCGATCACCCTTGAGGGACTCCACGACCTCCGCGGGCACCCGCCCCGTCCCTCGATCGCGAGCCCCGGAGGCCGGAGCGCCACCACCCCGCGCCACCCCCCGCCCACGCCGCCCCCGCGGCCGCGGCACATCCGCCTCCGCCCCCCGCCGTCCACCCTCCACCGGCACCCGGCCGTCCGGCGATTCCCGCCCCGCACCGGGAACGACATCCATCTCCGAAGTCACGCCTCACAACGTACTCCCCCGATGATCGACAACCCGTCATTCCCCGGCTGACCGGCGGCGATGTCGTACCCGTGGCCGTGACCGACCCACACATCCCCTGCCTCGAGAGCGTGTGGCCGTCAGCGGTGCGCGGCCTGACGCCCTCCTTGCTCACCGCCGGACGGCGAGTACTCACTTTTGACCATCCCAAGGGCTGCATCCAACCGCGAATGGCACCCTCCGGTCCGACCTCGGCCGCCATCCGGACGACCCGCTGCTGCACAAGCTGATCGGCGATCTGCCGGCGTCCAGCACCCTGTTCGCGCGGCTGTGGGCCGAGCGCGGCGTCAACGAGCGCCGCAGGGGGCGTGAAGCGCTACCGTCACCCCGTGATCGGCGAACTGACCGTGACCTATCAGGCGATGGCGCCTCCCGGTGAGCCCGACCAGACCTTGATGGTCTACACCGTCCCGCCCGGCTCACCGGACGAGCAGACCTTGCGCAGGATCGTCAGCTGGGCCGAGAACAGGAAGGGGCCGAGGCGCCGGCGCGGCGGTTCAGCGGTTGATCACAGCGGTGCGGCCGACCGGCGCCCAGCGGACCGGACTTCCCCTGAGCGATACGGCTTTTCAGCTCCTTATTAGGGTGATGGTCCGTGTTCCCTGTTTGTAAGGGGTCCTCAATGAAGAAGTGGTTCTCGGGGCGGGGTGGGGCGGTTGTCGGTGCGGTAGGGATTGTGGTGCTTTGGGGAGTGGTGGCGGGTTTATGGACGCCTCGGGGGCCGGGGACGGTGGGCGAGGCGTTGGGGACCATGGGGGTTTCGTTATTGGTGGGGGGTTCGGCGGGGTGGATGCTGGGGGCGCGGTGGGTGGCGCTGGGGGCGCCTCTGGTGTTCTGGGGGGTGTTCGAGGTGGTGCGGATGGGGGTCGGGGGGCCGAGTGTGGACGGGGTGCGGGTCTCCACGTTCGGGGTGCTGGCGTTGGTGACCGGGCGGGGGGTGCACCTGGTGGTGGCGCTGCTTCCTCTGGTTCTGGGTGGGCTGCTGGGGGCGGGGGTCGCGCGGCGGCGGGGCGGAGTCCGGGAGGGGCGGGTCCGGCGGTATTCGGGGCGGGTGGTCACGGGGCTGCTGGCGGTGGTCGTGGGAGGTGTGGCGGGGGTGGTGGCGGTGCCGGGGCGTACCGCGCCGGTGGCGGGGGCGCCTCGGGGTGGGGTCGCCGAACTGGCCACTGTTTCCGTCAACGGGCATCGGTTCGGGGTGATGATCCGGGGGGTGGACACCGGGAAGCCGGTGTTGTTGTACGTGCCGGGGCCGCCGGGTGGGTCGGAGATCGGGGCGATGCGGCGGCATCTGGAGGAGCTCGAACGGCATTTCGTGGTGGCGACGTGGGATCGGCGGGGTGGGGGGAAGTCGTTCGCGGCGTTCGAGCCGGCGGCGACGTTCACGGTGGAGGACGAGGTGCGGAGCACCGTGGGGATGGCGGCGTATCTGCGGAAGAGGTTCGGGAAGGACCGGGTCTATCTGGTCGCGCATTCCGGTGGGTCGATGGTGGGGGTGCTCGCCGTACAGGAGCGGCCCGACCTGTTCCGGGCGTACATCGGGATCGGGCAGGCCGTCGATCTGGCGGCGGCCGACCGGTCGCAGTACCAGGAGACGCTGGCCTGGGCGCGTTCGTCGGGGCGGGCGGAGCTCGCGAAGCGGCTCACGGGGCTCGGGCCGCCGCCGTACGGTGACGCTTACTCGTACGAGCCGATGTTGACGAGTGAGCCTGAGGCGTTCGCCTATGACCGGAGCCGGAACAGCGAAGGGGTGAGCGGATTCGCGGAGAGCCTCGGGGTGCCCGAGTACTCACTGCTCGACCAGGCGCACGCGCTCGGGGGGCTGCTGGACGGGTACGACCTGCTGTACCCGCGGATGCAGGACATCGACTTCCGCGTGGAGGTTCAGCGGCTGGAGGTGCCGGTGTACTTCGTCGTCGGCGCGCACGAGGTGCCGGGGCGGGTGCGGCTGCTGCTGGAGTGGACCGCCGACCTCCAGGCGCCGCACAAGGAGGTCGTGACCTTCGCGACCTCGGGGCACCGGCCGCAGTTCGAGCAGCCCGCGGAGTTCGTGGCGCTCATGAGACGCGTGCTGGACGAAACGCCCTGACTCCATAAGTGACCGCGCTCTACGGCAACCCATTCACCTGAGGGTTGTCTTCCGAAGGCCCCGCCGTGGACCGGCGGGGTCTTCGCCGTTCCCGGCCGCGAGGCAACCTTCCGGGGGCGTGGAGGCGTGAAAGGGGTGACGATCGGCGGAGGAGGGCGTGGATGGCGGATCGCACGGAGTACGACGCGTTCGTCGCGGCGGCGTGGCATCGGCTGCTCCGCACCGCCTATCTGCTCACCAGGGACTGGGCGGCGGCGGAGGACCTGGTGCAGACGGCGCTGATGAAGGCGTGGGTGGCGTGGGGGCGGATCGGACCCGAGCGTGAGGCGTACGTCCGAAAGATCATCGTGCACGTCCACGTCTCCTGGTGGCGCCGGCGGTGGCGACACGCCGAGGTCGTCAGCGGCTCACCGCCCGACCTGACGCAGCGCGAGGACCACATCGAGCGGGCCGACGAGCGGGAGCTGGTCTGGCAGGCGCTCGGCCGGTTACCGGCCCGGCAGCGGGCCGTGGTGGTGCTGCGGTTCTTCGAGGACATGACCGAGGCTCAAGCCGCCGAGACCCTCGGGTGCAGCGTCGGGACGGTGAAGAGCCAGACCAGCAAGGCGCTGGCCAAGCTACGCGTCGACGACTCGTTCACCTCGACGTTCACGAGAAGGGGGTAGGCCATGCCCGTCAACCGACATGAACTTCGCGACCTGCTCGACGAGCGCAGCCGCCCCGCGTTCGACCGACCCATCCCGTGGGAGTCGCTGCGGTTCCGCGCACACGGGCCCCGTGGCCGCCGCCACCTCAGCGTCGTCGTCGCGTGCGCCGTGGCCCTGACGGCGGTGGCGGTCGTCACGGCGACCCGGTCGGCCCTGCCGAGCCCCGGCCACCGCCCGCAGGTCGCCGCGTCCGTGGTCGATGAGCTCCCGCCGCGGCTCCAGACGCCGGACGGCAAGCTCTACGAGCGGGTCGCCACGGCGGTGATGGACTCCAGGCACCAGGACAAGGTGACGTTCGACGTCCGTGTGCGCGACCGGCCGCTGGCCCTCCTGGTGAACTGCCCGGCGTCGTCGCCCGGCGCGCTGAGGATCAGCGTGACGGTGCCGGGCGAGCCCGGGAGGTTCAGGCTGGAGCCCGCCCCGTGGTCCGGTTGCCGGTACAAGGCTCCTTACGACGTGTCGCCCCTGCCGCCGGGGACGCGCACCGCGACGTTCACCGTCGAGATGACGGACCGTGACGACGACCCTGGCCCGCAGACCCCGTCCGTCTGGCGGTTCGGCGTCTACGAGTGGACGCCGCCCGCCACACCGGCGCGGGAGACGCCACCGACGACGATCACGAACTCGTCGCCGGAATTCACACTGGTGGGACAGCGGACGGCCTCCTGGCACACCGGCGGCAGGGTCACGCTGACCGTCCCGCACCGGGGACGGCCGCTGATCCTCCTCGCGTACTGCGCGGGCGACATCGCCGGTCGTGCCGGGATCGAGGTCCGGGTGAACGGCCGCCTGCTCAAGAACGCGCTCGCCTGCCCGCGCACCCCCTCGCACGGCATGTCGTACACCGTTCTCCGCGAGATCACTCCGGACGCCCACGGCATGGTCACCGTCCGGGTCGGCCTGGTGCCGAAGATCCCGCGCTCCGGCACGCTGACCGCGGCCCTCTACGAGGCGGGCTGAGCTCCCGCGCGGGACGGCGGCCCGGCCGGGCCGGGCCGCCGTCGCGTCTCGTCGTCAGCCCATCCGGTGCACGCTCCACCGCTGGCTCGGCTCGCTGCTGGAGCAGGTGCCCTGCACCAGGGGCGCCAGCATGGCGGTGCTCAGGTTCTCGGTCTGCGCGCACAGGTTCGAGCCGGCGTTCCTGAGCTGGTACGTCAAGCCGATGACCGGCACGAACGCCCACCGCTGGTTCGCCGCGCCGGTGCAGGTGCTCTGCACGATCGCGGCGCCCGCCGAGGTGGAGCCGCCGAGGACCGCGAGGCACTTGCCGCCGTACTCGCTGCGCACGGTGTAGGTGCCGCCGGTGGCGGCGGTCAGTTTCCACTGCTGGTTGGTGGCCTCGTGGCGGGGATGCTGCAGGGTGCCGGCGTCCTCGTCCGTGGCGTTGCCGCTGTCCATCGCCTGGTAGGCGCCCTGGAACTCCCCGTCGGGCTGGACGTTCTCGTTGGTGAGGACCATGACGGCACCCGGGGCGACGTCACCCGCCTCGGTGGAACCGGTGACCGTGGTGGCGCTGAGCCCTTGCGACGCGATCGAGTAGCGGCTCGTGCCGCCGACGGTGACCCGTGACCGGACGTTGTAGAACGCCGTGGTGCCGGCCGGCAGCCCGTCCACCCGTGCCGTGGTGCGCCTCTCGCTCGCCGGGACGGTGGCCACCAGCACCCCGTTGCGCAGGATCTCGTACGCGGTGACGCCGGCGGTGTCGCCCGGCGGGCGGAAGCTGAAGGCGATCGACGTGCCCTGGATGTCCACCGCCCTGAGGTACTGGGGAGGCAGCGGGAAGGGGACGGTGAGGGGGGTGACCGGCGAGCCTGGCGTCAGGTAGAGGCTGTCCAGCGCCGCGTTGAAGTGGGTCGGCAGGTAGCTGCCGCTCGGGTTCAGCGAGAAGTAGTCGTCGCCGTCGCAGTCGAGGTAACGGATGGAGATGGGGTCCGGGCACACCGCCCCGGTCGCGGGCTGGCAGAGCGTCTCGTGACCGTCGGTGCAGTGGCCGCCGCCGTCGCTGTTCGGCGCGCCGGGTAACAACCCGCCCAGCGCGTGCGCCAGCTCGTGGGTCACCACGTGGCCGTTCAGGCAGCCGAGGCCGACGAGGACGTAGCCGGTCCTGCTGTTGTGCAGGTTGCCCGTGCCGGGTGTGCTGTCGTTCTCGACGTTGTCGTTCCAGGCGGCGCCGCACTCGCCGGTCTGTTCGGCGATCATCAGGTAGATGCGGTCACCGGCGGTGAGGTCCTCGTCGAGGATCCAGTTCCCCGCGTCCGTCTGACCGGCCGGCACCTGGACCGTCGTGATGAGGGCGTGGCAGCTCCCGTCGTGCACGACGTTGAGCAACCGCCGCCCGCCGTCACGCCGGGCGCTGTCGTTGATGTTGGTCTGGGCCTCCCAGATCGCCTGCCGGATGGCGGGCTCGCGGAGGCTGAGGTTGTCGGCGCCTTCGTAGGCGTAGACGATCTGGACGCGGTTGCCGCTGGTGCCGTCGCCGGTGCAGACCAGCGGCGGGGCCGCGGAGGTGCCGCCCGCGACCGCCAGGGCGGGGGTGGACACGGTGGCGACGCCGGCGAGCGCGCCGGCGGCCATGACCGCCGCCATGACGGCGCGCGCGGCGGCGCGGCGCGGTCGCCGTACGGCGGACCGGATCCTCGATGTCAGGGTCTCACGTTCGAGCCGGCGACCACCGGTGATGGCCGTCTGGCACCTCCTGATCGGACGCACGTCGCTCTCCTCACTGCATGGGGAAAAGGGCACAGGAGAAGCGGCGACCCGCGCGGTGCGCCGGGTGTCCTTCCCCCGCGCGACCAGCCAACGCGACCAGGCATCCGCGCAACAGGAAATGACACCGGCAGAAACGCCGTGGACGCGGGACCTAGACGGCCTTGCGGTCCAGCGGGCTGGTGAGGCGGGCGACGGCGGCCACCACCTCGGAGGCGTTGGTGAGGTCCGCGAGGACGATGTCGGCGCCCGCCTCGTGCAGCTCGGCGGGTGTCGAGCGGCCGGAGGCGACGGCGATCATGGCGGCGTCGGCGATGCGGGCCGCCTGGACGTCGCGGGCCGAGTCGCCGATGAGGACGGTGTTGGTGCCGTCGCAGCGGAAGCCGTGGCGCTGCTTGACGCGGCTCTGCGCGACCTGCAGCAGGGTGGCCTTGGGGTAGACCTCCTCGCCGTAGCCTCCCACCTCGAAGTCGACGTAGCGGTCCAGCCCGAAGGCCTTGAGCTTGAGCACGGCGTTGCTCTTGATGGTGCCGGTCAGCACCGACTGCACCACGCCGTCCAGGCGGGCCACGGCCTTCAGGGCGTCCTTGGCGCCGGGCATGGCGTGGCCGTCCTTGTCGAGCCGCTTGCGGCGGGCGGCGAGCGCGGCGGCGAGGGCCTCGATGAACCGCGGCAGGTGGTCGTCGCCGGTCACGATGCCGTTGACGGCGAGCGTCTCGAAGATGATCTCCGAGTCGGGGCGGCCCATGGCGGGCGCGAGCTTCACCAGAGGACGGCCGGTGACCTGCCGGAAGGCGTCGGCGTAGGCGTCGCGGGTGACGATCGCCACGTCGACCAGGGTGAGGTCGACGTTCCACAGCACGAGACGGTTAATGGGGGGCCTCCGGGGACGCGAAACGGCTGGGCCCAGAGTACGACGCCCGCGGCCCACCGGCGGCGGCCATGCCGAGAATGTCACGCCGCCCCTGGGCAGGCGCGGGGTCAGCGGGCGTGGTCGAAGGCCTCGGCCAGCGTGTCGACCACCGGCAGGCCCGAGGCTCGCAGGTCGGCGCGGCTGGTCATGCCGCCGGTGTACAGGACGGCCGTGGCGCCGACGTGCTCGGCCGCGTGCGCGTCGTCGAGGCTGTCGCCGATCACCAGCACGTCGGAGGGGTTCACCGCCAGCGACTCGATGTGCGCCACCATGTGCTCGGCCTTGCCGCCGCCGGGGGCGCCGTTGCTCAGGCCGTCGATGCGGGAGAAGTACCGGTCGATGCCGAGCTCGGCGGCCTTGAGCACCAGCCGGTCGTGGGCCCACATGGACAGCAGCGACTGGGTGCGCCCGCGCTCCGCCCACGTGGACAGGCAGTGGAGGGCGTCCTCCGCCAGCACGCACGAGATCATCAGCCGGTGGTAGTGGTCGTGGAAGGCCTGGTCGAGGCGCTCCCACTCCCCCTCCTCCAGCGCACGGCCGAGGATGCGCTCGTAGGCGACCCAGATGGGGCGGGTGTAGGCGGCACGGAAGCCGTCCGCGTCGAAAGCCCCCACGCCGTACGGCCTGAAGACCTCGTTGGTGGCGCCGACCACGGCGTCGATGTCGTGGAAGAGGGTGCCGTTCCAGTCCCAGATGATGTGCTTCATATCGCCGTCCAGGGTAAAGCCTGCCCGCCCGCCGTCCACAACCGTATTTCGCGCCGGACGTCAGACGAGCAGGTCGCCGATCTCCTGTGTCGCGTACCACATCAGCTCGTGGGCCTCGGCGCCGTCCACGGCGAACCGGGCGTCCTCGTCACCGGTGTCCGCGGCGAACACGGCGGCGATGGCCTGCTCGATGTCCGGCATGGCCTGCAGGTCGTCCACGTGGACCGCGGCGATCACACTCAGCGGCACGGGGACGGCGAGGGTGACCCGGGCGCGGTCCTCCAGCTCGGGGCTCGTGCGCACCGCGTCGTCCGGCACCTCGGCCGCGACGACGACCCGGCGGGCCGGGGCGGGCCGCCCGTCGGCGCGGTCGTCCGCCAGCAGGCGCAGGGACGCCCGGGCGGCGTCGGTCAGGGCCACGTACTCCAGCTCCTCGGTGTCGCCCGAGACGTACCACTCGACCAGCGCGGGGGTCACCGCGTAGCCGGTCAGCGGGGCCGGGCCGAGCTCCCCGTCGGCGGCCACCCGGGCCAGCGCGGGCAGCGTGCATGGCAGATAGACGCGCATGCGTTCCTCGATCACGATGGGTGCGGCGCCGGGGCGCCGATGGACTACACGAGTGTGCCAGCAGCGGCGCCGCCCGCCGTACCTGACGGGCCGGAAGGCCGCAGCGGATGGCCGAGCAGCTCCTCCATCTCGGCGATGGTCGCCTCGGCCTCGCGGTGGTGGACGCCGACGAGACCCAGCGCGCGGGCCGCGTCGACGTTGGCCACGATGTCGTCCACGAAGACGCACCGCTCGGCGGGCAGGCCCACGAGGCCGAGGGCGTGGTGGAAGATCGCGGGCTCGGGTTTGCGCATGCCGACCTCGCCGGAGATGACGATGCGGTCGAAGTAGTCGTCCCAGCCGTCCCGGATGTAGTGGTCGCCCCACGAGTTGGACAGCAGGCACGTCACGACGCCCGCCGCGCGGGCGGCGACCAGCATCTCGTACATCAGGGGCACCGGGCGGAACCCGGCGAACATGCGGGCGAGCAGCCCCTCGGCGACCGGCGGGCCGCCCTCGATGGTGAGCAGGCGGGCGGCGAGGTCCCTCTCGAACTCGGCCACCTCGACCTCGCCCCGCTCCAGCGCGTGGATGGGGTTGCCCCGCCCGTCGCCGTCGTACGCCTCGCGGATCAGCTCGGTCATCAGCTCGCGGTAGTGGAGGGCGTCGATGCCGTCGGCCACGAGCCACTCGCTGATGGCCTCGTGCAGGCTCGTGGTGAGCACGCCGCCCCAATCGATGAGCACACCTTTCAGCACATCGCGCTCCTTCGCTCGGCCCCCAGGAGGACCCGGGCCTATCAGGGTAAGCCTCGCGAAGTGCTCGGCGCGTGCCCGGCCCTCTAAAGCAGATCGACCGGCAGTTCACCGGAGGGGGTGAGGGTGCCGTCCAGGGCCTTGGCTGCGGCCCTGAGGGAGGCGCTCCCGGCCGAGTAGACGGCGAGGGCGGTGTCGTAGCCGTCGAGGCGGGACAGCTCGTAGGGGGCCGACAGGGAGACGACGGTGACGTGCTTGCCGGTGGCGGCCATGGCGGTGACCAGGCGGGACTGGGCGGGGCCGGCGTCCTCGGTGGTGACCACGATCGTGTCGGCCCGCGCGGCGGCGGCGCGGGCGGCGGCGATCTCGGACGCGGTGGGGGTGGCCGCGGTGGGGGCGGCCTCGGCGCCGTCCAGCAGGGACGCCAGGGTGCGGGCGGCGGGTCCGGTGACCAGGATGTCGCCCTTGAGGGGGAGGTCCCCGGCGCCCTTGACGGCGGTGACGGCGCGGTCGGCGATGCCCTGGGCCGTGTCGCGGTGCTCCTTCGACCGCAGGACGGCCTCGGCGCCCGCCGGGTCGGCTTCCGGTGCGGAAAGGATGCCGCGTTCGGCCTTCAGGGTCAGGAGGCGGGTGACGGAGGCGTCCAGGCGGTCCTCGGTGATGCGGCCCGACTTCACGGCGGCCAGCACCGCGGCGTACGCCTTGGGGAGGTCGGGGGGCATGAGCAGCAGGTCCACGCCCGCGAGGACGGCGCGGACGGCCACCTCGGCGTCGCCGTACTTCTTGCGCACGCCCGCCATGTCCAGGGCGTCGGTGGAGACGACACCGTCGTAGCCGAGGTCGTCGCGCAGGAGGCCGGTGACGATCTTCTTCGAGAGGGTGGCGGGGGCGCCGGAGCGGTCCAGACCGGGCATCACCACGTGGGCCGTCATCACGACGTCCACGCCCTTGCCTATGGCGGCGCGGAACGGAGGGGCGTCCAGGGCGCGCCAGCGGGACGGGGAGTGCTTGATCACCGGGAGGCCGGTGTGGCTGTCGACCCCCGTGTCGCCGTGGCCGGGGAAGTGTTTGGCGGCGGCGCCGACGCCCGCGTCGTGGAAGCCCTCCACGGCGGCGGCGACCATCTCGGCGACCTTCCCCGGGTGCTCGCCGTAGGACCTGGCGCCGATCACGGGGTTCGCCGGGTTCACGTTGACGTCGGCCACAGGGGCGAAGTCGAGGTTGACGCCGAGGGCGCGCAGCTCCGTGCCGGTGACCTTCGCGGCGTCGCGGGCGGCGCCGGGGTCCCCTGTGGCGCCGATCGCCATGCTGCCGGGGACGTCGGTGACCAGGTCGCCCAGCCGGGACACCAGGCCGTTCTCCTGGTCGGCGCCGATCAGCAGGGGGGTCTTCGCCGCCTTCTGCAGCCCGTTGGTGAGGCCGACCAGTTGCCCGGCGTCCTCGATGTTGCCCGACCAGGGGAACAGGATGACCCCGCCCGGGTGGTACTTCCCGACCACCTCGGCCGGGCTGCCGACGCCGTACCTGGCGCGGTTCTCCCCGTGCGCGCCGCCCGCCTCGGCTCCGTACAGCACCGGCATGAAGAGCTGGCCGACCTTCTCCCCCAGGCTCATCCCCTGGAGCCGCTCGGCCACCGGATCGGCGGACGGGGCGGGCGACGGGGGCTCCGGCGGGGCCGGCGCCGGGGTGGTCGCCGCCCTGGAGGGGACCGGTTCCGCGTCGGACCTCGCCCCGGAACACCCGGCGCCCATGGTCGCGATCAGCAAAAGCGCGGCCACGCGCGTTGGTCGACCCATGGCATTACGGTAGCCGCGCCGCCGCCCGCCCGCGCCGCCATCAGTGGTCCGTCCCGGCCACCGGCGCCGGTCCGCTCAGCCTCATCCTGGCGACGCGCACCAAGTGGAGGCTTTCCGGTCCGGTGCCGAGGCGGGAGATCTGCGCCAGGACGCCGTCGGGGTCCCTGGCGGCGGCCGGCCAGGCGTAGGCCAGCTCGTTCGCCCCCGCCCTCAGCAGGGCGGGCGGAAGGGTGATCCGGTGCGTGGTCCACTCCGGTGTGACCGTGCCCGTGTGGCAGAGGTGGCCGTTGAGTCTCATGGCGAAACGGCCGTCCGGGAGGGCCGGGCCGGCCGCGAGCACGATCTCCAGGCCGAGCGGGCGGTCGCCGGAGGCCAGGAAGCCGTAGCGGCTGACCGGGGCGCGTTCGCCCAGGAACACCGTGGCCGACTCAGGCCCCCCGTCACGTTCCCGCCAGAACGGTTCCAGCAGATTCACCTCGCCCTGTTCCTCGACCCGGAGCCCCAGCCAGAGAGCGTCCAGTTCCTTGCGGAGCAAGGCCTCGCCGGCCTCGTCAAGCACTCGCAAAGCGCGCTGAGCGAACCGAGCGTCCAGAACGGCCAGGTGGGAGAAGTTCTTCAGGAACCAGTACATGCGTTCCGACCGGTCCGCGAGCCGGTCGCCGGACAACCAGAAATGCGCGTCCGGCATGGACATGGCGAAGTAGGTCGTGAGGTCCCTCACGCTCGCGCTGTCGGTGCGCGCCGCGCGGGCCAGCCAGTACTCGACGGTCTCGGCCGGCTGGCCCCAGTGCTGGTTGTGCAACGCCGACAGCAGGTAGCCCGCGGCGAGGTCGCGCGACGGCACGCCGGCCGCCGACGCCGTCGCCCGCCATCCGGGCGCCGTCTCCAGCCCGGCGCCGGCGAACACCTCGGCGGTGATGTCGTGGGCGACCAGCTGGAGCGACTCCAGCGTGTGGTGGCAGTAGTCGAGGAACACCTCCTTGCCGAACGCCTTCGCGCCGTACCGCGCCCGCAGGAGGGCCGGCACGTCGACCAGGCGGCAGCCCGGGTGACCGCCCAGCAGCCGGAGCTCGGCCGCGACCTCCGGCGGGCACCGGCGGTCGTAGTTCGCCGGGTCGGCGCCGACGCTGATCGCGTGGCTGAGCAGTTCGAGCCCTTCCTCCTCCTGGCCGGACCGCACGAGGCCACGGCCGATGATCTCCAGGGGGCGGGGCGTGGTGCCGCCGTCGAGGCCGGCGAGCCGCTCGGCCAGCGCGCGTTCCAGGCCGGGGTCGGGCGCCGTCCCGTCCTCGTCCGACAGGGCACCCAGCCGTTCGCGGGTGGCCACCCACTCCGCCACGCGGTCGCCGGGCAGCCAGGTCGGCACGGTCCACGGGGAGAGCCAGTCGAGCTGGTTGACGGCCGGGACCACGACGACCACCCGCACGCCGGCCGAGGCGCACAGCTCCTCCACCTCGCCGCGGAACCGCCGGGCCAGGGCGGCCACCGCCGCGCGCCGCGCGCCGAGATAGCCCTCGAACCCGCCGCTCGCGTAGGTCCGCGCGATCGTCTCCCGGTCATCGGGTCCGAGCCAGGGGGTCGACCGCAGGAAGTTGTTGCCCACATAGAGCACGATCAGCGCGGACCCGAGCTCCACGGCCGCGCGGCACAGCTTCAGCGCGCCGCCGGGCGCGAGGTTGTTGACGGTGAGGTCCACCAGCTCCAGCCGGTCACCCGGGTCGGCCGCCCGGAACGCCGTCCTGCACAGATCGGCCAGCGTCACGACGGGATCGAGCAGGAAGCCCCTGGCGACCGACTCGCCGATCAACGTGACCCGGAACGGCTTCTCCGGCCTGACGGAGATCCGCTCGTCCCGCGGCCACGACCCGCTCTGTCTCGGCCATTCGCCGAGCGGCGGGTCCGCCCGCCGGACCAGGGCCGTCCCGTCCGGCGACAGCCCCCACGGCCCGATCCCCTCGTCGATGACCCGTCGACCCGTTCCCATCGCGCCCCCTTCCGCTGGATATGCCGGCACGGATTCGGTCTCAGAAGAAGCTGTAGACTTCCCGGCCCGTCTGGAGCCCGGCGCCCGCCACGAACCGATGCTCCTCGCGGGCCGCCTCCCGCAGGCCCTCGCCGATCTCCCTGGCGTCCACGAGGACGTTCTCCAGGCACAGCAGGTCCAGCGACGAGCGCAGGAAGGTCCTCAGCGCGTCGACCGGCGTGCAGACGATCGGTTCGTCACTGAGGTTGAACGAGGTGTTGAGCAGCACGGGCACGCCGGTCAGCTCACCGAAGCGGCGGATGAGCCCGTGGAACCGCGGCGCCACCGACGCGTTCACGGTCTGCACGCGGGCGGTGCCGTCCACGTGGGTGACCGCGCCGAGGAGGTCCGGCCTGCGCACCGAGAAGAGGTCGATCATGAATGGGGAGGTGCGGTCCATGGAGAAGAACTCCTGTGCCCGCTCCTCGAGCACCGCAGGGGCGAACGGCCGGAACTCCTCGCGCCATTTGATGTCGGCGTTGAGCCTGTCGCGCATGCGTGCCGTGCGGGGATCGGCCAGGATCGACCGCGCGCCGAGGGCGCGGGGGCCGAACTCCATGCGGCCCTGGAACCAGCCCATGGTCCGGCCCGCCGCCAGCGCGGCGGCCACGGCCTCCAGCAGCCCGGCCTCGTCGCCGAACTCCTCGAACCTGATGCAGGCAGCGGACAACATACGGGTGATGCCGTCGCCGTCGTACCGGGGGCCGAGATAGGCGTGGCGCATGGCCGGGGGCACCGACGGCTCCGGCGAGGCGGACATCTCCGCGCACAGCGCCGCCCCGAGCGCCGTGCCCGCGTCTCCCGCCGCGGGCTGGACGAACAGGCGCGTGAAGCGGGAGCGGTCGAAGGCCACCGCGTTGGCGCGGCAGTTCAGCGCGACGCCGCCGGCGAGGCACAGGTTCGCGGACTCCTGCCGTTCCGAGAGCCAGTGCAGCAGGCTCGTCACGGCCGACTCCAGCACCGCCTGCCCAGAAGCCGCGACGTCCGCGTGGTGCGCGAGGACCGGCTCGCCGTGCCGGCGCGGGGGCAGGCCCAGCAGCTCGGCGAGGTTGCGCAGGTAGCCCTCGGGCTCGCTGAGGAAGTCCATGACCCCGGTGTCCAGGGTGAACCGGCCGGCGGCCTCGTCGACCGCGAGAAGCCGCCGCAGCTCCGGTTCGTACTTCGGCGTGCCGTAGCTCGCCAGGCCCATGACCTTGTACTCGTCGGAGTTCGGGCGGTAGCCGAGGTACGACGTCAGGCAGGAGTAGAACAGGCCGAGGGAGTGCGGGAAGCGCACGTCGCCGAGGCGCGTGAGCTCCGGGCCCCTGCCGCTCCAGAAGGAGGTGGTGTCCCATTCCCCCACCGCGTCGCAGACGAGGACCGCCGCGTCGCCGAACCCGGAGACGTGGTAGGCGCTCGCCGCGTGCGCGTGGTGGTGCGGGACGAAATGGATCTCGCCGGTCCAGTGGAGACCGTCGCGCAGCCGCATCTCGGTGTCGTCTGCGGACGGCCGCGCCGGCGCGGCGCCGGTCCTGCGCGCCCGCTGCCATTTCTGCCGTTCGCGCTTGTCGGCCGGAACCTCGTAGAAGGCCAGGCGGTCCACGTCGGCGATCGTCGCGCCGGCCTGGTCCAGGCAGTACCGGACGGCGTTCACGGGCAGGTCCGCGTCGTACTTGCGGCGGGTGAACCGTTCCTCCTGGACGGCGCCGACGATCTGCCCGTCCCTGATCAGGCAGGCGGCGGCGTCGTGGTAGTAGGCGGAGATCCCCAGTGTCAGCATGCCGAGTCCCCTTCCGTGCGCACAGTCCTCCTTCCGGCCGGCCGCGTCCCTACTCGAGGCTCCGCAGGGACGCCTGGATGTCCGCGTCGCTGGGCGCCGAGTCGACGATCTCGCCGGAGAGGTACTTCTCGTACGCGCCGAGGTCCAGCAGGCCGTGCCCGCTCAGGCCGAACAGGATGACCCGCCTGCTCTGCCGCCGCCTGGCCTCCAGCGCCTCGTCGATGGCGCATGCCACGGCGTGCGCCGATTCCGGTGCCGGCACGATTCCCTCGGCCTTCGCGAACGCCACCCCGGCTTCGAACACGCGGGTCTGCCCGTACGACACGGCTTCCACCAGGCCCTTGTCGTACATGGCGCTCACGATCGGCGCGGCGCCGTGGTAACGCAGCCCCCCGGCGTGAATGTGATAAGCGGTGAATTTATGGCCGAGCGTGTACATCTTCACCATGGGCGTCACACCGGAATAGTCCGTGTGGTCCATGAGGTAACGGCCCCGCGTCATCTTCGGGCACGCCTCCGGCTCGACCGCCACGAAACGGGTGCCGGCGTTCTCCGCCTTCGCCGCCCGGTAGAACGGGAACGTCAGACCGGCGAAATTGCTCCCCGCCCCCATGGCCCCGATCACCACGTCGGGGAACTCCCCCGCCATGGCCATCTGCGTCAGCGCCTCCTCACCGATGACGGTCTGGTGCAGCAGGACGTGGTTCTCCCCGCTGCCGATCGAGAACCGCGCACCGGGGCGGCTGTTGGCGTACTCGATGGCCTCGGCGTTGGCGATCCCGAGACTGCCGGGTGTGTCGGGATCGGCCCGCAGGGCCGCGCGGCCCACCTCGGTCTCCTCGCTCGGGCTCAGCAGCACCCGGGCACCGTTCAACCGCATCAGCACACCCCGGTAGGGCTTCTGCTCGTAGCTGCACCGCACCATGAAGACGGTGCAGCCGATGCCGTACGGCCGGCAGGCCATGGCGAGGGCGCTCCCCCACTGTCCCGCCCCGGTGCCGGTCACGATCTCCCTGATCCCGGACCGCTGGTAGTAGTAGGCCTGCGGCAGCGCGGTGTTGAGCTTGTGGCTGCCCGACGGGCTCGTGCCCTCGTACTTGAAGTAGATGTGCGCCGGCGTGCCGAGCTCCCTTTCCAGCCGGGTGGCCCGGTACAGGGGGGTGGGCCGCCAGCGCTGGTACTGCGCCCGGACGGGCTCGGGGATCTCCACGAAACGGGAGCGGCTCCTGGCCTGCCGGAACATCGACAGCGGCAGTTGCGGCTGGATCGGGTGGCCCTCGCCGGAGAGCGGCGCCGAGGACGGCCCGCGCGCCGGCTCCGGCACCTCTATGTCCAGGTCGGGAAGGATGTTGTACCAGTGCCGGGGCACCTGGCCCGGGTCCATGGTGAACACGTCCCCGGCGGCGTTCACGCTCTGCTCCACGGTCACGCCGTCCGCCCGCTCTCCGACGCGACGCCGCCTCCGGTCACCGCCTGGCGGATCATCGCGATCAGGCTGCCCACGTTGTCGAGGTTCGCGTTCATGACGTCCTCGTCGTCGATCTCGACGTTGAACTCTCGCTCCAACGTCACGAGGAGCTGCAACAACGTCAAGGAGTCCATCCGGACGACCGACGAGTAGAGCGATATATCGTCGGTCAGGCGCTCGTGATCGAGATCCAGGTCCAGCACGCGAATGATGGCGTCCTTGATCTTCACCGTCAGCTCCGAGTCACTGAGCCGGTCCATTCCTCACCTTTCCCAACCACACATGAAGCGCCTTTTCGGCATGTCAGAGGACCTTTCCGGGATTCATGAGCCCGAGCGGGTCCAGCGCGTCCTTCACGGCCCGGTGGACCTCGATTCCCTCGTCGCCGAGTTCGTCGCGGAGCCAGCGCCGTTTGAGCGTCCCGACCCCGTGTTCCCCGGTGAGCGTGCCGCCGAGTTCCAGCGCGGCGCGGAACATCTCGCCGGCCGCGGCCCAGACCTTCTCGGGGACGTCCGCGGCGGCGTGGTCGTAGAGGAACGTGGGGTGCAGGTTCCCGTCGCCCGCGTGCGCGACGGTCGCGACGAAGACGCCGTGCCGGTCCGCGATCCGCCGGATCAGCGTGAGCATCTCGGGCAACCGGGACCGGGGCACGGCGAAGTCCTCCACCATCGTCCTGCCGAGGCGTGACACGGCGGCGAGGGACTGGCGCCGGATGTCCATGAGCCGCCCGGACTCCTCCGCCCCGGTGACGACCTCGGTGGCCAGGGCCCCCGTGTCCGCGCACAGCCGGGCCATCGCGGCCGCGGCCCGCCCGGAGCCGGACGAGTCGAACTGCCCGAGGAGCAGGGCGGCCCCGCGCGGCAGGCCCGGCGCCTTCCACTCCTCCAGCTCACGCAGGGTCACGTCGTCGACCAGTTCCAGCAGGCTCGGCCGCAGGCCGGCGCGGGTGAGCGCGAGCGCCGCCCCCGCGGCCCGCGCCGCGTCACGGTAGAAGGCCGCGGCCGTCGCCGGAGCCCCGGCGGGCCTCGCGCGCAGCCGCAGGGTGGCACCCGCGATGACGCCGAGCGTGCCCTCGGAGCCGACGAACAGGCTCGTGAGGTCGTACCCGGTGACGCCCTTGGACGTCCGGCCGCCGGTCCGCAGCAGCCGGCCGTCGGCGAGCACGACGTCGAGGCCGAGCACCGAGTCGCGGGTGACGCCGTACTTGTAGCAGCGGAAACCCCCGGCGTTGGTGGCGAGGTTCCCCCCGAGGGTGGAGCGCTCGGCGCTGCCGGGGTCGACGGGATACATCAGGCCGAGCTCCGCCGCGGCCCGGGCGAGATCTGCGGTGATCACCCCCGGTTCCACCACGGCCAGCATGTCGTCGGCCGACAACTCCCTGATGGCGGTCATCGCGTCGAGCACCAGCACGACGCACCCGGCGGTGGCGGTGGCGCCGCCCGCGAGGCCGGTGCCCGCGCCGCGCGGGACGACGGGGACGCGCCGCCGGGTGGCGAAGCGCATCGTCGCCACGATGTCGGCGACGCCGCGCGCCACCACCGCGCACAGCGGCTCCCCCGCCGCGGCGTGCGTCTCGTCGTGCCGGTAGGCCGCCAGCCGGCCGGGATCGCTCACGATCTCGCCGCCGGGCAGGCACCCCGCCAGCTCCGCGACGATCGAGTCGTTGCCCACTGTCGAACACTCCCGCCGCTGCCTCGTCCGTCGCGGTCCCGGCCCCGCGAGCCGTTCCCCGGTCACCGGGGTCCGGGGCACACGCCCGTGCGCCTCACCTGTGCAGGGACGACTCGATCGCCAGCCGGATCAGCGGCCACGACTTCATGAGCTGGTCGCGGTCCATCGACGCCTGCAGGTCCGGATGGCCCTTCTTGCCGAGGATCTCGGGCAGTTCGAGGAACCGGCGCTCGATCCAGCCGAACGGGTCCGCCGACAGCTCCTCGTCGAAGGCACGCGGCCCCACGTCGCCGTTCTGGAAGTCGGGGTGGTGGTGGTAGCGCTGCTCCGGCGCGTCGGAGTCGATCCGGGTCGACAGGTCGATGCGCCAGATGCCGCCGTCGCCGACCGGGAGGACGCGGTAGCCCTGCGCGCCGTCCCGGTGCGCCGTGCCCTCGAAGAACTCCGCTCTGCGGATGTCGATCCGGGCCCCGGCGTCGACCTGCTCGTAGTGCTCCACCCAGTACTGGACCACTATGGCCACCTGGCCGTTGACGAATGTGTAGATCACGGACGCCACCCTCCTTCGAGGTCGTTTCTGGTCTGACTGCTGCGGGTCTCGGGCCCTCGGTCCCGCGGGAGCCGGGCCGTGTCCCTTTCGATCTCCTCGGCCAGCTCCCTGACCGTCGGGCGTTCGTACAGATGGCGTACGGCCAGCCGGGTGCCGAACGCGGCGTTCAGCCGGTCGACAAGCCGGATGGCGTTCAGTGAGTTGCCGCCGAGGTCGAAGAAGTGGTCCTCCCGGCCCACCGACGGCTCTCGCAGCGTCTCCCGCCACACCTCGGCGACGGCGCGCTCGGTGTCCCCCATCGGTTCCGGATGGCCGGCGCGGTGCCCACCCGGCTCCGCGCCGTCGTGCCGTGCCGCGGCGGGGGCCGGGGACGTGCCGCTCTCCCGCGCGACGTGCTCGTTGCGGTGGTCCAGACCGATGAGGACGTGCGCCGCGGGGTCCGCCAGCGCGGCCGTGAAGAGCCGGACACCGTGGTCGGGCGGTATCGGACGGAAACCGCGCCGCTCCACGGCGGCCGTCTGGCCCGCGCTCGTGGCGGTGCCGGCCCACAGGCTCCAGGCGTGGCACTGGGCCGGGTGGCCGAGGCGCCGCCGGTGCTCGGCGAAGGCCGGCAGGAATCCGCTCGCCGACGCGTAGGCGCCGAAGGCCGTGCCGCCGAAGTGGCCGTTGACCGACGAGAACAGCACCAGGAGGGCACCCGGCCGGTCGTCGAGCACCGAGGCCAGCGCCCTGGTGCCGTGGACCTTGGCGCGGTACATGCGGTGGAACTCGGCGGTGCTCTCGCGCGGCAGCAGATGCGACTCGATGTCGTGCCAGTACCGCGAGATGTCGTCGCCCGCGAGGTGGAGCGCCCCGTCGAGCGGCCAGCCGTACCGCCGTTCCGCGGCCGCCACCGCGTCGCCGAGCGCGCCGGCGTCGGCCACGTCCGCCTGGTGGTAGGTCACGTCGCCCAGTTCGGCGAGCCGCGCGAGTCGCCCGGCGCGTTCCCCGGCGGCCGGCGAGCGCCCGGTCAGCAGCAGCCTGACGCCGTGCTCGGCGAGCAGGAACCGCGCCAGCCGGTACCCGATGTCGCCGAGCCCGCCGGTCATCAGGTAGAGGCCACCCGGCAGGATCCGGTGGGCGGGGTCACGCGGCGCGCCGTCCGCCGGCCGCAGGCGGGGGACGAGCCGCGTGCCGGCCCGGTACGCGACCACTTCCTCGTCCCCGGCGTCCCCCAGTTCGGCCAGGACGGCGGGGACGGCCGAGGCGCCGCCGGTGTCGCCGTGGCCGAGATCGAGCTGGCGGACCCAGCGGACGCCGCTCTCGGCGTTCGCGGTGCGCACCAGGCCGTTGACCGTCGCGTGGACCGGCTCGACCGCGTCGGCGTCGCCGGTGGGGCACGCGCCGGCCGTGACCACGAGCAGCCGGGGCCCGGGACGGCCCGCGCACGCCTTGATCAGCAGATGCACCGACGGGGCGGACAGCTCCAGGCCCCGGTCGTACGCCTCGGAGTCGCCGGCGTACCGCGCGGTGGCCCAGCCGTGCACGAGTGCGCCGAGGCTCCCGTGCTCGTCGCGCAGCACGCCGAGCAGCTTGTCGTAGCCCGCCGGGTCCGCCGGGTCGATCTGGTACTCGTGCCGCGACCGCCGCGCGTACGCGGGGCCGGGGACGACCGAGACGACCGCGGCCCCGCCGCCGCCCCGCTCCGCGCGCAGGCGTTCCGCGAGATCCCCGTGGCCGAAGACCAGCCAGGTGCCGGCGGGCGCGGGCCCGGGGACGCGGGTCGCGGGCGTCCACGCCGTCCGCGACAACCATCCCGCCGTGTCCCCGCCGGGGGCGGGCGCCGCCGGGTCCTCGGCGAACTCGCCCGCCTGGTACGCCTCGAGCAGCCGCCGGCGTTCGATCTTCCCCGCGGACGTCTTGGGGAAGCGTTCCCGCGGCACCGGCACCACCCTCCGGGGCCGCAGCCCCACCTCCTTGGAGAGCGCGGCGCCGACGGCGTCCGCGACGTGGCGGGGCCGCCGCAGCCCCTCCTCGGTCAGCGAGCAGAACACGATCAGTTCGTCGGTGCCGCTCTCGTCGTCGTGCTCGGCGCACGCGGCGGCGAACGTGGGCAGGACGCCGCCGACACGTTCGACGACGGACTCGATCTCGTGGCAGGGGTAGTTGGCGCTGCGGATCACGATCATGTCCTTGGCCCGGCCGGTGATCACCAGCCGCCCCTCGTGCACGAAGGCGAGGTCGCCGGTGTCGAACCACCCGTCGGCGGTGAACGACTCCAGGTCGGCCTGGGGGTTGTTGTGGTAGCCGTCCATCAGGGTGACGCCCCGCACCTGCAGGCGCCCCACGTGGTCCTCCGGCAGGAGGCCGCCGGCGCCGACCACGCGCACCGACGTGCCGCGGACGGGCCGGCCCACCTCGGTGTACGTGGGATACCCCGGTGCCGGCGCGGGCAGCACGGTGAGCGCGCCGTCCGTGGCCCGGCCGCCGACCGTGACCACGCCGGCCGTCTCGTCGTCCCGCCGCAGGGTCGAGTGCACCACCCCGCCGCACAGCTCCGACATGCCCCAGGCGGGACGCATGACGTCGGGCGCCAGGCCGTGGGGGGCGAGGAGGTGGAGGAACTCGTGCATGGTGTGGCTGACGATCGCCTCGCCGCCGTTGGTGATGTCACGCAGGCTGGACAGGTCCCACCGGCGGCGCGCGATCTCGCCGGCGAGGCGGGTGACCAGCGTGATGACGAAGTTCGGCGCCGACGTGTTCGTGGCCCGGTAGCGCTCGATCCAGGTGAGCCACCGCAGCGGGTCGGCGATGAAGCTGCCGGTGCGCGCGTTGACGTGCTCGCACATCAGGATCACGTCGCGGAGGTTGTGCATCACCATGCCGGCCACGTGGTCGAGCGGCATGAAGTTGAGCGTGACGTCGTCGGCGCCGAAGCCGTTCACCATCGCGTTGGCGTAGGCGCGGGTGATCACGGTCCGGTGGGAGTGGCGTACGCACTTGGGCACCCCGGTGCTCCCCGAGGTGAGCAGGTGCACCGCCGGTTCACCGGGGCTCCCCCGGTACAGGTCCCCGGTGGGCTCCGGTGCCCGCAGGTCCTCGATCGCGAGAGTGCGCAGCGCCGTCGTCTCCCAGAGGACCCCGAGGCCGGCGACCTGGGGCGCCAGCGCGGCGTCGGTCAGCACAGGTGGCCGGTCCAGCAGCTCCCACGCGCCGTGCATGCGGCGTGTCGTGGCGTTGTCCCACTGGTAGGTGGGCGCGACGCCGATCGGGGTGGGGACGAAACCGCCGAGCAGGCAGGCCCAGAACCCGGTGACGAAGTTGCGGTTGTCGTCGCAGTGGAGCAGGACCGAATCGGCGGGCCGCAACCCGGCGTCCCGCAGGCCGGGCAGGACACGGGCGGCGTCCGCCAGCAGGTCCCGGTAGGTCTGCCGGTCCTCGCTGTCGTCGGCCGGCACGTAGGTGGTCCCCCGGTCGCCGGCGCTCGCGGCCGCGCGCACCAGCGCGTCGGTGAGAGTGGCCGGCGCGTCGCCGGGCAGCACCATCGGCTCGCCGTCGATCTGTGCCATCGGCCGGTCCGCGGGTGTGCCGGGTGACGGCGCGGTCGACATGGCATCCCCTTTTCTGCTCGTGCTGTTTGTCGTGCCTTTCGGCGCACGTGCAGAAGCGACCGCCTGGACATGGCGAAATGCCAAACGAAATGGTCCGTGGCGCCGCTTCTGGCACTGTGGCGAAAATGAACCCGCGGCCGCCGGCGTCCGTCGGTCATCCCGGTCGTGAGCGTGAGGCTCCGCCGAGGAGGCAATGGGGGAGAGGGTTTGCGTCTTCTCCGGCTACCTTGCCCGATCACAGTAACCGCCAGCGGCCGCGGGCAAAAGATCGGCGCACGCGCCGGGGCGCGCCTCCCGCTCCCCCGCCGCGGTGGCCTCGCCGGTGAAGATGCCGGGCGTCGACGCGTCCACGCTGGTGGTGAGCGCATGGCGGTCCTCGTCCGGGGCGGGAAGGGCCCGGTGCCGCGCTGTTCAACTGCTGCCGTGGAGCAGTTGAACAGCCGCCGCGCGTGATCGCGTTTCCCCGAGAATCAACTGACCTTGGAAAAGCACGGCGCCGAGATTAGGATTTCGTGTAATTCCGTCCCGGTTCCGCCATGCCGGCCGGTGTCCCCGACCATATCAACTGAATGGAAGAACATGAGGTTCGAAAGGGACGACGGCGAGGACGAGCTCTATAACACATTCAGGCGCCTCGGCGAGGAGTCGTTGAGCACCGATGTGGCGGAACGGGAAAAGGACGGCGTCTTCCGGCGCGAGGACTGGCTGCTGTGCGCCGGGCACGGGCTGCAGGGGCTGATCCTGCCGGCCCGTCACGGCGGCGGAGGGCGGGACGCCGGCGCCTACGTCCGCGCGATGGAGGGGCTCGGGCACGGCTGCGCCGACAACGGGCTGCTGATGTCGCTCGGCGCGCAGATCCTCTCGGTGCAGGTGCCGATCTGGCAGTTCGGCGACGAGGAGCAGTGCCGCAGGTATCTGCCCGGGTTCGCGTCCGGCCGGCTCGTCGGCGGCAACGCGATGACCGAGCCGGAGACCGGTTCCGACGCGCTCGCCCTGCGGACCACCGCGGAACGCGACGGCGACGGGTACCGCATCACCGGGCGCAAGTGCTACGTGACGAACGCCCCGCTGGCCGACGTCTTCGTGGTGTACGCGTCGATCGATCTGGCGCTGGGCTTCACCGGGGTCACGGCGTTCCTGGTCGAGCGGGACGACGGCGGGGTCGTCGTCAAGGACGGCGGCGCGAAGATGGGGCTGCGCACCGCGCCCTGGGGCGAGGTGGAGCTCGACGGCTGCCGGGTCCCGGCCTCCCGCAGGCTCGGCGCGGAGAAGCAGGGGTCCGCCGTGTTCGCGCGGTCGATGGCGTGGGAGCGTGCGCTGCTCCTCGCGCCGTGGCTCGGCGTGATGCGGCGCGAGATCGACCTGTGCGTCCGGCACTGCAGGCGGCGGCGCCAGTTCGGCAAGCACATCGGCCATTTCCAGTCGGTGTCCAACCGGCTGGTCGACATGTGGATCCGCTGGGAGGTGGCCCGCATGCTGACCTACCGCGCCGCGGCCGAACTCGGCACCACGGGGCCGTACTTCTTCCCCGAGGTCGCCAAGCTCTACGCGAGCGAGGCGGCGGTCGACACCTTCACCGGCGCGCTGCAGCTTTACGGGGCCCTCGGATACACCGCCGGCGGGCGGGTGGAGCGGAACCTGCGGGACGCCCTGGGCATGACCGTCTCCTCCGGTACGTCCGACATGCAGCGGGTGATCATCGCGAGCCGTCTCGGGATTCCCTGGCCCGAGCGGGTGGATGGCGGGAGTGGATGATGCGTACCTTGACCGACTACCTGGACGAGCAGGCCGCGGCGCGGCCGCAGGCCCCGGCCGTCGAGTTCCAGGGCGAGTCGCTCACCTACGGTGAGCTGCACCGGCGGAGCGCGGCGTTCGCCGCCACCCTGCGCCGCCGGGGGATCGTCCCGGGCGCCAGGGTCGGCGTCTGGTTGCGCAAGTCCGTCGAGGCGGTCGTGGCGATCCACGGCGTGCTCAGGGCCGGGGCGGCGTACGTGCCGATCGACCCGAGCGCGCCCCTGCCCCGGGTCGCCCGGATCATCGCCGACTGTGACATCACGTGCCTGGTCGCCGACGCGGGCGACACCGCGCTGCTGCCGGAGCACCTGGCGGCCGACCGCCTCGTCGTCGCCGTCGGCCCGGCGAAGGACGCCGCGGGGGACCCGCGGCAGGCGAACGTCGTGCCGTGGGAGGAGGCCGTGGACGGCGCGGGCGAGCCGTCCCCCGCGGCCGCTCCGCAGGCCGGCCCGCGGAGCGTGGCCTACATCCTCTACACCTCCGGGTCCAAGGGCGTGCCCAAGGGTGTGGCCCTGACCCACGGCAACGCGTGCGCCTTCGCCGAGTGGGCCGTCCAGGAGTTCGGCCTGCGCCCCGCCGACCGGGTCTCCAGCCACGCGCCGTTCCACTTCGACCTGTCCGTCCTCGACCTGTTCGCCACCTGCCGTGCCGGCGCCTGCGTCGTGCTCGTCCCCGAGTCCCAGGCCGGCCTCGGCGGCGCGCTGAACAGGCTGGTCGCGGACCTGGGGATCACGGTGTGGTACTCGGTGCCGAACGCCCTGACCCGCATGCTGGCCGCGAGGAACAGCGAACTGCTCGCCGGGTCGGCGCTGCGCGTCGTGTTGTTCGCCGGGGAGACGTTCCCGCTCGCGTACCTGCGGCGCCTGCGGGCCCTCGTCCCCGGCGCGGACTTCTACAACCTCTACGGCCCGACCGAGACCAACGTGTGCACGTTCCACCGGGTCACCGCGGACGACGTCGCGCCGGACCGCACCGAGCCCGTCCCCATCGGGCGGCCGTGCCCGTACGCGACGGCGTTCCTCGTCGATCCCTCCGGCCGCCCGCTCCCCCACGAACCGGGGAGCGAGGGCGAGCTGTGCGTCGCCGGCGAGTCCGTGATGGCCGGCTACTGGCGGGACGCCGAGCTGACCGCGGCGAAGACGGCGCTGATCGCGCGGGACGGCGCGGAGCCGGTGGCGGCGTACCGGACCGGCGACATGGTGATGGTGGACGCGGACCTGAACTACGTGTTCCGCGGGCGGCAGGACGACATGGTGAAGATCCGCGGGCACCGGGTGGAGCTCGGTGAGATCGAGTCGGTGCTGGCGGGCACGGAGAACGTGCACGAGGTCGTGTGCGTCGCGGTCGGCGACGACGAGAAGCACATCGAGGCGTTCGTGGTCCCCGGCTCGCATCCGTGCGAGGTGTCGCGCCTGCGCCGCGCGTGCCTGGCCGCGCTGCCCCGCTACATGGTGCCCGAGCGCATCCACGTCATCGAGACGCTGCCGCGCACCCGGACCGGCAAGATCGATCGACGTTCGCTGATCGAGTCGTGACGGCGCCGTACGGCGGGTGCCCGTGAAGACGCTCACCGAGACCTGGTGGAGCGACGCCATCGGCCGGCGCAAGTCCGTCACGGTGGCGCTGCCGCCGGGGTACTCGCCTGACGGGCCGCCGTTCCCGGTGCTGTACCTGCTGCATCCCTACGGCGGCGACCGCCGCTCATGGTTGCGGTGCCAGGACCTGGCGTCCCACGTGGCCATGGGCCAGATCATCCTGGTGCTCCCGGAGTCGGGACGCTACTGGCTGATCAACGACGCCGGCGGGCGGAGGTACGAGGACTACCTCGTGGACGAGGTGGTGCGGTACGTGGACCGGCACTTCAACACGTTCGCGCACCGGGGCGGGCGGGCCATAGCGGGCTTCTCGATGGGCGGCGCGTGCGCTCTCTTCCAGGCGCTGCGGCACGGGGACCTGTTCTCCGTGGCCGCCAGCAACAGCGGCGCCTTCGAGGCGCCGCTGCGCGTGGGGGACCCCTACGCGAGGTACCGGGACGACACGCGGCTGATGATGCCGACGACGCGGGACCACGAACGGGTGTGGGGCCCGCCCGGGAGCGCGACCCGGGAGACGTACGACCCGTACCGGCTGCTGGCGGCACGGGACCGCGGCCTGCCGCTGAGCGTCTACCTCGACGTCGGCCTGGACGACTACGACCGGGTGATCTCGATGAACAGGAACATGCGGGACGCGCTGTCGGCGCATTCCGTCCCGCACGAGTACCGCGAACGCCGGGGCGGGCACGACTGGGAGTTCGTCGCCGCCGGGCTCGGCACGCTCTTCGGCTTCGTGCGGGACCACCTCACCTGGCCGTGAGCGCGCGCCGTCACGCCACGACGCGCACGTTGTAGCTCTGCAGCCACCGGTTCATCTCCAGCAGATAGGTCAGGCTGATGGCCGGCGTGGCGGCGGTGATCGGCCCGGGCAGGTCCGCCCGCCGCTCCGCCAGTGCGGCGCGGACCTTCCCCCGGTCCACCAGGTCGAAGACCGGCGCGTCGGGATCGCCGAGCATGTCGAGCACCAGCTCGGTCACCTTCCGCAGGTAGCCGGAGTCGCGGCTCGCCGGGTACGCGCTCTTCTGCCTGCGGACGACCTCGCCGGGCAGCAGGCCCGCGGACGCCCGGCGCAGCAGCGCCTTGGCGGTGCCGCCCGCCGTGCTGAGCTCCGCCGGCACGTTGAAGAGGTACTGCGCGAGCCGATGGTCGGCGAAGGGGACCCGCACCTCCAGGCCCACCGCCATGCTCATGCGGTCCTTGCGGTCCAGCAGCGCCCCGAGCCATCGCGTCACGCCGAGATGGAACACCTCACGCCGCCGGCGCCGGGCGGCGTCCTCGCCCTCGACGACCGGGACCTCCCGCAACGCCTCGTGGTACCGGTCGGCCTCGTACCGCTCCGGCTCGATCCGCCGGCGCACCTCCTCCCGCAGCAGGCACTCGGGCTGGCGCCTGGCGTACATCCACGGGAACGACGGATGCCCGACGTAGCCGGGGTCGAGCTGCCAGGTGTACCCCCCGAACACCTCGTCGGCCGTCTCGCCGGAGAGCGCGACGGTGCACCGTTCCCTGACCGCCTTGAACAGCATGTACATCGAGGTGTCGAGGTCGCCCCACCCGGGCAGGTCGCGGGCCCGGAGCCCGAGGTCGATGCCCTCCACGAGCCGTTCGGTCCCGACGCGGGTCACGACGTGCTCGATCCCCAGCTCCTCGGCCACCATGAGCGCGTACGGCTCGTCGGCGCTCGGCCGCCAGGAGTCGCCACCCGGGTCGTCCGACGAGGGAACGCTCACCGAGTAGCTCGTGAGGCCGCCGCCGAGCTCCCGGGCGGCGAGCGCCGTGATGGCACTGGAGTCGATGCCGCCGGAGAGCAGCGTGCCGACGGGCACGTCGGCCACCACCTGGCGCCGCACGATGTCCTCGAGGAGTTCGCGCACGTGGTCCGTCGTGCCCGCGAGGTCCGCCTCATGGGGCCGTGCCTCCAGCCGCCAGTACCGGGTCTCCCTGACGCCGCCCGCGCCGGCGACGACGACGCATCCCGGCCGCACCTCGCGCATGCCGCGGTAGACACCGTGGCCGGGGGTCCTGGCGCGGGGAAGGGCCATCAGCTCGGCGATGCCCTCCCCGTCCAGCTCCGCCGTCATGGCGGGATGGGCGAGCAGCGCCTTGGGCTCGGACCCGAAGACGAGCCCGTCCCCGAGCCGGGCGTAGTACAGCGGCTTGATGCCGAGCCGGTCCCTGACCATGACGAGCTCGCGCCTGCCCTGGTCCCACACGGCGAAGGCGAACATGCCGTTCAGCCGCGAGGTGAGGTCCGCACCCCAGTGCAGGTAGGCCGTCAGCAGCACCTCTGTGTCCGACCGTGTCGAGAAGGACCAGCCGTGCGAGACGAGCTGTTGCCTGATCTCCTGGAAGTTGTAGATCTCACCGCTGAAGGTGATCACGACGGGTTCGCCGTCCCGTCCCTTCCGCACCATGGGCTGCCTGCCGCCCTCGATGTCGATCACGGCGAGCCGGCTGTGCCCGAGCGCGGCGTGCCGGGAGATCCACACGTCCTGGGCGTCCGGCCCCCGTGGCACCAGCGTCTTGGTCATGCCGGAGATGACCGGCCCCTGAAGCGTCAGATCCTGCTGCCAGTCAACCCATCCGGCGATACCGCACATGGTGGTCCTTTCCGTGAACTGACGTGTGCACCGTTCAGGCCGCGGCCGGGCCGGGAAGGCGCCTGCCGAGCCGGGCGAGGGGCGACACGGACATGAACAGGGGCGAGAGGAACAACGCGAGGGCGGTGAGGAAGACGGCCGGGCGCAGCCCCGCCGCGTCCCCCAGATAACCGCCGAGCAGCGAGCCGAGCGGCGCGAATCCCAGTGCCGCGAAACGGACCGTCGCCGACACCCGCCCCTGGTACGCGTCCGGCGTGATGGCCTGCCGTATCGAGGTGACGGCGACGTTGACCGTCTGGGCCAGGGCGCCGAAGAGGAAATTGATGGCCATGAGCAGGGCGATGGTGCCGATCCCCGAACCGTGCACCGCGGCGACGCCGAGCAGCATCGCGTCGGAGACCGCCGAGGCGGCCAGGAGCAGGACACCGTAGCCGAGCAGCCTCGGCAGCCTCGCCGAGAGCAGCGACCCCACGAGCGCCCCGGGGCCGAGCGCCGCCAGGCACAGGCCCACCGCGGCCCCCGAGAGCCCCAGTTCCCGGGGCAGGAAGATCAGGTAGACCGTCATGAACGCGGCGAGCGCGAAGTTGAAGGCACCCGAGACGAGCGCCACCGCGCGCAGCGCGGCGTCCCCGCCGACGACCACGAGCCCTTCGCGGATCTGCCGCACCATGCCCTCGCGCCGCCCGGCGGACGAAGGCACGGACTCGGGCCTGCGTATCCGCCAGATCGACAGGAACGAGACCGCGAACAGGACCGGGCCGGCCGCGACCGCGACGGGGGCGGTGAGCAGGGTGACGAGCCCGCCGCCGAGCGACGGGCCGCCGATCTGCGCCGCCGACCGGGTGCTCTCCAGCATGCTGTTGCCCTGGATCAGTTGCTCCCGGTCCACCAGCCGCAGGAGATACGCCTGATAGGCCACGTCGAAGAAGATCGTGAAGATGCCCACGAAGAACCCCGCGACGTAGAGCGTGGCGACGCCGAGCGCGTCGAACGCGTAGGCCAGCGGGACCACGGCGAGCGCCAGCGCCCGGCCGCCGTCGGCCAGCAGCATCACGCCGCGCCCGCGCCACCGATCCACCCATACACCTACGAAGAGAGCGAACAAGAAGATCGGCACCTGCTGTACGGCGCGCAGCAGCCCCACCTGCTCCGATCCGGCGCCGAGCGCGACGACGGCGGTCAGCGGCACCGTCAACTGGGTGATCTGGCCGCCGAACTGGGAGGCCGTCTGACCGGCCCAGAACCTGAGGAAGTCACGGTCGCGCCGCAGGCTGGGGACGGGCACTAGGCGCCGATTCTCTTATTCCGCTTCAACTCCTCCCCGAAGGAATGCCATATCTCCGCGTAACCCTGCACCAGCTCCGCTATGGGCTCCGCGCAGTGCGGGGGCATGCTCTCGATGATTTTGTGTTTTTCCCGTACCGCCATCGCACACACGTCGAGCATCCGGAGCACGGCCCTGCCGGCCTCGCTGAACCGTAACGACGGATCTTTCCTGACCCTCTCGAAGATGGACATGAGTTCGTTTATCGATTTCTGGCCGTCGGCCCGTTGTCTACCGTCGATCACTTTGGCGCGGCCGTATCTGCCGCCGTCGGGCCCGCGCCTCGTTTTCGGTACCACGTCCATTCCGCGGCGCATACGGTCGCGTACGTCGGCCACCGTGGCCGGTGAGATTCCGGCCACCTTCGCGATCTGCCGCAGGGAGGCGGAGGGATCGCTCTTGATGAGTTCGCTGGCACGTTGACGGCCCTGCGCGCTGCTCAGCGGCCTGTACCGCCCGTCGCGGCCCAATCTGGCCTGCTGTTCGACCGCCGGCTCGGGACGCAGCTCGGAGGCCTTCTTCGCCGAGATCCCGGTCAGCGAGGCCACCGCGCGGTCCGACAAGCGGGGGTGGGAACGGAAGATCCGTTGCGCGGCCGCCACGCGGTCCGCCAGCGACAGCGGCAGCCCGTGCCTCATGTTCGCCACCACGGAGTACACGAACGCGTCGTCCTCGTCCCCGTCGAAGAACCGCGCCTGTATGTGGCTCTGCCCGCGCCGCAGCGCCGCCCGTACGCGGTGCATGCCGTCGATCACTTTCATCGTGCCGCGGTGCACGACGATGGGGGGCAGGCCCGTCTCGAGCTCCGCCAGCAGATGGACGTGCGCCAGGTCCTCACCCTCGAGACGCGGTGAGCACGCTCCGAGCAACGAACTGACCGCGAGCAGCTCGACGGGAGACTCACGCAGGTCCGCCATATTGAGGGTGGCCGAAACCACCCCGCTGTCGATTTCGCCACTGTCGGTAGAATTGATCACGTCTGCAGGGACTCCTTGCCGCATCAGCAACCCGGGCAAATTGCTGTCGGTGACTGTTCGACTACCACATTCACCGTTCAAGAAATGCGCATGCCGAAACGACGTTCTACATCTGCCGCCCCCGATCGAACTCCGAAATATTTCGTGCCGCCGCCGAAATTATTCGAAATCTTACGTTCATGTGTAAGTATCGTCAATTCTTTATGTCTGTCCACACCGAGCTGCGGGACCAGGCATTGATGTCGGTCTCCGCGTGTCGTGCACTAAAGTGGCGACGCGACCCGTGTGCCGAAGAGGTCCTCGACCGTCACGTCGGCCAGCGAGGCGACACACCCGCCGGGGCCGGCGTCCCGCAGGCGGTCCGCGGAGGCCGCGCCGGTGCTCACGGCCAGGGAACGCACCCCCGCGGCGCGCGCGGCGAGGACGTCGCTCGGAGTGTCCCCGATCAGCACGATGTCCGCGCGGCTCAGCGCCAGCGACCCGGCACGCGCCAGCCCCCGCACACTCGTCACCGCGTCCCGCGCGATGTCCGCCCGCAGCAGGTGCCGGTCGCCGAACCCCCCGCCGGCCTCCAGCCCGCCGAGGCCCGCGGCCAGCATCTTGCACCCCGCCACGGCACGGGCGTTGCCGGTCGACAGGCCGATGATCACCCCGTGGCGCCGCAGGTCGGCCACCAGCCGTGCCACACCGGGCAGGACGTCGCCGCGGGCGTCCAGCCCTTCGGCGGCGCCCGTCATCCGGCGGCACATGGTCGCCACGATCCTCTTCCTGAGCCCCGGCCGCCGCGCGGCCGGCACCCCGCCGCGGTCGAGGATCAGATCGATCGTGCCCGCGTCCGTGAAGCCGGAGAGGTTGTGGCCGCGGACGAACAGGTCGCCCCCCACGTACTCGAACGCGGCCGCGACGCCCGCCTCCCGTTCGATGGCGTCGGCCATGGTCCCCATGTGCAGCCGCTGGAGACCGCACCCCGGGCGCATGATCGTGCCGTCGATGTCGAAGATGACCGCGGTGGCCCTGCCGTCCCCCCGGCGTGCCGTGCCGTCCACGCTTCCCCCCTTCGCTCTGCTTCGGACGGCCGTCAGAGACGGCTGAACACCACCTTCGCCACCGCTTCCGCGATGTCGGCCATGTCCTGGCGGGTACCGAGGAACGTGCTGTGGTGGGTGAGCACCGCATGGCTCGCGAGATGTTCGGCGTGCGGGTAGACGCGGCCACGGTGCTCGGCACGGAACCGCTCGGCCAGCGGCCCGAGCGTCGGCTTCGTCCACGGCTGGAGGAGACGGCTGCGGTTGAGCGGTTCGCGCGGAGGATAGAAGCGCACGTGGAGCTCCGCGGTCAGCGCGTCGGCGACCTGCTCGTTGGTCATCCCGGCCGGCAGCGGGTCGAAGATGATCGGCGCCTCGTAGATGGAGATGCGCGTCTGCTCGGGGCGGTGCCGCAGCAGCCTGACGCCCGGGATGGCGTCGAGCAGGCCGGACAGGGCCGCGTAGTTGCGGTTGCGGATCTCGTGCTGCTCATCGAGCCGCGCGAGCTGGGCACAGAGCAGCGCCGCGCCGAACTCGCTGAGGCAGAGGTTGGCGCCCATCATCGTGGCGCTCTCCTCCAGCTCAAGGCCCTGCGGGGCGTCGGCCCGGGTGGTGTACCGCCGCGAGTCCGCGCGCAGTTCCTGTGCCAGCGACGCCAGGGTGTCGTCGTCGGTCACCACCGCGCCTCCCTCGCCGCCGGTGAGCACCTTCGAGTGCTGCATGCTGAAGCACCCGAGGCGGGCCAGCGAGCCCGCCTGCCGGCCGAGCCACTGCGCGCCGTGCGCCTGCGCCGCGTCCTCCACGACGGTGACGCCGCGCGGCGCGGTGACCTCCCGCAGCGCCGGGATGTCGGCCATCGCGCAGGACCAGTGCACGGCGAGCACGGCCCGCGGCCCGGCGGCGAGATCCAGGGTCTGCGGGCTGACGCATCCGGTGTCGGGGTCGACGTCGACGAGCACCGGGACCAGTCCCGCGCGCAGGACGGCGCTGGCGGAGGCCACCCAGGTGAGCACGGGCACCAGCACGACGTCGCCGTACTCGAGACCGAGCGCCTCCAGGGCCACGACAAGGGCGCTCGACCCGTGGTCCACCGGCACGCAGTGCCGCACCCCGACGTACTCGGCGAACATGCGGGAGAAGCGGCGCTCGAACAACTCGCCGCTCCCGGGGCTGGTGATCGCCCAGCGTCCGCTGCGCAGGACCGCGTCGAGGTGGCGGCCCGCGTCGTCGGCCGGCACCGGCCAGGCCGGCCAGGCGCGTCCGGGCGGGCGTACCGGGACACCACCCTCCACCGCCAGCGTGTCGGCCCCCGGCGGCCGCCGACCAGTACTGATGTGACGCTTCGAAGATGTCACGGTGCCTGATCCCTTCGGACGAGCGGTACGACCGGGCGGCGGCGCGGCCGCCCGCGGGCGTCGTGAGGACACCGTCCGGCCGCGGGGGCGGACGGCGGGTGGTGCGGGACCGCCGGTGTCTCAGCGGGGGGCGTGCAGGGAGCCCACGCTCCGGAGAGGGTCCCTGACGAGCGCGGAGACGATCGACACGTAGTCCCGCGCCGCCTCGCTCACCATGTGGTCGTCGAAGAAGCGGGGACTGTGGACGAGTGCCCCGCCGCTGCGGTCGTTGTCGATGATCAGGGCAGGCGTGCCACGCTTGATCCACAGCGGGACACGGGCGTCGTCGTCCCGCGTCTTGGTGCCGGGCGGTGGCGTGCCCTCGTCGAATTCGAGGTACTCGACCGTGAGGTCCGGGAACACCAGCCCGGGGCCGTCCGGGGAGAGCGCCTGGAACCACGCGTCATAGAGATGCAGGAACGGCCACGGCCTGCGCTTGGGGAAGTCGGGGTTCACCGCCGCCGCGGTCGCTTTGAACGACGCCAGGCGGGCGAGACCCGATTCCATGGCCGAGTGGACCTGGGTGACGACGTCCCGCGCCGGGCTCTCCGGCCTGATGTCCGCCGCCAGGTAGACGTTGTTGGTGAACTGCCCCACGACGTGCCGCGAGGCGCGCGTGTCCCGCCCCATGGTCGTCGTCCCGACGATGATCCTCTCCCGTCCGGTGCGGAGGGACAGCAGGATGTGGTAGGCGGCCAGGAGCAGCGTGAACGGCGCCGCCCTCAGGTCCCAGGCGACGCCGGCCACCTTTTCTGCGAGCTCCGCGCCGAAGTCGAACCCATGGGAGGTCTCCGCCATCAGGTCGGCGTCGCGCGGGGGGTCGAGCACGGGGAACGGCACACCCTCGGGCGCCGGGAGCAGCCGGCCGGTCCAGTGGTCCAGGTCCTCGGGCAGGCCGGGCAGGCTGCGGCGCTGCAGGGCGACGATGTCCTGGTACTCGATGTCCGGCCCGGCCGGGTGCGGGGCCAGGCCGAGGTGGGCCCGGTAGGCGTGCACGATGCCGGCGACCAGGACGTTGGCCGACCAGCCGTCGAAGATGATGTGGGAGAAGCTCAGCGCCAGCACGTGCGACCGCTCGGCGGTCCTGATCAGGTGGATCTCCCACAGCGGCCCGCGGCGCAGGTCGAACGACCGGAAGCGCTCCCTGGCGTAGAAGGAGTCCAGCCACTCCCGCCGCGCGTCCTCCGGCATCGACGAGACGTCGGCGAACCGGACGGGCGGGTCGATCTCCGGCTCGATCATGACCAGGGGGTCGTGATCGACCGTCAGGAAGACGGTGCGCAGGCTGGGCTGCCGGCGCACGACGTCCGCCACCGCCCGCCGGAACACCTGCTGGTCCAGGTGCCCGGTGACACGGCGCAGGCCGAGGAAGTTGATGCGGGCGTCCCCCGGGTCCTCGGGGGCGAACGCCTTCATGTACTCCCAGAGCGTCTCCTGGCTCGGCGTCAGCGGCAGCCCCTCGCACGGCCCTGCCCGGGCACCGGGGCCCGGCGTCACTTGACGTCCTCGGTCGGCGTGAACCCCATGAACAGCAGTTCCGGCCGGCGGAGCTGGAACGCGGCCGTGAACGCGCCGACGTCGAACAGCGAGTCGACGAACGCGCAGGCCACCGAGTCGAGCGCGGCCCGCGGCGTGCGGTCGCCGCCCCTGCGTCTCCACGCCCGGGACGCGAGCACCGCCCCGGCCACCACGGGCGCGGCCAGCAGGCTGCGGCCCCGCGAACGGCGGGCGGCGGGGAGGCTGAGCAGGCCCACGGCGGCGACCAGCGTCGCCGCGTTCAGCACCAGGCGCCGCCGCCCCGGGTGCATGACGCAGAGCCACTGCTCCGACTGCCCGTACATGAACAGGCGGGCGCAGACCGTCCGCAGGGAGTCCGTGCTGCCGCTGTCGTGGGTGACGATCGCGCCGGCGTCGCAGATGATCGCGTACCCGGCCTCGGTCAGCCTGATCCCGAGGTCGATGTCCTCCCCGCACACCACGGTGAGGCTGTCCGACGGGAACCCGCCCACCTGCTGGAACGCCGACTTCCTGATGATCACGTTGGAGGTGGCCGCCCAGGAGAGACGGCTGTGGACGAGAGGGCGTTCGTGGTCGGTGTTGAGCAGGGTGGACCTCTTCATGATCCTGAAGACGGCCGTGTCGCCCTCCTCGACCATGGTGGGGCCGGTGATCGCGGCGACGTCGTCGGGGAGGGACGGCATCGCCGCCGCGTACCGCTCCAGCAGGTCGGGGGCGACCCGGCAGTCGGAGTCGGTGAAGAGGATGTGGTCGTACTTCGCCAGCTCGACGCCGAGGTTCCTCTTCGCCCCGACATGCCGGGGCCCCGGTACGTACCGGGCGTCGTGGAAGCGGCAGTTCTCCTGGTGCAGCGACGCCTCCGCGGGCACCGAGTCGTCGACGACCAGCACCTCGGAGGGAACCGGGGAACGGCCGGCCGCCACCCGCAGGCTCTCCAGCAGGGCGCGCGTCTGCGGCACGCGACCTTTCACGGGAATGACGACCGAAATGCCGTTCACAATGTCCGTCCGGAGGAGAGGGAAAACCGCGGAGCACCACGTGTCCCCCGCACGTCCGACGATATCCCGTACTTCCGGTTCGACATTCGCCCTACCTTTTTTCGCGTGACACCGAACGCAAGGGCGCAGCGGTGTCCCCAATGGTGGCAGCACTTCTGAATCGCGGCAAGGAATGTTTTCGCGGCCACCGTGAACAATGCCGGCGGCCCACGGGACGCTACTTCGTCACCGCGGCATTGGCGCGGACCTCGGAGATCACGTCAAGCAGCACGTCGTCGAGTGACCGCGTCGGTCGCCAGCCCGTCAGCGACCGGAGCCGCGCGGTGTCCGGCACGCGGCGCAGCGGTTCCTCCGAGTGCGCGCCGTACACCTTTTCGTGCGGCACGAAAACAATGTCGGAACGGGAGCCCGTGAGCTCGATGACGCGTCTGCCGAGATCGAGCACGCTGATCTCCTCGGACGAGCCGAGGTTGAACGTGCCGCCGACCGCCCGCTCGTCCCCCAGCAGGGACAGCAGCGCCGCCACCGCGTCGCCGACGTGCAGGAAGCAGCGGGTCTGCCTGCCGTCCCCGTAGATCGTGACCGGCTCGCCCGCCACCGCCTGCCTGACCAGCCGCGGCACCACCATGCCGTAGGCGGGGCTCTGCCGGGGGCCGACGGTGTTGAAGAAGCGCACGATGATCGTGCTGAGCCCGCGCTCCCGGTGATAGGCGTTGACGAGGCACTCGTCCACGGCCTTCGCCAGGCTGTAGGACCAGCGGGCGACCACGGGCCGGCCGAGCACGTGGTTGGCGTCCTCACGCAGCGGCACGTCCTGGCTCTGGCCGTAGACCTCGCTCGTGCTGGCGAGCAGCACCTTCCTGCGGAAACGGTCGGCCGCCTGCATGACCACCTGCGTGCCGCGCACGTTGGTGGCCAGCGACCCGAGGGTCTGGTCCACGATCAGGCGGACGCCGACCGCCGCCGCCAGGTGGACGACCACGTCGCAGCCCTCGACGAGTTCCGCCACCAGCGCCTCGTCCAGCACCGAGCCCTTGACGAACGTGAAACGCCCGCCGGCCGTGTGCGCGGCGACGTTGCCGGGGTCGCCCGTCGACAGGTCGTCGAGTGCCACCACCAGATGGCCCTGTCCGAGCAGCGCCTCGCCGAGATGCGAACCGATGAAGCCGGCGCCACCGGTGATCAGGTATCTCACGGTGATTCCTTCCGTGGCAGGGCGCGCGGAGGCGACCGCTTGACCTGTGCGACGGTGCCCGGGGACCCGCTCACAGAAATAGGGAATTCACCGGGACCGGCATTTCTCGGCGGTGACGCTTTCGGCGCGCCGGCCATGATGATTTCGGCGGGACCGCCGCGACCACACGATCCGCCGGACCGATTACCTATGACCTATAAGCTGCCGCCCGATTTGCCCAGCATAATGGAAAGTGCTCTTCGTTGGCCCGTCCGCGGCGACCGCCGAACATGAGCACCCGGCACGGGCCGGCATATGAGGCGTCAATGCCCGCGCTTTTTACCCGGGTCTTCTTTTCGGCTCCCGTGCCGGCCGGCGTTCCGCGGGCCGTGTGAACGGCGCCGCCGCCACGTCCGCGCCGGGAAGCCTTGTTCAACTGATGAAACACGCAGTTGAACAGTGCCCGTGCGTCCCGCGGTCAGCGCGGGGGCACGAGCGGGTCCGGCAACGCTCCCGGCGCGGGCCAGCGGCCCGTCAGCAGCCGCCGCACCCGGTGGAGGGAGTGATCGGGGGAGAGCTCGTCCAGGGGCCGGTCCGGGGGATCGACGACGATGTCCCGGAGCGCGTAGGCCAGGGTGTACAGACGCATGCGCCCGGCCGCGTCGTCCTCGCGGAAGGCATCGGGGTACTCCTCCGCCAGCCGGCGCAGCACGGCCGGATGGGGGCCATCGCCGTTCAGCGTGTCGATGTCGGCGTTGTCGCAGAGGCGTTGCAGGTCGAGCAGGGGCGGGCCGAACCGCACCCACTCGAAGTCCATCATGACGACCGCGCCGTCCTGCGACCACCAGAGGTTGCCGAGGTTCAGGTCCCCGTGCATGAGCCCGTGCCGTGAGGGATCGTCGACCGCCGGCGCCAGGTGCTCCAGCTCGCCCAGCGTCGCGACGGCGTCCGCCATGAGCCCCGGGTCGATGAAGGGCAGGCCCCCGGCGTGCCGCGCCATGGTCACGGCACGCGGGACGGGCAGCGGGGTGTGGTCCGCGCCGAGCAGGGCGGACATCCCACCGCCTTCGAGGCCGGGGCGGGCGCACACCTGGCGGGCCAGGCCGGCGGGGGGCGTCCACCGGTGCAGCTCACGGAGCATGTCCGCGAGCTGCGCCACCGCCGAGCGGCGCTCGGCCTCGGTGAGCGACGGCCAGCGGAGGTCGAGCGGCCCGCCGGTGAGCCGGCGGGTCACCGAATAGTGGAGCGGGAAGTCGTGCACGGCCGCCGGCCCGTGCCCCACCACCTCCGGGTAGCGGACACCGCCCGGCATGGCCTGGACGACCGCCACCTCGCGGCCGAGGCGGGAGACGTCGCCGCGCCAGCAGACACGCAGGACCACCGGCCCGAGCCGCGCGTCGTCCATCAGCCACGTGTCGTTGGACCGGCTCTCGATCAGGTGTGACGCCGTCACCGGCTCCAGACCCGCCACCGTGAGAACGTGCTTCAAGCGCTCCGCCGGGCCGGGAATGGTCGTCACGGGGGCCACTCTAGTGGTCATATCCGTCTTTTCTCCGCTGTGATCGTCTGATCAGATGGACGGGGCAGGCGGCCGGGGCCCCATCGGCGGACGCGGGAGGCGGATTGAGAAGGCTGCTCGTGGTGGTCGCGCACGGTGACGACGAGACCCTGGGCGCCGGCGCCACGCTGGCGCACCTGAGCGACTCCGGCGTGCGCGTCCGGTTGTGCGTGCTGACCGACGACGACGGGTCCCGCCATTCCACCGGGCACGGCGCCACCGACCGCGTGGCGGCGATCGAGGAGGCCGCCCGGATCCTCGGCATCCACGAGGTCTCCGTCCACGGCTACGGCGACAACCGGCTCGACCGGATCGGTCAGTTGACACTCAACCGGACGATCGAGGGGGAGATCATCCGGTTCGAGCCGGACACCGTCTTCACCACCAGTCTCAGCGACCTCAACCAGGACCACCGCCTGGTGAGCTCCGCGGTCCGGGTCGCGGCCCGCCCCGGGCGGACCGGCGTCACCGAACTGCGGTGCATGGAGGTGCGGTCGGCGACCGACTGGGGCGAGGCGTCCGGCGTGCGGCCGACGTTCACCCCCCAGTGCTGGCAGGTCGTCTCCGAGGAGCATCTGGAACGCAAGCTGGCGGCGCTGCGCGCGTACGGCCGCGAGGTCGAGAAGTGGCCGCTGCCGCGCAGCGAGGAAGGCGTGCGGGTCCTCGCCGCGTACCGGGGCAGCCAGGTCGCGGTTCCCCTCGCCGAGGCGTTCGAGGTGCCCCGGGTCGTTCACCATCCGCCGGACGGGACCTGAGTCCCCTCAGGAGGCGGGGAGGCCGGGCAGGTGGGCGAGGGCGGCCCGGCGGGCGTCCTCGGGGGTGACGGCGCGCCGGGCCGCTGTGGCGGCGGCGTGGCAGTCGGACGTGGTGTGGCGGGCCAGGGCGGTGCGGGTCCAGGGGACGGCCGTGGGGGTCATGGACAGGGTGGTGGCGCCGAGGCCGACGAGGACGCAGGCCATGGCGGGGTCGGCGGCCGCTTCGCCGCAGATGCCGGTGGGGAGGCCCGCCTTCGCGGTCAGGGCCACGAGGTCGAGCAGGGCGGGGTGCCAGGGGGTCTGGAAGGGGGACAGGGACGGGAACTGGCGGTCGGCGGCGAAGGTGTACTGGGAGAGGTCGTTGGTGCCGACGGAGAAGAAACCGGTCCTTTCCGCCAGGTCAGCGGCGCGGAGGGCGGCGGCGGGGACCTCGATCATGACGCCGGCGTCGGCGAGGCCGGCGTCGCGGGCCAGGGCGGTGAACCAGGCGGCCTCGTCGGGAGTGGAGATCATGGGGGCCATCACCTGGAGCCGGGCCGTGGTGCCCTCGGCGGCGCGGGCCAGGGCTTCGAGCTGGGTGGTGAGGATGTCGGGGTAGACGCGGAACAGGCGGATGCCGCGTTCCCCGAGGGCCGGGTTGGGCTCGGGGGCGGTGGGGCGCAGGAAGGGCAGGGGCTTGTCGGCGCCGGCGTCGAGGACGCGGACGACCACGGGGGCGCCGGGGAAGGCCGCGAGGACCTCGCGGTACACCTCCACCTGCTCCTCCAGGGACGGCGGCTCCTCGCGTTCCAGGAAAAGGAACTCGGTGCGGTAGAGGCCCACGCCCTCGGCGCCGTTCTCCAGGGCCGCGGCGACCTCGTGGGGGCCGCCGATGTTGGCGAGCAGGGGCACGCGGTGGCCGTCGGCCGTACGGCCGGGGCCGGTGACGGCGGCGGGCTCGGCGGCGGCCCCGGCGTCCGCCAGGCGGGACCGGACCTCCTCCTCGCCGGGCGCGAGCGTGACCACGCCGGACGTGCCGTCCACGAGCACCATGGTGCCGTTGACGAGGCCGGTCGCCCCGGCGCAGGCGACCACGGCGGGCACGCCCATGGCACGTGCCAGGATCGCGGTGTGGCTGGTCGGCCCGCCCCGCTCGGTGACGAACGCCGCCACGACCTCCCTGGACAGCGTGGCGGTGTCGGCGGGCGACAGATCATGCGCGACCAGCACGTACGGCGCCCCCGCCTCCCCGGGCAGGCCGGGCATGGGCACGCCCGTCAGCTCGGCGATCACCCGGTCCCGCACGTCGTCCAGGTCGGCCACCCGCTCGGCGACGTACCCGTCCCCCTCGGCCAGCTCGTCACGGAACCGCAGGAACGCGTCGTACACCGCCCGCTCGGCGGCCACCCCGGCGTCGACCAGCCCGGCGACCTCGGCGCTGAGCGCGGGGTCGCGCGCCATCAGCGCCTGGGCGCGCAGGACCTCCTCGGCCTCTCCCCCGCAGGCCGCGCCCCGTTCCCCGAGCATGGCGGCGACCCGGGCCAGCGCGGCCTCGGCCCTGGCCGTCTCGGCGACCGGGTCTCCGTCGTGCCGCGCCCCGGCGGGCGGCTCGGGGATCGTGACGCGCAGCAGGAACGCCGCGCCGTACCCGGCGCCGGGGCTGACCCCGGCTCCGGTGAGCGTCTCCATCACAGGGCCTCTCGAAGGTTCTCGGGACTCAGGGGACCGAGACGATGGCGGCGAGGTCGTCCAGCAGGCGGTCGGCGTCCTCACCCTCGGCGTGGATGACGATGGTCTCGCCGTTGCGGACGTCCAGCGCCAGGATGGACAGGATGCTCTTGGCGTTCACCGGCGTGCCGCCCGGCCGGGCGACGGTGACGTCGATGGGCGCCTTCGCCGCGGTCTGCACGAACGTCGCGGCCGGGCGCGCGTGCAGGCCGACCTCCGACTCCACGATCACCTTGCGCTCAGGCACGGTTCCTCCTCAAGAAAGTTGATTTCACTAGGCCTTGATACCCGGCCCCAACAAATCAGGCGGCTCCATCAGTCCCACCGGAACAGTTCCTCTCCGGCGAGCACCGGACCGGCCGCCAGGGGCCGCAGCGCTTCAGGCCGGGCCTCCAGCGCGACCACCGGGCACACCGGCGACAACCCGGCCCCCGCGACCGCCACCGGGTCCCAGACCACGACCGGACGCCCCGCCGTGACGGCCTGGCCCTCACGGACCAGCACCCCGAACCCCTCTCCCCGCAGCCGCACGGTGTCGATGCCGAGATGCACCAGCACCGCCCGCCCGTCCACGCCGACGATCACGTACGCGTGCGGGTGGATCTTGAGGACGGTGCCGTCCAGCGGCGCCAGCGCCTCGCCCGCCGTGCGGCGTGGGTCGACGGCCGTGCCCGGCCCCACCAGCCCCCCGGAGAACACCGGGTCGGGCACGGCGGCCAGCCCGATGACGAACCCGGCCACCGGGGCGAGGACAGTGGTCACGGCGCGGGGTCTCAGCCGATGATGTCGTCGATGTCCGAGGCGAGCGTGTCGGCGTCCGGGCCCACGACGACCTGCACGACGTTGCCCGCCGCCATGACGCCGTGCGCCCCGGCGGCGCGCAGCGCGGCCTGGTCGACCTTGGCGGCGTCCCGCACCTCGGTGCGCAGGCGCGTGATGCACGGCTCGATCTCGATGATGTTGTCGGCGCCGCCCAGCCCGGCGATGATGGCGTTCGCGTCAGCAGACATGTCGTCCTCCTCGTCACGCCGCTCCGGCGGCGCTCCCGGACCGGGTAAGCAAGGCTATTCCGTCTGCGTGACCTTGTTGAGGCCGCGGGGCGAGTCCGGGTCGTGGCCGAGGCGGCGGGCCAGGGCCTCGGTGAGGAGCTGGCCGGGCACGATCAGCCCCATCGG
Organism: Sphaerisporangium sp. B11E5; assembly: GCF_039871875.1. NCBI lineage: Bacteria > Bacillati > Actinomycetota > Actinomycetes > Streptosporangiales > Streptosporangiaceae > Sphaerisporangium > Sphaerisporangium sp. B11E5. The sequence continues at coordinate 10,737 of NZ_JBDPMD010000039.1, read as the reverse complement.
CGCCACCCACTCCGGCAGCGCCGGGCCGTTCAGCGCCGCCGTGGCGGCCCCCGCGAGCTCCGCGCCGCCGCCCACGGCGTACGCGGCGGCGCCGGCGCCGGTCACCCGCCGGGCGAGCGCGACGGTGCCGGGCAGCGTCGGCCCCTCCCCCGCGGCCACCAGCAGCGCCGGGGTGTCGCGATCGACCACGGCGATCGGGCCGTGCAGCAGGTCGGCGTACGACAGCCCCATGGCGTGCAGGTAGCACGCCTCCTTGAGCTTCAGCGCCGTCTCGAGCGCCGTGGAGAACGCCATGCCGCGCCCGGACACCACCACGCCGGCCACCCCGGCGAGACCCTCGACGACGGCGTCGAGATCGCCGGGGTCGGCGACGAGCTCCTCGACGGCGTCCGGCACCCGGGCGAGGTCGTCGGCCTTGACGTCCGCGCCGAGCCCGAGGGCGAGCACGGCCAGGGCGGCGAGCTGGGTGGTGTAGGTCTTGGTGGCCGGGACGGCCTCCTCGACACCCGCCTCGGTGCACAGGGCGAGGTCGGCGGCCTGGGCCAGCGGCGACCCCGCGCCGCCGTTGGTGATCGCCACGGTGGCGGCGCCGCAGTCCTTGGCCCAGGCGAGGGTCTCGACGATCTCCTCGGTGCGCCCGGACTGCGACAGGCCGACGGCGAGCGCGCCGGACAGGTCGATCTTGCGCTTGTACGTGGTGGCGATGGACGGCGCCGCGAGCCCGGCCATGCGCCCGGCGTACGCCTCGACCAGGTAGCGGCCGTACACCGCCGCGTTGTCGGACGTGCCGCGCGCCACGAAGACGAGGTGGCGGGTGCGCGCGGCGAGCGCCTCGACCTCGTCCACCCGGGGCAGCAGGGCGTCCAGTGTGGCCCGCAGCGCGGCCGGCTGCTCGGCGATCTCACTGCGCATCTTGGTGGTCATCCGGGCGCGTCCTTCGGCTGCGGGTGGCGAGATCGGGCCGTTATAGATCCGTCGCCGGTCCGTACGTTGACACTCATTTCCGAGCTGTGGTCTAGTCCGGACTAGACCAGCACAAACCCTAACGCATCCCGCCGACGAGATCGAGAGGGGAGGGATCGGTGGCCCGGATCGACCCCGACAGCCCGGTGCCGAAGTACTTCCAGTTGCGCGAGATCCTGCTCGACCTCATCGAGAACAACGAGCTGTCCATCGGCGCGGCCATCCCGTCCGAGCGGGAGCTCTGCCAGCGTTTCGGCCTGTCACGCATGACGGTACGCCAGGCGGTGGACCAGCTCGTCTCCGAGGGGCGCCTGCACCGCGTGGCCGGCAAGGGCACCTTCGTGGCCCGGCCGAAGATCGAGATGGCGTTGCGGCTCACCTCGTTCAGCGACGACATGCGGGCCCGCGGCATGGAACCCGGCTCCCGGGACCTCGACCGGCGGGTGGTCCGGGCCAGTGCCCACCTGGCGCGCGAGCTCGGCATCCAGCCCGGCGAGGCCGTGCACTTCATCGAGCGGCTGCGCACGGCCGACGGCGACCCGCTGTGCATCGAGCGGGCGCACATCCCCGTGTCGTTCGCCCCCGACCTCGGCTCGCACGACCTGACCGGCCGTTCCCTGTACGCGCTGCTCGAGACGCGGCACGGGGTGGTGCTCGACGCCGGGGAGCTGACCATCGACGGCGGCATCGCCGACCCGGGCGACGCCGACCTGCTCGGCATGCCGCGGGGCGGGGCCGTGCTGATGCTGCAGCGGCGGTCCTTCGCGGGTGGCGTCTGCGTGGAGTTCGGCGTCTCGACCTACCGCGCCGACCGGTACCAGCTCCGCACGGTGCTGGAGATCCCGGCCAGGCGGGGCTGAGTCCTCCCCCCATCTTTCCTGGAGGAAGCCGATGAGCACCTCTTCGGCAGACGTGCGCCTCCCCGGCGCCCCCTCGGCCCGGTCCGCGGTGATGGCGGTCCTGTCCCGCATCGGACGCTCCCTCATGCTGCCGATCGCGGCGCTGCCCGCCGCCGGCCTGCTGCTGCGGCTCGGGCAGGACGACCTGCTCGGGCGCACGGACAACGCGGCCCTGGACAAGGTGGCGGAGGTCGTGGGGGGCGCGGGCGGGGTGCTGTTCGACAACCTGCCACTGCTGTTCGCCATCGGCGTCGCGGTGGGGTTCGCCCGCAAGTCGGACGGCTCGACGGCGCTCGCCGCGCTGATCGGCTACCTGGTGTTCGACCGGGTGTCGCGGCTGCTGTTCTTCGACGCCGACCCCGGGTTCGCGGTGCACCAACGGGTGGCGCGGACCGTGGTGGGCGCGGACGGGCGGCCCGCCGAGGTGATCGACCTGGCGGCGGGCAACCCGACGGGGGTGCTCGGCGGCATCGTCATCGGCATCACCGCGGCCCTGCTATTCCAGCGGTACCACCGGATCAAGCTGCCCACCTGGCTGGCGTTCTTCGGCGGGCGGCGGTTCGTGCCGATCGTCACGGCGTTCGCGGCGCTGGTCATCGGGGTGCTGTTCGGGCTGGCGTGGCAGCCGGTGGGCGAGTGGATGACCGGGTTCGGGCGGTGGCTGGCCGAGCACTCGACCGTGGGGGCGGGGATCTACGGCGTCGCCAACCGGCTGCTGATCCCGCTCGGGCTGCACCACTTCCTCAACTCGATCGTGTGGTTCCAGGTGCCCGACTGCACGGTGGGCGGCAAGGCGTTCGCCGGGGACCTGACCTGCTACCTGCGGGGCGCCCCGGGGTCCGGGGAGTTCATGGCCGGCTTCTTCCCGGTGATCATGTTCGGCCTCCCCGCCGCCGCGATCGCCATCTGGCGCGCCGCGCCACCGCACCGTCGCCGCGCGGTGGGCGGCATCATGATCTCCGCGGCGCTGGTGGCGTTCGTCACCGGCATCACCGAGCCGATCGAGTTCGCCTTCATCTTCGTGGCCCCCCTCCTGTTCGTGATCCACGCCCTCCTCACCGGCCTCTCCATGGCCCTGGTCGCGGCCCTGGACGGCCACCTCGGCTTCACGTTCTCGGCGGGGGCGATCGACGCGGCGCTCAACGCCACCAAGTCCAACACCGACGGCTTCGGCATGATCATGCTGATCGGCGTCATCTATGCCGCCGTGTACTACACGGCCTTCAGCTTCCTGATCCGCCACCTGAACATCCTCACCCCGGGCCGCGACCCCGAACCCGACCCCGACTCCGGCGAGCACCCCCCTCCCGCCACCACCGATCCCTGAACACCCGCGCCCCCACCGGCGCGTGCCGGGGCGAGCTGATCACAAGTTGGCGGTCCCGCGTATCACCGGGCCGGGTGGTGCGCTCCATGGTGGGTCACGAGTCCCCCCACCAGCGGAGCATGCGATGTCCCGACCCGACCCGAAGCTGCTGACCCTCCCGGCGTCCGAGCCGCCCTACGACGAGCACGACCGCCGCCACGGATCCGCCTCTCCCACCGCGGGGGCACTGGCGCTGGCCCACCTGCCGCCGCGAGCGGCGTTCGCCGGCGGCGGCCGGGCCCCCGAGGAGCGGGCACTGCGGGGGCTCGCACAGGCCGTGGCGGAGATCCTGGCCGGGCAGCGACCGGCGGGTGTCGTGGCGGGACGGTTCACCGAGCGGGCGTACGGGGAACTGGTGCGGGCCGGTCGCATGATCCACACCCCGCGGCGTGTCCTGGTCGGACGACCGCACATCACCCGCCCTCAGGACGACGTCATCGAGTTCTGCGTGCTCGTGCACTGCGGCGACCGCAGCCGCGTCCTCGCCCTCCGCCTGGAACGCCGCCGCACCCACTGGCTGTGCACCGAGTTCGAGACCGCCGAGACCACGACCTCCCACCGACGGCCCCAGCGGACGTGAGGTGAGGCCCGTACCTACAATCCCGCACGTGAGGCACGTACCCCCACACCCCGCACGTGAGGCACGTGCCACCCTCCGCACGTGAGGCACGTGGCCACCCTCCGCACGTGAGGCACGTGCCATCCTCCGGGCAGGAGGCCCGTACCCACCCTGGGACGGAGGTCCGTGCCCACTCACCCTGGAACGACGACGGGCGCCTCACCCACGAGGGGAGGCGCCCGTCTGAGGTGCGTCTGTCAGGCGTTGGCGTTCTTCGGGTCGCCGTGGCAGCGCTTGTACTTCTTGCCCGAGCCGCAGGGGCACGGGGCGTTGCGCTCGACGTTGCCGTAGGCGGCGCGTTCGGCCGAGGTGGTGCGGACGCGGGTCTGCTCCACCTCGCCGCTCTCGCCGGGGGCGGTGTAGATCATCTCGGTGGGGCGCTGCGGGCGGCGCAGCGCCTTGGAGATGATGGCCTCGGTCTCGCTGACGGCGCTGCCGGGCACGGCGTCCTGCGGCGAATCGTCCTGGACGATCGGGTTGTCCTGCACCTGGATCTCCAGGTTGAACAGGTACCCGACCGACTCCTCCTTGACGCCGTCGAGCATCGCGGTGAACATGTCGAAGCCCTCGCGCTGGTACTCGATCAGCGGGTCGCGCTGGGCGTACGCCCGCAGGGAGATGCCCTCCTGCAGGTAGTCCATCTCGTACAGGTGCTCGCGCCACTTGCGGTCGATCACCGACAGGATGACGCGCCGCTCGATGTCGCGCATGGTCTCGGCGCCGAGCTGCTCCTCGCGCCGGTCGTACGCCTCAAGGGCGTCCGCCTTGACCCGGTCGACGATCGCCTGCGCGGTCAGCGCCTCACGCTCGCCGCCGGCCTCGCTCTCGATGAGCTCGTCGACGGTGAACGAGATCGGGTAGAGCTGCTGGAACGCCTTCCACAGCTTGTCGAGGTCCCACTCCTCGGCGAAGCCCTCGGTGGTGGCCGCCCGGACGTACTCCTCGACGACCTCGCCGATGAAGCCGCGCACCTGCTCGTGCAGGTCGGCGCCCTCCATGACCCGGTGGCGCTCGGCGTAAATCACCTTGCGCTGGCGGTTCATGACCTCGTCGTACTTGAGGACGTTCTTGCGGATCTCGAAGTTCTGCTGCTCGACCTGGTGCTGCGCCGAGGCGATGGCCTTGGAGACGATGCCCGACTCGATCGGCACGTCCTCGGGGATGTTCAGCCGGGTCATGATCATCTCAACCCGGGCGGAGTTGAACAGCCGCATGAGGTCGTCCTCCAGCGACAGGTAGAACCGGGACTCGCCCGGGTCGCCCTGACGGCCGGACCGGCCGCGAAGCTGGTTGTCGATGCGCCGCGACTCGTGGCGCTCGGTGCCGAGGACGTACAGGCCGCCGAGCTCGGTGACCTCGTCGTGCTCGGCCTGCACGGCCTCCTTGGCCTTCTCCAGCGCCTCGGGCCACGCCTTCTCGTACTCGTCGGGCGTCTCGGAGGGCGACAGGCCGCGCTGCTGCAGCTCGACGTCCGCCCGGAACTCGGGGTTGCCGCCGAGCATGATGTCGGTGCCGCGGCCCGCCATGTTGGTCGCCACGGTCACGGCGTGCTTGCGGCCGGCCTCCGCGACGATCGCCGCCTCACGGGCGTGGTTCTTGGCGTTCAGCACCTCGTGCTGCACACCGACCCGCTTGAGCATCTTGGAGAGCTTCTCGGACTTCTCCACCGAGGTGGTGCCGACGAGGACCGGCTGGCCCTTCTCGTAGCGCTCCTTGATGTCCGCCACGCAGGCGGTGAACTTGGCGTCCTCGGACTTGTACACCACGTCGGCCTGGTCGCGGCGGATCATCGGCCGGTTGGTGGGGATGGGAATGACGCCGAGCTTGTACGTCTGGTGGAACTCGTTGGCCTCGGTGACGGCCGTACCGGTCATGCCGGCGAGCTTGGTGTAGAGCCGGAAGTAGTTCTGCAGGGTGACCGTGGCGAGCGTCTGGTTCTCGTCCTTGATCTTGACGGCTTCCTTGGCCTCGATGGCCTGGTGCATGCCCTCGTTGTAGCGGCGGCCGTGCAGGACGCGCCCGGTGAACTCGTCCACGATCAGGACCTCGCCGTCGACGACGATGTAGTCCTTGTCCTTCTTGTACAGCTCTTTCGCCTTGATGGCGTTGTTCAGGAAGCCGACCAGGTGGGTGTGCTCGGGCTTGTAGAGGTTGTCGATGCCGAGCCAGTCCTCGACCTTCTCGACACCGGCCTCAAGCACGCCGACGGTGCGCTTCTTCTCGTCGACGATGTAGTCGCCGGTGCTCTCCTCGCCGTCCTTGCCCTCGACGCCGCGGCGCAGCCGGGGCACGATCTTGGCGAACTCCTGGTACCACTTGCCAGACTGCTCGCCGGGACCGGAGATGATCAGCGGGGTACGGGCCTCGTCGATGAGGATCGAGTCGACCTCGTCGACGATGCCGAAGTTGTGGCCGCGCTGTACGCACTCCTCCAGCGTCCAGGCCATGTTGTCGCGCAGGTAGTCGAAGCCGAACTCGTTGTTCGTGCCGTACGTGATGTCCGCGTTGTACTGCTTGCGGCGCTCCTCCGGCGGCATGTTGGCCAGGATCACGCCGACGTCGAGACCGAGGAAGCGGTGGACGCGGCCCATGGTGTCGGCGTCGCGCTTGGCGAGGTAGTCGTTCACCGTGATGACGTGGACGCCCTTGCCCGAAATGGCGTTGAGGTACGCCGGCAGCGTACAGGTCAGGGTCTTGCCCTCACCGGTGCGCATCTCCGCGATGTTGCCGAGGTGCAGCGCCGCGCCGCCCATGATCTGGACATCGAAGTGGCGCTGGCCGAGCACGCGGCGGGCCGCCTCGCGTACGGCGGCGAACGCCTCGGGGAGCAGGTCGTCCAGGGACTCACCGTCGGCGTGGCGCTGCTTGAACTCATCGGTAAGCGCGCGCAGCTCGGCGTCGGTGAGGCTGGTGAAGTCGGACTCGATCGAGTTGACCTGCTCGGAGATCCGCTTCAGCTTACGCAGGACCTTGCCCTCGCCGGCGCGAAGAATCTTGTCGAGAATGGCTGGCACTTTTCGTAAAGCTCCTCGCAGGTATGCACCGCGGCCCGACGGCCGGGACAATGAGGACGAGACATGGTTCCCGATAGCCATCGTAGGCGGTTTCACCACCCGGCACAGCCACCGTCAATGACGCTGTCGGGGCCACGTGGCGCGGTCCCCTCCCCGGACGGGCGGGTACGGCCGCGCCGACCGGCGGCGACGTTGGATATCGTGCGACGGTGAAGGGGCGCGAACCTCCGCCCCGGCGTGCCCTCGCCCGGCACCGCCGTATGAACGCGGACAAGGAGTCAGCATGGCCGACAGCGCACCGGCTCAGGCACACAGCGGTCAGTCCCACGCGGGGCGGCCCACGTCGTGGCTGGCCGTCACCGTGATCCTCCTGGGGTTCACCATCGGCGGCGTGGCGCTGACGATCGGCCCCAACTGGTTCCTGTTCTGGGTCGGCGTCGGGGTGACCGCGATCGGCGGGGTGCTCGCCCTGATCTTCGACATCTTCTCCGACGTGATCGAGGACGCGCCGCGCGAAATCGCCGTCCAGGAGCACCACTCGCCGTTCGAGCGCGCCAAGGACTGACCACGGCGCGGGCGGGACCTGCTCCCGCTCGCGGGGCGTGACCGGGCGGGACGGCCTCTCCTCCGCGGGGGGCCTTCAACTTCCCGCCGAGTTCGGGCGTGGCGCGGCCGGGCGGCGTCGGCGCGAGCGTTATGTCGGTGGCGGGTTCTAGCATCGGAGGATGCCGAGCGTCCTCCCCGCCCCTGTGATCGAGTTGTCCGCCGGCGAAGCCCGCCGCGCCATCCTGCGTGCCCAAGGGTTCCTCGGCGCCGGCTCCCGCCGGGGCGGGGTGGCCGCGCTGCTGCGCCGGCTCGCCGCCGTCCAGCTCGACACCATCTCCGTGCTCGCCCGTTCCCACGAGCTCGTGCCGTACGCGCGGCTCGGCGCGGTCGGGCGGGCCGCGGTCGAGCGGGCTTACTGGCACGAGCCCGCGGCGGCCTTCGAGTACTGGTGCCACGCGGCGTGCGTGCTGCCCATCGAGCACTGGCCGCTGTACTCCTTCCGCCGCCGCGCCTTCCGCGAGCGGCGCTACCGCTGGCACGAGGTGCCGGCGAGCATCGACAAGGTGCTCGAGCGGGTCAGGAACGAAGGACCGGTGACCACCACCGACCTCGGCGGCGCCAAGAACGGCGGGCCCTGGTGGGACTGGTCGGACGTCAAGATCGCCGTGGAGTTCCTGCTGGACATCGGCGAGGTGGTCTGCACCCGGCGGGTGGGCTGGCGGCGGGTCTACGAGGCGGCCGAGCGTGTCGTGCCCGCCGCCCTGCTCGCCGAGGACCTCACCGACGCCGAGTGCGTCACCCGGCTCACCGGCATCGCGGGCACCGCGCTCGGCGTGGCCACCCGGGCCGACCTGGTGGACTTCGTGCGGGTGCGCGGGCCGTACGCCACCCTGCTCGACGAGGCGCTGGCCTCCGGCGCGGCCGGGCTGGTGCCGGTCACCGTGGCCGGCTGGCCCGCCGCCCGCGGCAAGGGCGCCGGCACGGCCAACGCCTGGGCCGACCCCGAGGCGCTGGCCACCGTGCCGCGTGGCCGGCACCGCACCACGCCGCTGTCGCCGTTCGACTCGCTGGTCTGGGACCGCGCCCGCACCGAGCGGGTGTTCGGCTTCACCCACCGCCTGGAGGCGTACGTCCCGAAGGACAAGCGGGTCCACGGCTACTTCACCATGCCCGTGCTTGCGGGCGGCCGCCTCATCGGGCGGGTCGACCCGGCCCGTGAGGGCACCACGCTCGTGGCCCGCACGGTGGGCTTCGAGGCCGGCGCCGGTGCCCGCGCCGCCGAGGCCATGGCGCTCGCCCTCTGGGAGGCCGCGGCCTGGGTGGGCTGCGACGACGTGCGGGTGGAGCGGGTGTCCGCGCCGCAGCTCACGCCGGTGCTGGCCGCCGCCCTGCGGCAGGGCGGCGGCGCGGGCCTGTAGGCGTCAGGTGATCTCGAGGAGGCGTTCGCGCACCGCGTAGACGACGGCCTCCATGCGGGAGTGCAACTGGAGCTTCTCCAGGATGTTGCGTACGTGGTTCTTCACGGTGTTCTCGGAGATGAACAACTGCTTGGCGATCTCGCGGTTGTTCATGCCCTTGGCCACCAGCCGCAGGACCTCCATCTCGCGGTCGGTCAACCGCGGGACGGGGAGCTGCGGGGGCCGTTCGGCCTCCTTGCGGCTCATGTTCGCGAACTCGCTGATCAGCTTGGCGGCCATCGCCGGGTTGATCAGCGACTGGCCCTCGTGCACACCGCGCACGGCGTCGGGGACCTCGTCGATCTGGACGTCCTTCAGCAGGTAGCCGGTGGCCCCCGCCTTGATCGCCTCGAAGAGGTCCTCCTCCTCGTCGCTCACGGTCAGCATGATGACGCGCGAGCTCGGCACGGACGCCTTGATCGCCCTGGTGGCCTCGATGCCGCCCTGACGCGGCATGCGGACGTCCATCAGCACGACGTCCGGCAGGAGGCGGTCGGCAAGCTCGACCGCCTCCTGACCGTCGCTCGCCTCACCGACCACTTCGATGTCCGGCTCCGCGGTCAGCGCGAGATCCAGGCTCCGCCGGATCAGCGCGTGATCGTCCACGATCAGCACGCGGATCGGCTCGTCACGCCCGGAACGGCCGGCCGTTTCGTCGGTCTGCGTCACGCCTCCTCCTCGTGGGGAACCGGTCGCGCCGGGGGGATCGTCCCTGCCGCGCGATGCTCCCGCGCCGTCGGAACCGCCATCATTACACGGCTTTCCCGGGTACGGGGATGGTCGAGAGGATCTTCGAACGCGGAGGTTATTGTTCTTCTAGCCGCAGAACGCCGTACGCGTATCCGACACGGCGGTACACGACGCTGGGATGCCCGCTTTCCTTGTCACGGAACAGGTAGAAATCGTGCCCGACGAGCTCCATCTCCAGTAGCGCCTGGTCGATGGTCATCGGGTCGGCCTTGTGGAACTTCTCCCGGACGACGAGCGGCCCGTCGCCGTCCATCTCGATCGGCACGATCGGCTCGTCGGAGGAACGGGGCCGTTCCTCCGGCTCGTAGAGCCGCTCGGTCTCGGCCGGGAGCGGCTCGGGCAGCGGGGTGTACGTATCGCCAAGAGCGGAGGTCAACTCGGCCACCGAGGGGGGGCAGTGGTTGCCGTGATGGACCTTGCGCCGGTCGGCGATCCGCCGGAGTCGACCCTCCAGCTTGCCGAGCGCGATGTCCAGCGCCGCGAAACGATCATCGGCGGAGGCCTCGGCACGGATGGCCGGCCCCCTGGAGTGGATCGTCAGCTCGACCCGCTCGCGTTCGTCCTGCGCGCGCACGTTCGCCTGCTTGGACACCTCCACGTCCACTCGAATGAGCTTGCTGTCCAGTCGCTCGATTCTGGCCAGTTTCGTCGTCACATGATCGCGGAACCGGTCACTCACACTGGTGTGCCGTCCCTTGACGATGATGTCCACTCAAAGGCCCCCCTTCGTCTCGACTGCAGAGGAGAGCACCCGTTCGGCCGACCTGGTCTTCGTCCCCACATCCGCCTGCTGAGGGGTTCGCGGCTCCATGCCACTACTGCCCTTCTCTTCTGACGAGGGACATCTGGTCCCTGCGGGAAGGCAGGACTTACCTCTAAGCCGCACCGTGATCGGTCGACGAAGAGTCGCCTTACGTGGGCCGTTTCGCCTGCGGCTGGCATCGGCTAGCCGGCCCGGTCCCCTGAAGGGGATCGGCCCGGCGCAACCACGGACCCGAACGGGTGCCATGCTCAGACGCTAGTCGCTACCGGCCCGAATGTCAGCCTGGCCCCGACCGCAAACACCACCCACAGTGATCGCCCCACCCGCCCACCCCACCCACCTCGTAACCCTCCGCAACCC
>NZ_JBDPMD010000038.1:0-92174 GCF_039871875.1 Sphaerisporangium sp. B11E5 | reverse complement strand
GGGGTGGGGCGGTGGGTGGGGTGGGGAGGGGGGCGGAGGGGAGGGTGTGCTGGTGGGAGGTGGGGGTGGTGGTGCGGTCCTCCGCTATGGCGCGGAGCATTCGTTCGGCTTGGTCGGGGGAGAGGCGGCGGGTGGGGTCCTTTTCCAGGAGGCCGGTCAGGACGGCGTTGAGGCGGCCGGCTCTGAGGGCTGGTTCTGGCTGGTCGTTGAGCACGGCGTGCATGGTCGCCATGGCCATGCCTTTGTCGTGCGGGGGGCGGCCTTCGACGGCGGCGTACAGGGTGGCGCCCAGGGACCAGAAGTCGGACTCGCGCTGGGCGGGGTAGCCGCGGAGGCGTTCGGGGGCGATGAAGGCGGGGGTGCCGACCAGGCCCGTGCGGGTCATGGTGGTGTCGGTTTCCATGCGGGCGATGCCGAAGTCGGTCAGGACCACCCGGCCGTCGTCGGTGAGCAGCACGTTCTCGGGCTTGACGTCGCGGTGCAGCACGCCGGCGGCGTGGGCGGAGCGCAGGGCCTCCAGCAGGCGGAGGCCGATCTCGGCGACCATCCGTACGGGCAGCGGGCCGTCGTCACGCAGCACCTGGCCCAGGGAGCGGGAGTCGACGAGCTGCATGACGATCCACGGGCGGCCGTTCTCCTCGATGACGTCGTGCACGACCACGACGTTCGGGTGGGTCAGCCGGCCCGCGGCCCGCGCCTCGCGCAGCGTGCGGCGGTTCAGCTCGGCGATCTCGTCGTCCTCGGGGTCGCCGGGGTAGCGGACCTCCTTGACGGCGACGGCGCGGTCCAGCAACTCGTCGTGGGCGCGCCACACGATGCCCATGCCGCCCCGGCCGATCGGCTCCAGTAGCTGGTAGCGGTCGGCCACGCGGCGTCCCTGCTGTCGCTTGCCCGGCCGTGCTTCCGACATCACCCGGCGCTACCCCCTTTCAGGCGAATGAATCGTCCCATAGCGGCAGGCACGCGCAAACGCGAGAACCGCCCGCCCTGTCCGCGATCCGGGACGCGATGTCCAAATAGCGGACGTCGAAAGCCCTCCGGCTCTGTGATCAGCGGTTTCGCCGCGGCGGGCCGGTGGGAGCTCCAGGAAGGTGATCACCTGATCCGATCCCCGTCCCAGCTCGTCCCCGGTTTCCGCCCCGCGCCCCGCGGCGCGATGATGGGAGTGGGCCAGGCGGGCGAGGGCCGCGGGGTCACGATTGAGAACGGTGGTGCCGGTGTGCCGCGAGAGGCGGCGGCACGGCGTAGGCTCTCATCCGCCGCACCGGATCGAGGGGAGAGGGACGGCCCGCATGGCTGATTCGTTTGTGCATCTGCACGTCCACACCGAGTACTCGATGCTCGACGGGGCGGCCAGACTCAAGCAGATGTTCAAACAGGTCGGCGATCTCGGGATGCCCGCCATCGCGATCACCGACCACGGCAACATGCACGGCGCCTACGACTTCCACAAGCAGGCGACCGCGGCCGGCATCAAGCCGATCATCGGCATCGAGGCGTACGTCGCCCCGGCCTCGCGCCACCAGAAGAAGCCGGTGCTGTGGGGCGAGCCGCACCAGAAGCGCGACGACGTGTCCGCGGGCGGCTACTACACCCACATGACCATCTGGGCGAAGAACGCCACCGGCCTGCACAACCTGATGAAGCTCTCCTCCCGTGCCTACACCGAGGGCTTCGTGCGCAAGTGGGCCCGCATGGACGCCGAGACCCTCGCCGAGCACGCCGACGGCCTGATGGCCACCACCGGCTGCCCGTCGGGCGAGGTGCAGACCCGCCTGCGCCTCGGCCAGTACGACGAGGCGGTCGCCGCCGCGGCCCGCTACCAGGAGATCTTCGGCAAGGAGAACTACTACCTGGAGGTCATGGACCACGGCCTCGACATCGAGCGCCGGGTCCGCGACGGCCTCACCCGCATCTCCGCCGAGCTCGGCATCCCGCCGCTGGTGACCAACGACTCCCACTACACCTACGAGTCCGACTCCACCTCGCACGACGCGCTCCTGTGCATCCAGACCGGCAAGCAACTGTCCGACCCGGACCGGTTCCGCTTCGACGGCAGCGGCTACTACATCAAGACCGCCGACGAGATGCGCGCGGTCGACTCCTCCGACCTGTGGGCCGAGGGCTGCCGCAACACGCTGCTGGTCGCCGAGAAGGTCGACCCGTCCGGCATGTTCGGCTTCAAGAACCTCATGCCGACCTACCCGATCCCCGAGGGCGAGACCGAGGAGAGCTGGTTCCGCAAGGAGATCGCCCGCGGCATGGCCCGCCGCTACCCCGACGGCGTGGAAGAGGAGCACGCCCGCCAGATCGAGTACGAGATGAACGTCATCCTGCAGATGGGGTTCCCCTCGTACTTCCTCGTGGTCGCCGACTTCATCATGTGGGCCAAGACCAACGGCATCCGGGTGGGCCCGGGCCGCGGCTCGGCGGCGGGCTCACTGGCGGCGTACGCGCTCGGCATCACCGACCTGGACCCCCTGCAGCACGGCCTGATCTTCGAGCGGTTCCTCAACCCCGACCGCGTGTCCATGCCCGACGTCGACATCGACTTCGACGAACGCCGGCGGGCCGACGTCATCCGGTACGTCACCGAGAAGTACGGCGCCGACAAGGTCGCCATGATCGCCACCTTCGGCACCATCAAGGCGAAAGCGGCCATCAAGGACGCCGCTCGCGTCCTCGGCTACCCTTACGCCCTCGGCGACCGCGTCTCCAAGGCGTTCCCCCCGGCGGTGATGGGCAAGGACATCCCGCTGTCCGGCATCTTCGACAAGGAGCACCCCCGCTACAACGAGGCGGGCGAGCTGCGCAAGCTGTACGACGAGGACGTCGACGTCAAGGCGGCCATCGACCTCGGGCGCGGCCTGGAGGGCCTGATCCGGCAGACCGGCGTGCACGCCGCCGGCGTGATCATGTCCTCGGAGGTGCTGACCGACTACATCCCGATCATGCGCCGCGACTCCGACGGCGCGATCATCACGCAGTTCGACTACCCGACCTGCGAGACGCTCGGCCTGCTGAAGATGGACTTCCTGGGCCTGCGCAACCTCACGATCATCGACGACTGCCTGAAGATGATCGAGGGCAACACCGGCCAGGCCATCGACCTGCTGAAACTCCCGCTGGACGATCCGAAGACGTACGAGCTGCTCGGCAGGGGCGACACCCTGGGGGTGTTCCAGCTCGACGGCGGCGGCATGCGGTCGTTGCTGCGGCTGATGAAGCCCGACAACTTCGAGGACATCTCCGCGGTCGGCGCGCTGTACCGCCCCGGCCCGATGGGCGCCAACTCCCACACCAACTACGCGCTGCGCAAGAACGGCCAGCAGGACATCACCCCGATCCACCCCGAGTTCGAGGAGTCGCTGAAGGAGATCCTCGGCACGACCTACGGCCTGATCGTGTACCAGGAGCAGGTCATGGCCATCGCGCAGAAGGTCGCCGGGTTCTCGCTCGGCAAAGCGGATCTTCTGCGCCGCGCGATGGGCAAGAAGAAGAAGGCCGAGCTGGACAAGCAGTTCGAGTCCTTCGAGCAGGGCATGAAGGACAACGGCTACTCCGCCGCGGCGATCAAGACCCTCTGGGACATCCTGGTCCCCTTCTCCGACTACGCCTTCAACAAGGCGCACAGCGCCGCGTACGGCCTGGTGTCGTACTGGACCGCCTACCTCAAGGCCAACTACCCGGCCGAGTACATGGCGGCGCTGCTCACCTCGGTCAAGGACGACAAGGACAAGTCGGCGCTGTACCTCAACGAGTGCCGCCGCATGGGCATCAAGGTGCTCCCGCCGGACGTCAACGACTCCGACTTCGACTTCACCCCGCGCGGCACCGACGTGCGCTTCGGCCTGTCGGCGGTGCGCAACGTCGGCGGCAACGTCGTGGACGGCATCATCGCGGCGCGCGGCGGCAAGGGCCGCTTCGCCGACTTCAAGGACTTCCTGCGCAAGGTGCCCGCGCTGGTCTGCAACAAGCGCGTCATCGAGTCGCTGATCAAGGCGGGCGCGTTCGACTCGCTCGGCCACGAGCGCAAGGGCCTGCTCATGGTGCACGAGCAGGCCGTGGACGCCGTCATCGACATCAAGAAGAACGAAGCCATCGGGCAGGACTCGTTGTTCGGCGCCATCGACGGCGCCGAGGACCAGACGTTCGACGTGCAGATCCCGGTGGGGGAGTGGGACAAGTCCACCCTGCTGGTGTTCGAGCGCGAGATGCTCGGTCTGTACGTCTCCGACCACCCGCTGTTCGGCGTGGAGCACATCCTGTCGGCCGGCGCGGACTGCTCGGTGGCGTCCCTGCAGGCCGACGAGCGCCCCGACGGCCAGGTGGTCATCGTGGGCGGCATCCTCAGCGGCCTGCAGCGCAAGGTCACCAAGAAGGGCGACACCTGGGTCCTCACCAACCTGGAGGACCTGGAGGGCTCCATCGAGGTGATGATCTTCCCGTCCGCCTACCAGCTCTGCGCCACCGTGCTCGCCGAGGACGCCATCGTCTTCGTCAAGGGCCGCCTGGACAAGCGCGAGGACGTCGCCAAGATCGTCGCCATGGAGGTCACCGCCCCCGACCTCTCCCAGGAGGCGGGCGGCCCCCTGGTGGTCAGCCTGGCCCTGACCCGCTGCACCCCCCCGGTGATCGGCCGCCTGAAGGAGGTCCTCACCAGCCACCGCGGCACCACCGAGGTCCACCTGCAGCTCCACAACGGCTCCAAGACCACCGTCATGCGCCTGGACGACCGCCTGCGCGTCGCCCCGTCCCCGGCCCTCATGGGTGACCTCAAGCAGCTCCTCGGCCCGGCCTGCATCGGCGCCTGACCGTTCCGTCGCCCGGCGGCCACGGGACGACCAAGGTGGGCCGGCGCCTACTCGCGCCAGTACCCCGGGTCGTACGGCTCCGCGCCCTCGTAGCGGTCGTGCCGGTCGTAGGGCCCGGGGGCGCGGCGGCGGGGTGCGGGGAGCCCGCGTTCCCAGTCCCTGAGCAGGTCGTAGGCCTCCGGGTAGGGGCGGAACGGCCGGTCGCCGGGGTACCAGTGGCGGCGCAGGCGGCCGCCCCGGGCGGGGCGGTCCTCGCCGTCCTCCTCGTAGCGTTCGTCGCCGTCCCGGCGGCGGCCGTCGCGCTCGTCGGCGGGGTCGCGCCCGGTGAGCTGGTCCTCCGGGGCGAGGCCGGGGGTGGTGCCGCCGCCGAAGCGGGAGTGGTCGGGCGGGGTGAAGGACGTGGCGGGGACGTCGCGCAGCGCGCCCTCCATGGAGGTGACCCAGATGGGGCCGGGCAGGGTGGCGCCCTGGACGCCGCCGTAGGAGCGGCCGCCGATCTCGACGCCGTTCAGAGGGTGTTTGTAGGCGCCCCGGATGTCGCCCAGGCTGACCGCGGCGGCCAGCTCGGGGGTGTAGCCGGCGAACCACGCCGAGGTGTAGCCGTTGTTGGTGCCGGTCTTGCCCGCCGCGGGCCGGCCGATGCCCTGGCCGCGCATGGTGCCCCTGCTGAACACGCCGGACAACACGAAGTTCACCGCGTCCGCCACGCCCTCCTCGATCGGCGCGGAGCAGCTCGGGGACACCGTGGTGTGCCGGCCCCCGCGTTCGGTGATCGCCAGCACCGCCATCGGGCGGCAGTACCGGCCCCGCGCGCCGAACGTCGCGAACGCCGCCGCGACCGTCACCGGGTCCATCTCGTTCACCCCGAGGGTGAACGTCGGCACCTCCTTCAGCGGCTTGCCGTCGGCGCGGGCGACGCCGAGCGACCGGGCGGTGCGCACCACGTCGCACAGCCCGACGTCGCGCTCCAGCATCATGTAGAAGATGTTGACCGACTGCCAGGTGCCCGTGGCCAGGCTGTACGGTCCGCCGCGCCCCTCGCCGCCCGCGTTGTGCACCACGGCGTCCGGCACGCTGACGTTCTTGCCCGTGCAGTCGCGGTAGCCCGACGACGGAGAGAACGCCCCCGGCGTGTCGAACCCCTGGTCGAACCGCCACCCCTTGGCCAGCGCGGTGGCCAGCGTGAACACCTTGAACGTCGACCCGGCCTGGAAGCCCTGCCCGCCGCCGTGCGCGATGTCGGCCGCCAGGTTGAAGGTGGTGTGCGCCCCCTGGTCCTTGCCGCCGGCGTTGAGGCCGTACTTCTTGCTCGCGGCGATCGCCCGGATGCGCCCGGTGCCCGGCTCGACCATCGCCTCGGCCGCCACCTGGTGGTCGCGCGGGTGCACGTACTCGGCGATGGCCTTCTGCGCGGCGGCCTGCATGCGCCGGTCCAGCGTGGTGGTGATCTCCAGCCCGTCGCGGTACAGGCGGCGCTCCCGCTCGGCCCGGGTCTGCCCGAACGCCGGGTTGACGGCGATCTCCCGCTGCACGTAGAGGCAGAAGAACGGGTACTCGCTCTCGGCGCACCCCCCGGGCTCGGGCCGCAGGTCCAGCGCCAGCGGCTCCGCCTTGGCCGCCGCGGCCCGCGCCGGGGGCACCATGCGCAGTCGCGCCATGCGGTCCAGCACCAGGCCCCGCCGGGACCGCAGCCGTTCCCGCTGCTCGGGGCCGAGCGTGGGGTCGGTGACGGACGGCGTGCGCACCGCCCCGGCGAGCGTCGCGGCCTGCGCCAGCGTGAGCTCGGCCGCCGAGGTGCCGAAGAACCGCCGCGCCGCGGCCTCCACGCCGAAGGCGCCGCCCCCGAAGTAGGCGATGTTGAGGTACCGCACCAGGATCTGGTCCTTGGAGTACTTGCGCTCCAGCCCCATCGCGTACCGCAGTTCCTGCAGCTTGCGGCGGATGCTCGGCGCGCGGGCCGAGTCGCGTTCCCCGTCGGAGCGGGCGTTCTGCAGCAGGATGTTCTTCACGAGCTGCTGCGTCAGCGACGACCCGCCCTGCTTGATCTCACCGGCCCGGGTGTTGGCGATCATCGCGCGCAGCGTGCCCCGCAGGTCGAGCCCCGCGTGCTCGTAGAACCGGGCGTCCTCGATGGCGACGATCGCCTTCAGCATCACCGGTGCGATCCGCGTGATGTCCACCGACCGCCGGTTCTGCACGTAGAACTGGGCGAACTGCCGGCCGTCCTTGTCCAGCAGCCGGGTGCGTTCGGGCAGCGGCGCCTCCCGCAGCGCGGACGGCGTCTCGAAGAAGTTGCGCGAGGCGTCCCTGGTGAACACCCCGGCCCCGCCCACCGCCGGGAGCGCGAGGCCGGCCACGAGCACGCCGCCGGCCACGCCCGCGAGGCCCAGCACGGCGAGGCCCGCGGGCACGGGACGCTCGCGGCGCCGCGGCGCGGCCTCGCCGCCGGGCGTGCGGCGGCCGTCGGATCCCGAGGTCACGGCATAGAACGTGCGACCACCGGAACGGAGGCAAACGCCCGCCGTGCGAAACTTTACGCTTCCCTGCTGATCTTCATCCCAAGTGAGGTGAACTGGTCAAAAACGCGGTGGTATCCGCGTTCGATGTGGTTGACCCCGCGCAGGGTGGAATTGCCCTCCGCGACCGCCGCGGCGAGCACCGCGGAGAACCCGGCCCGGATGTCCGGCAGCGTGACGTCGGCGCCGCGCAGCTTGGACACGCCGCGCACCACCGCCGAGTGTTTGGCGTTGGTGTCGTGGTACCGGCACGCCGGGCCGCCGAGGCACACGTTGAAGATCTCGATCTCGCAGCCCATCTTCTGCAGCGCCGGCACGTACACCAGACGGTTCTCGAACACCGTCTCGTGCAGCACCGACATGCCCTCGGCCTGCGTGAACAGCACCATCAGCGGGGTCTGCCAGTCGGTCATGAACCCCGGGTGGGTGTCGGTCTGCACGGCGGCGGCGCGCAGGCCGTCCGGCGCGGACGCGGTGAGCCACTCGTCGGTGATGTCGAACTGCGCGCCCATGCGGGCGAGCGTGGTGATGGCGGTGACCAGGCGGTCCTGCGGGCAGCCGTGCACCCGCACCTCGCCCTTGGTGATGAGCCCGGCCACGAGGTAGGAGAACGCCTCGATGCGGTCGCCCGCCAGCCACGTGGACGCCCCGCGCAGCCGCTCCACGCCCTCGATGACGATGCGGCGGTCCGGGCTGAGCTCGATGCGCGCCCCCATGCGCTGCAGGAACAGCGCCAGCTCGACGACCTCGGGCTCGGTGGCCGCCCCCTTGATCACCGTCTTGCCCTCGGCGAGCACCGCCGACAGCAGGATGGTCTCGGTGGCGCCGACGCTCGGGTACGGCAGCTCGATGCGGGTGCCGCGCAGGCGGGTGGCCTTGGCCGTGATGCCGGCGTCGCCCACCTCGACCTCGGCGCCCATCGCCCGCAGCGCCTCGACGTGGAAGTTGACCGGCCGCCGCCCGATCGGGTCGCCGCCCACCAGCGGGACGAACGCCTCGCCGGCCAGGTGCAGCAACGGCCCCAGCATCAGGATGGGGATGCGGTTGAGGCCGGTGAACGCCTCGGGCACCCGTGGCCGGATCTCCGGGCCGCGCTCCAGCGTGATCTCGCGCTGCGTGATGTCGACCTCGATGCCGAGTGCCCCGAGCATGGCGGCGGTGATGCCGACCTCGCCCACCTCGGGGGCGTTGTGCAACGTGCTCGGCCCGCTGCCCAGCATCGCGGCCACCATGTGCTTGGACACGGCGTTCTTGGACCCGCGTACCTCGACGTCCCCCCGGAGAGGCCCGGACGGCTCGATCAGCCATACCTCTTCACTCACGGGGGACAGCCTAACCGTGCCGCGCGCCCGGCCGAAGGCGGTGGTGCGCGGGCGGCATGGGGGACGGCACGGGGACGGCGTGCGTGACGGCGTAGTTGACGGCATCGTGACGCGGCATCGGTACCATTGTCGGGGCCCGCGTGCCGGTGCGCGGCGCGCGGCGGGGCGAGGTGATCGGGTGCGGCATCTGCGGGACTTCGTGCTGACGGTCGGGGTGCTCGCCGCGCTGGGCGCGGCGGCGGGGCTGCTGTGGTCCGCGGTGGCGCCCCGCACGCCGTACGTCATCACCACCTCGGGCCCGCGGCTCACCGATCCCATGACGCAGGCGCTCATCGCCGCCGACGGCTGGTTCGCCCTGATCACCGGCGTCGCCGGGCTGGCGTCCGGGGTCGCCGCCTACCTGCTGGCCCGCCGCGGGCGGCCCATCGCGCTGCTGGCCGGCCTCGCCGTGGGCGGCCTGCTGGCCGGACGCCTCACCGTCACCGTCGGCACCTCGCTCGGCTCGGCCGCCGTGCAGGCCGCCGCCCCCGGCTCGGCCGCCGTGGGCTCCACCGTCGGCGTGCTCACCGTCACCGCCGCGGGCGTCCTGCTGTGCTGGCCGCTCATCGGTGTCGCCGTCTTCGGCATCCTGGAGTCCGCCGACGGCTACCGCGACTCCCCGCTCCGCAATCCCCACGCCGGTGACGGCACCCCGCCCGCGCATCCTCCGCACCTCGGCACCGAATGGCCCCCGGAACGCCGCTCGGGCCCCGCGGGCCCGCCCCCGATGTAGCCGGGGCCGGGAGGAGCCGGTCCGGCCGCTCCCGGCCCGTTCAGCCGAGCGAGGGCTGAACGGGCCGGCTGAACGGGCCGTTCAGCCGAGCGGGGGCCGCGTGTCGCCGTGCCGGGTGGCCTGCTCGAAGGCGTGCGCGGCGCGCAGCACGGTGAGGTCCTCGAACGGTCGGGCGATCATCTGCACGCCCACCGGCCACCCCTCGGGGGTGAAGCCGCAGGGCACCGACGCGGCGGGGGCGTGCAGCACGCTGATCCAGTACGCCGAGCGCATCCACGCCAGGTAGTCCGGCATCGGGGTGCCCGCGATCTCGGTGACGTAGGGGTCCTCGACCGGGAACGGCGGCACCTGGCTGACCGGCGCGATCAGCAGGTCGTAGGTGTCGAAGAACCGGCTCATCTTCTGGAACAGCCGGCTGCGCAGCTTCTCGGCCCGCGCCAGATCGGCCGCGGTGACCTTCCTGCCCTGCTCGACGTTCCACCGCACGTTGGGGCCGAGCAGGTCGCCGGGCAGCTCGCCGTAGGTCGCGGCGTACTGCCAGCCCCGGTAGGTGCGGAAGGCGTCCTCGGCGTCGGTCAGGTTCAGCTCCACCTGCTCGACCTTGGCGCCGAGCCCGGACAGCACGGCGGGTGCCCGCGCGGTCACCTCGGCGGTGCGCGGGTCCACCGGCAGCCCGCCGAGGTCGGGGCTCCAGGCGACCCGCATGCCCTCGACCCCCGGCTCCAGCGGCCCGGCGAACGCCGAGCCGTCCTCGCGGATCGCGAACGGCGAGCTCGGCGCGAACCCGGCGATGACGCTCAGCAGGAGCGCCGCGTCGGCCACCGTGCGGGCCATCGGCCCCGGCACGCCGAGGGTGAACCACGCCGCGGTGCGCGAGAAGTCGGGCACCCGGCCGGGTGTGGGCCGCAGCCCGACCACGTTGCAGAACGACGCGGGGTTGCGCAGCGAGCCGCCCATGTCCGAGCCGTCGGCGAGCGCCGTCATGCCCGAGGCCAGCGCCGCCGCCGCGCCGCCGCTGCTTCCGCCCGCGCTGCGCGCCAGGTCGTAGGGGTTGCGGGTGGCGCCGAACACCTCGTTGACGGTGTGGGAGCCGGTGCCGAACTCGGGGGTGTTGGTCTTGCCCAGCGTGACCGCCCCGGCGGCCCGCGCCCGTCTCACCACCAGGGCGTCCTCGCGCGGCACGTGGTCGGCGAACAGCCGCGAGCCGTACGTGGTGCGGATGCCGGCGGTGTCGGTGAGGTCCTTGAACGCGATCGGCAGGCCGTGCAGCGGGCCACGCCACACGCCCCGGGCGAGGTCGCGGTCCAGCTCGCGGGCCTCGTCCATGGCCCGGTCGGCCGACAGCGTGACGATGGCGTTGACCCGCCCGTTGACCTGCTCGATGCGCCGCAGGTGCGCCTCGGTCAGCTCGGCCGCGCTCATCTGCCGGGAACGCAGCAGTGCGAGCATCTCGGTGGCGGGCAGGTGGACCGGCGAGGTCACGCGGCCCCCTTGCCGATGGCCGCGGTGACGGCGCGGGTGAGGCGCACCAGGTCGGCGGGCGCCGCCTCGATCTGCAGGCCCCGCCGCCCCGCGGAGAAGAAGATCGTCGGGAAGTCCAGCGCCGAGGAGTCCACCACGGTCGGCAGGGCCTTGCGCTGGCCGAGCGGGCTGATGCCGCCGACGACGTACCCGGTGACCCGCTCCACCTTCGCGGCGTCCGCCATGGCCGCCCGCTTGCCGCCGAGGGCGGAGGCGAGGGCCTTCAGGTCCAGTTTGCCCGCCACCGGCACGACCGCGACCGCGAGGCCGCTCTCGATCTCCGCCACGAGCGTCTTGAAGATCCGCATCTGCGGCACGCCGAGCGCGTCGGCGGCCTCCTCGCCGTACGCCTGGGCGTTCGGGTCGTGGTCGTAGGGGTGCAGGGTGAAGCCGGCCCCGGCCTTGGTCAGCGCCACGGTCGCGGGCGTGCTCTGGCCGCCCTTGCTCTTCGTCTTGCTCACGGCGCCAGCTTAATGCGGAATTAAAATCTACAATGTAAAGACATCGTCCGAATGGCGGACGTCCGCAGGAACGCCCCGCCACCCTCCGTAGACTGGTGCGGTGATAACCCGTATCGACCTGCGCGGGTCACTGCCGTCCGATCCGCGAGAACTGCTGCCCCGAGCCGACCTCGATGTCGAGGCCGCCCTGGCCGACGTGCGCCCTCTGTGCGACGACGTGCGCCATAGGGGAGTGGCGGCCGTGCGGGAGCTCACCGCCCGCCTGGACGGCGTGGAGCTCGCCTCCACCCGTGTGCCCGCCGACGCGCTGTCCGTCGCGCTCGACGCGCTGGACCCCGCGGTGCGGGCCGCGCTGGAGGAGTCGATCCGCCGCGCCCGCCTGGTGCACCGCGACCAGCGCAGGGCGGACGTCACCACCCACGTCGTGCCCGGCGGCACGGTCACCGAGCGCTGGGTGCCGGTGGAACGCGTCGGGCTGTACGTCCCGGGCGGCCGGGCCGTGTACCCCTCCAGCGTCGTCATGAACGTCGTGCCCGCCCAGGAGGCCGGCGTGCCGTCCCTCGCCGTGAGCTCGCCCCCGCAGGCCGGGCACGGCGGGCTGCCGCACCCCGCCATCCTCGCCGCCTGCGCCCTGCTCGGCGTGGACGAGGTGTACGCCGTCGGCGGCGCGCAGGCCGTGGCGATGTTCGCCTACGGCACCGAGGAGTGCCCGCCGGTGAACATGGTGACCGGCCCGGGCAACATCTGGGTGGCCGCCGCCAAGCGCCTGCTCAAGGGCCGCATCGGCATCGACTCCGAGGCCGGGCCCACCGAGATCATGATCGTCGCCGACGACACCGCCGACCCCGCGCACGTCGCCGCCGACCTGATCAGCCAGGCCGAGCACGACGTCATCGCCGCGGCCGTGCTGGTCACGCCGAGCGAGCGCCTGGCCGACGCCGTGGAGAAGGAACTGCCCGGCCAGGTCGCCGCCACCCGCCACTCCGAGCGCATCGCCGAGGCGCTGTCGGGGTCGCAGTCGGCGATCGTGCTGGTGTCGGGCATCGACGACGCGCTTCGGGTGGCCGACGCCTACGCCGCCGAGCACCTGGAGATCCAGACGGCGGACGCCGCCGAGGTCGCCGCCCGCGTGCGCAACGCCGGCGCGATCTTCATCGGGCCGTACGCCCCGGTGTCGCTCGGCGACTACCTCGCCGGGTCCAACCACGTGCTGCCCACCGGCGGCTGCGCCTGCCACTCCTCGGGCCTGTCGGTGCAGACCTTCCTGCGCGGCGTGCACGTCGTCGACTACACCCGCGAGGCGCTCGCGCAGGCCGCGCCGCACGTCTACGCGCTGTCCGAGGCCGAGGACCTCCCGGCGCACGGGGCCGCGGTCCGGGCGCGCTTCCCGGAGGGCCCCCGATGAGCGGCGTCCCCGAGAGCCGCGTCCGGCTGGACGATCTGCCGCTGCGCGACGACCTGCGCGGCCGCACGCCGTACGGCGCGCCCCAGCTCGACGTGCCGGTGCGGCTCAACACCAACGAGAACCCCTACCCGCCGTCGGCGGCACTGGTGGACGGCCTGGCCGAGGCGGTGCGCGCCCAGGCAGGCGCGCTGAACCGCTACCCCGACCGGGACGCCGTGGCGCTGCGCGAGGACCTCGCGGCCTACCTCGGCCACGGTCTCGCGCCCGCCCAGGTGTGGGCGGCCAACGGGTCCAACGAGATCCTCCAGCAGATCCTTCAGGCGTTCGGCGGCCACGGGCGCAGCGCCATGGGGTTCGAGCCGTCGTACTCCATGCACCCGATCATCACCACCGGCGCGTCCACCCGCTGGATCTCCGGTGCCCGCGACGACGACTTCGGGCTGGACGCCGACCGCGCGATGGCCGCGATCGAGGAGCACCGCCCCGACATCGTCTTCCTGACCAGCCCGAACAACCCGACCGGCACGGCGCTGCCGCTGGACGTCATCGAGCGGGTCGCCAAGGCCGCCCCGGGCATGGTGGTGGTCGACGAGGCGTACTTCGAGTTCGCCCGCACCGGCACGCCGAGCGCGCTGCGGCTGCTGCCCGGCAACCCGCGGCTGATCGTCACCCGCACCATGTCCAAGGCGTTCGCCATGGCGGGCACCCGCCTCGGCTACCTCGCCGCCGACCCCGCCGTGGTGGAGGCGCTGCTGCTGGTCCGCCTGCCCTACCACCTGTCCACGCTCACCCAGGCCGCGGCCCGGGTCGCGCTGGCGCACCGCGACGACCTGCTCGGCACGGTGGACCGCCTGCGGGCCGAGCGGGACGACGTGGTGGCGTGGCTGCGCGGGCTCGGCCTGGCGGTGGCCGACTCCGACGCCAACTTCGTGCTGTTCGGCCGTTTCGCCGACCGGCGCGCCGTCTGGGAGGCGCTGCTCGCCCATGGGGTGCTGATCCGCGAGGTCGGCCCGCCCGAGTGGCTGCGCGTCTCGGTCGGCACCGCCGAGGAGATGGCGGCGTTCCGCCACGCCATGGCCGGCGTCCTCGCCGGGCACCCCCCGATCCCGCACGCGAAAGTCACCGACGACACCGAGGAGACCTTGTGACCAGTCCCGCCGCAGCCGCGCCTAGGCAGAGGACGGGCCGCGTCGAGCGCACCACCAAGGAGACCTCGGTGCTGGTCGAGGTGGGCCTGGACGGCACCGGCCGCGTGGACGTCTCCACCGGCGTCGGCTTCTTCGACCACATGCTCGCCCAGCTCGGCAAGCACGGCCTGTTCGACCTGACCGTGAAGACCGACGGCGACCTGCACATCGACGCCCACCACACCATCGAGGACACCGCGCTGGCGCTCGGCGCGGCGTTCCGCGAGGCCCTCGGCGACAAGTCCGGCATCCGGCGGTTCGGCAGCGCGTCCTGCCCGCTGGACGAGGCGCTGGCCGAGGTGACCGTCGACCTGTCCGGCCGTCCCTACCTCGTGCACAGCGAGCCGGACGGCATGGCCCCGATGATCGGGCCCGAGTACGACACCACGCTGACCCGGCACATCCTGGAGTCGTTCGTGGCCCAGGCCGCCGTGTGCCTGCACGTGCGGGTGCCGTACGGGCGCAACGCCCACCACATCGTGGAGGCGCAGTTCAAGGCGCTGGCCCGGGCGCTGCGGGCGGCCAGCGAGCGCGACCCCCGCGCGACCGGCGTGCCGAGCACCAAGGGGGTGCTGTGAGCTCCAACTGGACCGCCCCGGTGATGCTCTTCATCGGGCTGTTCCTCATCGGCGGGGTCGTCTCGTTCTTCCGCCAGGGCATGAAGGCCGGCGCCGTGGTGCTCGGCGCCCTCGCGGCGATGGCCATCGGGGCGGGGGTGCTGTGGTGGTGAACGTCGTCGTCCTCGACTACGGCTCGGGCAATCTGCGCTCCGCCGAGCGGGCCGTCGCGCGCGCGGGCGCCGACGTGACCGTCACCGCCGACTTCGACGCCGCGCTGAACGCCGACGGCCTGGTCGTGCCCGGTGTGGGGGCGTTCGGCGCCTGCGTCGCCGGGCTGCGCTCCGTGCGCGGCGACCAGATCATCGGCCGCCGCCTCGCCGGCGGTCGCCCGGTGCTCGGCATCTGCGTCGGCATGCAGATCCTGTTCGCCGAGGGCGTCGAGCACGGCGAGCGCCACGAGGGCTGCGGCGAGTGGCCCGGCGTCGTGGAGCGCCTGGACGCCCCGGTGCTGCCGCACATGGGCTGGAACACCGTGCGGGCCCCCGAGGACTCGGTGCTGTTCGCCGGGCTCGACCCGTCCACCCGGTTCTACTTCGTGCACTCCTACGGCGTGCGCAGGTTCGAGCCGCTGGGCGGCGACGGCTTCCGCGCGCCGCTCGTCACCTGGGCCGAGCACGGCGTCCCGTTCGTGGCCGCGGTCGAGAACGGCCCGCTGTCGGCGACCCAGTTCCACCCGGAGAAGTCCGGGGACGCGGGGGCCCTGCTGCTGATGAACTGGCTGGCCACGTTGTGAACCCTTTACGAGCATGAGCAAGGAGCGTGCCAGGCGCCGCGCCGAGCGGGAGGCCGAGCGGGCGCGGCAGGCGGCGCGGCGCGCCGAGAAGGACGCCCGCCGGGCCCGGTGGCGCGGACGGCGTGAGCGCCTCGCGGGGCTGGCGCCGCGCCCGGTCCGGGTCGCGCGGCAGGGCGGGGTGCTGGCCCGGCGCCGCCGGGTGCAGAACGCCGTCATGGTGGTGTTGTTCCTGCTGGTCCAGGCGGGGGCGTGGCTGCTGCTCAGCGGATGGGCGGCCCGTCTCGGCGTGCTGGTGTTGTCGTTGTTGGTGTTCCCGGTGCTCGTCACCGTCGCATTCGACCGGAGGTCGTAGATCATGTCGCTGGTGCTGTTGCCCGCCGTGGACGTCGCGGACGGCCAGGCCGTCCGGCTGGTGCAGGGCGAGGCGGGGACGGAGACGTCGTACGGCGACCCGCTGGCCGCCGCGCTGGCCTGGCAGGAGGCGGGCGCCGAGTGGGTCCATCTGGTCGACCTGGACGCCGCCTTCGGCCGCGGGTCCAACCGCGAGCTGCTCGCCTCGGTGGTGGCGGCGCTGGACGTCCAGGTGGAGCTGTCCGGCGGCATCCGCGACGACGCGTCGCTGGAGGCGGCCCTCGCCACCGGCTGCCGCCGCGTCAACATCGGCACGGCCGCGCTGGAGGACCCCGCCTGGTGCGCCAAGATCATCGCCGAGTACGGCGACCGCATCGCCGTCGGCCTGGACGTGCGCGGCACCACGCTCGCGGCCCGCGGCTGGACCCGTGAGGGCGGTGACCTGTGGGAGGTCCTCGACCGCCTGGAGGCCGACGGCTGCCCGCGCTACGTCCTCACCGACGTCACCAAGGACGGCACCCTGCGCGGCCCGAACATCGACCTGCTGCGCCAGGTCTGCGCCCGCACCGACAAGCCGGTGATCGCCAGCGGCGGCGTGTCGTCCCTGGACGACCTGCGTGCGCTGGCGGGCCTGGTGCCCGAGGGCGTCGAGGGCGCCATCGTCGGCAAGGCCCTCTACGCCCAGGCGTTCACCCTGCCCGAGGCGCTCGCGGCGGTCCGCTCATGACGGTGGCGGTGCGGGTGATCCCCTGCCTGGACGTCGACGCCGGGCGGGTGGTCAAGGGCGTCAACTTCGAGAACCTGCGGGACGCGGGGGACCCGGTGGAGCTCGCGCGGCGCTACGACGCCGAGGGCGCCGACGAGCTGACGTTCCTCGACATCACGGCGTCCTCCGGCGACCGCGGCACCATGCTGGACGTCGTGCGCCGCACCGCCGAGCAGGTCTTCATCCCGCTCACCGTCGGCGGCGGGGTGCGCTCGACCGCCGACGTGGACCGCCTGCTGCGCGCCGGCGCGGACAAGGTGTCGCTGAACACCGCCGCCATCGCCCGCCCCGAGCTGCTCACCGAGGCGTCCCTGCGGTTCGGCGCCCAGTGCATCGTGTTGTCGGTGGACGCGCGGCGCGTCGTGGACGGCCCGCCCACCCCGTCCGGCTTCGAGGTCACCACCCACGGCGGCCGGCGCGGCACCGGCATCGACGCCGTCGACTGGGCCCGGCGGGGCCAGGAGTACGGCGTCGGCGAGATCCTGCTCAACTCCATGGACGGCGACGGCACCCAGGACGGCTACGACCTGGAGATGATCCGCGCCGTCCGCAAGGCCGTGACCGTCCCGGTGATCGCCAGCGGCGGCGCGGGCGCCCTGGACGACTTCCCGCCCGCCGTGGAGGCCGGCGCGGACGCCGTGCTCGCCGCCAGCGTCTTCCACTTCCGGCGGCTCACCATCTCCGACGTCAAGGAGACCCTCCGCCGGTCCGGCCACCCGGTGCGCTGAACCTCGCCCGCCCTCCGCGTCCGCGCGGGGGCGGGTCAGGCGAACAACTGGGAGAAGAACGTGGCCAGTTGGGAGGCCCCGGTGCCGATGCCGTCGATGACGCCGCGCACGGCGTCGGCCGCGTCGGCGGGGCGGGAGTAGAGGTAGAAGACGGCGAAGGCGACGGCCAGGTAGACGAGCACCTTTTGGAGCTTCATCGGTGTGCCTTTCGTGGGGGTCCGCCGGCATACGTTCCGCAATCTGAACGGGTGACGGGGCGGCGGGGTTCCGGCCATCCGAATCGCGGCCCCCGAGCAGGCGGGAAGCACGGAGAAGGGCACAGAAGTACCGGGAAAGGCATGGAGCGGACAGCCGACCGGGGTCAGCGGTCCTGGACGGCCGGGTTCAGAGGCCGAGGGGGGCCGAGCGGACGCGGGCGATCGACGTCTCGTCGCCCTCGCAGGTGACGCGGGCGTGCGCCTGGCGGCCGAAGGCGAACAGCAGCAGCTCGGCGGGCGGGCCTGTCACGGTGACGCGGGGTCCGGGGCCCGGGGCGGCGCCGGCGGTGCGGCCGTCGGGGTGGCGCAGCACGACGGGCACGGGGGAGCGGCGCACCATGAGGCGGGCGCCGCTCGACACCCGCTTCCAGATGGTTTCCTGCTGCCCGGCGGGCAACTCGCGGGGCTCCCACACGGCCTGCGCGCGCCGCACGTCCTCGTGGTGGACGAACAGCTCCAGGGAGTTGACCAGCTCGTCCAGCCCCGGCAGGCGGTACGGCGACCACCTGGGGGCGCCCTTGCGCACGGCGTCCACCAGCGCGGGCCAGCTCCGGCCATTCTTGATCTTGTTCTGTACCGACGCGGTGTACCCCGCGAGGGCCTTGATCACGATGCCGCCCGCCGCGTCGGGCCGGTGCTCGCGCAGCACGAGGTGGGCGGCGAGATCCGCGGTCGTCCAGCCCTCGCACAACGTGGGGGCGTCAGGGCCGACACGGTCGAGCAGGTCGGACAGGGCGGCGCGCTCGGCCGCTGCGTACGTCACCTGATCACTGTAACCGCCGGCGCGGACGGCCTCTCGGGCGCCCTGCAGCGATAAGGCACGCTGAGAGACGGGAATAAATGGATTGCCGCGAATGATAGGGATTGAGGCAGGCCGTTTCCCCAAGGCCCGTACCCACCGGTCGTCCCGACGAAAGGATCCCCCGCGTGCCGACCGAGCAGGAGAACCAGCCGACCGTCATGCGCCAAGGGTTCCGCGTCATCGGCCACGCCGTGCGCGCGGAACCAAGGATCTTCGCCGGGGCCGTCCTCGGCAGCGCCGTCTACGGCGTGATGACCGTCGGCTCCTCCTGGGCCCTCGGCAAGGCCACCGAGGAGGCGGTGCTGCCCGCCTTCCGCGACGGCCACGCCACCACCGGGGCCCTGCTGACCGCCGTCGTGCTCATCGTCGGCGTCGCGGTGCTCAAGGCCGGCGGGGTGATCGCCCGCCGGGTGCTCGCGGGCATCATGCAGTACCGCATGCAGGCCCGCTCCCGCCGCGACGTGACCCGTCAGTACCTGCGCCTGCCGCTCGCCTGGCACCACCGCCACCCCACCGGCCAGCTCCTGTCCAACGCCGGCTCCGACGTCGAGGCGGCCTGGGCGCCGCTCGCCCCGCTGCCGATGGCGGTGGGCGTGGTCGTGATGCTGGTGACCGCGGCCGCCGCGATCGTGCTGGTGGACCCGGTGCTGGCCCTGATCGGCTTCCTGATCTTCCCGGCCATCGCGGCGCTCAACCTCGTGTACCAGCGCAGGCTCTCCCCGCTGGTGATGAAGGCGCAGCAACTGCGCGCCGAGGTGAGCGAGATCGCGCACGAGAGCTTCGACGGCGCCCTGGTGGTCAAGACCCTCGGCCGCGAGGACGACGAGGCCGCCCGTTTCCAGGCCAAGGCCGGCCGCCTGCGCGACGCCAACATCGCCGTCGGCCGGATCCGCGGCATGTTCGACCCGCTGCTGGAGGCGCTGCCCACGCTCGGTGTGCTCGCCGTGCTCGGCTTCGGGTCGCTGCGCCTGTCGTCGGGCGGCGTCACGGCCGGCGAGCTGATCCAGGTGGCGTACCTGTTCACCCTGCTGGCCTTCCCCATCCGCGCCCTCGGCTGGGTGCTCGCCGAGCTGCCGCGCAGCGTGGTCGGCTGGACGCGGGTCCAGGCGGTGTTGACGGCGACCGGCTCCATGGAACACGGCGCCACCCGCCTCGGCGGCTCCGGCGGCGCCCGGATCGAGGCGCGCGACGTGGAGTACGGCTACACGCCCGGCGTGCCGGTGCTGACCGGCGTGACGTTCGACGTCCAGCCCGGCCGGACCGTCGCCGTCGTCGGGCCCACCGGGTCCGGCAAGTCCACGCTCACCCAGTTGCTGGTCCGGCTCGTCGACCCCGACGGGGGACGGGTGCTGCTGGACGGCATCGACCTGCGCGAGCTGGCCCGCGGCGAGGTGAGCGCGACCGCCGCGCTGGTGCCGCAGCAGACGTTCCTGTTCGACGACACCGTGCGCGGCAACCTGACCCTCGGCACCGGCGACGGCGCCGTGCCCGACGAGCGCATCTGGGCGGCGCTGCGGCTCGCCCAGGCCGAGGGCTTCGTCAGCGCCCTGCCGAAGGGCCTCGACACCCGCATCGGCGAACGCGGCGCGACGTTGTCCGGCGGGCAGCGGCAACGTCTCGCCCTGGCGAGGGCGCTGGTGCGCGAGCCGCGGCTGCTCATCCTGGACGACGCCACCTCCAGTGTGGACGCGCAGGTGGAGGGCCGCATCCTGCGCGGGCTGCGGGACGGCTCCGGCGGGTCCACCGTGGTGGTGGTCGCCTACCGGATGGCCACCATCGCGCTGGCCGACGAGGTGGTGTACCTGGAGCACGGCACGGTGGCCGACCGGGGCACCCACGAACGGCTGCTGCTGCGCTGCCCGGGGTACCGCGACCTGGTCACCGCCTACGAGCGTGAGGAGGCCGAGCGGGCGGCGCTCGGCGAGGAAGCGCGGGACGACGCCCGCGACATGGAGGACCTGGCGGACGAGGAGGTCTCGGCGTGACCACGCTGCGGGTGGAGGAACGTTCGGCGATCGCCACGCTCCGGCACGGCCTCCGGCTCTCCCCGGAGTTCCGGGTAGGGCTGCCGGTGACGCTGCTGCTCGCGGTGCTGGCCACCGTCGGCAAGATCATCGTGCCGGTCGCCGTGCAGCAGGTCATCGACAAGGGCCTGTCCGGCGGCGCGCCGGACGTCCCGTTCATCCGGAACGCCGTGCTGCTGTGCGCGGCGGCGGTGCTGCTGACCGCGCTGTGCGGGTACCTGATGAACGTCCGGCTGTACCGCTCCACCGAGTCCGGCCTCGCCAGCCTGCGCGGCAAGGGGTTCCGGCACGTGCACGACCTGTCGGTACTGACGCAGAACACCGAGCGGCGCGGCGCGCTGGTCTCCAGGATCACCGGCGACGTCGACCAGATCAGCACGTTCATGCAGTGGGGCGGGCTGATGGTGATCATCTCCGTCGGCCAGCTCTTCGTCGCGAGCGTGCTGATGGCGGTGTACTCCTGGCAGCTCACTCTGGTCGTCTGGGGCTGCTTCGTCCCGCTGGTGATCGCGCTGCCGCGGTTCCAGCGCTGGGTGGCCCGCGCCTACACCCGGGTGCGCGAGCGGGCCGGCGACATGCTGGCCGCGATCAGCGAGTCCGTGGTGGGCAGCGCGGTGATCCGGGCGTACGGCTCGGAGGACCGCACCGCGCGGCGCATCGACGAGACCGTGGACGCGCACCGGGCCGCGCAGTCCCGCGCCCAGAAGATCATCGCGTTCACCTTCCCCATCACCGAGCTGGTCGGCGCGGTGGCCATCGCCGCGGTCGTGGTGCTCGGGGTGGAGCTCGGCCTCGCCGGCGACCTGACGGCCGGGCGCCTGGTCGCCTTCCTGTTCCTCATCACGCTGTTCATCAGCCCGCTGCAGACCGCCACCGAGGTGCTCAACGACGCGCAGAACGCCGTCGCCGGCTGGCGCCGCGTGCTCGGCGTGCTCGACACACCCGCCGACGTCGCCGACCCCGGCCCCGAGGGCGTGGCGCTGCCCCGCGGCCCGATCACCGTGTCCTTCCAGGGTGTCGGGTTCGCCTACCCCGGCGGGCCGCCCGTGCTGCACGACGTGTCGGTGGACGTCGCGCCGCGCACCCGGGTCGCGGTGGTGGGGGAGACCGGGTCGGGCAAGACGACCTTCGCCAAGCTGCTCACCCGCCTGATGGACCCCACCGAGGGCCGCGTGCTGGTGGACGGCGTGGACCTGCGGCGCCTGCGGTTCTCCTCGCTGCGCGAGCGCATCGTCATGGTCCCGCAGGACGGTTTCCTGTTCGACGGCACACTGGCCGACAACATCCGCTACGGCCGCCCCTCCGCCACCGACGACGAGATCGCCCGGGCCGTGGAGGAGCTCGGCCTGTCCGACTGGGTCGCCGGTCTCGCCGCCGGGCTCGCCACCCCCGTGGGGCAGCGCGGCGAGTCCCTGTCGGCGGGCGAACGCCAGCTCGTGGCCCTCGCGCGCGCGTACCTGGCCGACCCCGACCTGCTGCTCCTCGACGAGGCCACCTCCGCCGTGGACCCCGCCACCGAGGTCCGGCTGGCCCGGGCCATGGACGGCGTCACGCGGGGCCGCACCGCGGTGTCCATCGCGCACCGCCTGTCCACCGCCGAGGCCGCCGACGAGATCCTCGTCTTCGACCACGGCCGCATCGTGCAGCGCGGCCCGCACGCCGAGCTGGTCGCGGTGGACGGCGTCTACGCCGACCTGCACGCCTCCTGGGCCACCTCCAGCAAGCTGTCCTGACCCCGCTTCCCGGCCCGCCGGCGGTGCGGCGGGCCGGGCGCGGCGGCGACGGTGCCGCGGGTCCGCGGGGACGTCAGCGCCTGCGGGTGCCCGAGGCGGCGAACAGGCGGCGGATGCGGGTGATGGCCGTGGTCAGGTCGGTCACCGGGGCGATCGGCTCGGCCCAGGACCACCAGAACCACCAGGTACCGGCACGCTGGGCCGCGTACACCACCTCCGACCAGCTGGGCAGCGCCGTGCGGACCAAGATGAGCTGGGGCAGGCCGCTGCGCGCGGCGGCGACCCTCACGTGGAGGTCCCGGGTCTGCAGGTGGTCGGCCAGCAGGTGCAGATGGCGGGCTGCCGCGGTCGCGACGCCGTCGGGGGTCGTCATGAGAGGCTCCGTCATTCGCAAGTCCGACAAATCTCATAAAAGGGGCCCGCCCGCCGCGTCGCCCGAGACGCTAGGCGCTCACGGTCCACACGATCAACGATGTTGCGTCATGTTCCTCGCAACGCGCTCGACCTCGCCTCGATGAGGTCGCGCGCCGCCTTGCCGTACACCGCGGCTCCCGCCAGAGCGGTGAACGCCTTCTCGTACAGCGCCACGTCGGTGGGAGCCTTGATCCGGAACTGTCCCGGTATGGTGTCCACTCTGACTTGATTGTCGTCATAGATCCAGAAGTTCTCGGGCGGCATGATGGGCGGGGGCGTGCTGGCGGGGATCACGCCGAAGCTGAGTTGCGGCATGTTGGTCGTCAGCTCCGCCAGCCGCTCCAGTTGCGCCACCATCTCGTCCTCGCCGCACACCGGGGTGCGCAGCGCCTGCTCGCCGACGACGAACATGAACCGCTTGCCGCCCGCGCGCAACACGTCCTGCTGCGCGAGACGGGCCGCCACCGCGGACTCCAGGTCGTCCGGGATGCCGCGGAAATCGATGACCGCCCGCAGGTGCGCGCGTGCGTACCCCGGCGTCTGCAGCAGCCCCGGCACCGCGGAGTGCTGGAACACCCGGAACTGCCGGGTGTCCTGGTACAGCCGCTGGAACGACTCCTGCACGTGCCGCAGCCCTGTGCTCTCCAGCCGCCGCCACTCGGTGTACATCGAGTCGATGTTGCGTACCGCCGCGATGAGATCCACGACGTACTCCTCTGCCTTGCACACCCGGCACCACGTCCGGATGTCGTTCTCCGCCGGCATCTGCGCCGCGTGCTCGATCTTGGAAACCTTGGAGAAGTGCCACCCGGCCTCCGCCGCCAGGCTCCGGGCGGTCAGCCCGGCGTCGTTACGGATCTCGCGCAGCCGCGCGGCCAGGATCCCCTTGGCCTCGGTGATGCGGGAGGGTGGCATGGGGTCACCTGCTCGTTTTCCCTCGGGCTGTCCAGCGTCCCCCCGACCGTAGTGCGAGCCGTACCCGCGATACCCAGATGTTGCCCGATGTTGCTCACCCCACCGCCCCCACCCGCCCCGCCTGCCGCCGCCGGCCCCAGAAGCCCCCAGCCGGCCCCGGCGCGCCCGCGAGAAACCCGGCGCACGCGACAAGACACGCCGCGCCTGGCGCGCCCCGGCACACCTCCAGGGACGCGTGCCCGCGCCGCGGGCGCCGCGAACGGGCCGACGAGTCCCGTGCGCCGCCCCGGCAGTCCCGGGCGAGCCGCGACGGCGGGCGGCGAGGCCGGGACGGTGAGAGTCTGTGCCGGCACGGCGGCCGCAGGCACTGGAACGGCGGTCCCTTGGGCCGGGCCGGTGGTCGCCTGGGCCAGGACGGTGGTCACAGGCGCTGGGACGGTGGTCGCCATGGCCAGGATGGTGGTCGCAGGCGCTGGGATGGTGGTCGTAGGCGCTGGGATGGTGGTCGTCTGTGCCGGGATGGTGGTCGTCTGCGCCAGGACGGTGGTCGCCTGGGCCGGCACGGTGGGCGGCGGGGCCGGGACGATGGCGGCGGGGCCGGGAGGGGGCCGGGAGGCCCGGGACGGCGGCACGCCCCCCGGGTGACCTGGAGCGGGGCGTGGTTGCGGCAGAATTGCGCTATGTCTCTTGATCCGAAGATCGCGGACCGGCTGAAGCGCGACGCGCAGGGCCTGGTGCCCGCCGTCGTGCAGCAGTACGACACCGGCGAGGTGCTGATGATGGCCTGGATGGACGACGAGGCCCTGCACCGCACCCTCACCACCGGCCGCGCGACCTACTGGTCCCGCAGCCGCCGCGACTACTGGGTCAAGGGCGAGACCTCCGGCAACGTCCAGCTCGTCCGCCACGCCGCCCTGGACTGCGACGGCGACACCATCCTCCTCAAGGTCGACCAGACCGGCGTCGCCTGCCACACCGGCGACCGCACCTGCTTCGACGCCGGCGCCCTGGAGGTATCCGGGTGAAGGTGACGCGATGACCGGCGACGGGACGCGGCGCACGCGAGCGGCGTCTGAAGGTGGCGCGATGACCGGCGACGGGGCGCGGCGGGCGCTCGCCGGGTTCGTGGTGGCGGGCGCCGCCGGCGCCGGTGTGGCGCTGATCGCGGGCGGCCGCACGTGGGCGACCGCCCAGTTCTTCGGCGCCCCCGGCGTGCGGGCGGCGCCGGTGGAGGTCGCCGGCAACGACCTGGTGCCGGCCCTCGGACCGCTCGCCCTCGCGGCCTTCGCCGCCGTCGTGGCGGTGCTCGCCACCCGCGGCGTCTGGCGTTCCGTCGTGGGCGCGGTCGTCGCGCTGTGCGGCGCCGCCCTCGCGGTGTCCGCGCTCCGTGGCGCCTCCGCGGGCCAGGTGGTCGCCGTCGCCCGCGAGCGGGTCACACTGGCCGCCGGCGAACAGGTCACCGTCGCCACCACGTGGCTCTGGCCCGCCCTCGCCGCCCTCGGCGGCGCCGCCCTGGCCGGCGCCGGCGTCGTCGCCGTCCTCCGCGGCCGCCGCTGGCCAGGCATGTCCACCCGCTACGACCGCCCAGTGGGCGGCACGGGGGACGGACCCCGCACCCCTCACGAGGGAGACCGAGGATTGTGGGAGGCGCTGGACCGCGGAGAGGACCCCACCGACGATCCCCGGCCGGGGGATCGTGAGGGCCACGGTAAAGGCTGACAATCGATACCGGCGGCGGGTGGTGTGAACATCACGCCCGAAGCACGGCGAGCGACACCAAGAACGGCCTCGCACGTCGCGCTACGGCATCGGGCGTTTGTGGGAGCTGCCGGGGGACCGAGGACGCCCCGCGCATCGCGTCACGGCATCGGGTTTGCGGGAGGTGCCACGGGGGACCGAGGACGATCCCGCGTGCCGGGCCACAGGCCCCGGGGTGTGGCGGAGGTGCTACGGGGGGGACCGAGGACGCCCCGCGCGCCGGGCCACAGGCCCCGGGGTGTGGCGGAGGTGCTACGGGGGCGACCGAGGACGGCCCCGCCTGCCGGGCTACGGGCCCCGGGGCTTGGCGGAGGCGCTACGGGGACCGAGGACGGCCCCGCGCGCCGGCTCCGGGCCCCCGGGTTTGTGGGAGGTGCTACGGAGGGACCGAGGACGGGCGCCTGCCAGGCCACGGGCCCCGCGGTTTGGCGGAGATGCTACGGGGGGACCGACGGCCACACGCGTCGCGCTACGGCATGGGAGTTTGTGGGAGGTGCTAGGGGGGCGACTGAGGACGGCCCCGCCTGCCGGGCTACGGGCCCCGGGGGTTGGCGGAGGCGCTATGGGGGGGACCGAGAATGGCTCCGTGTGCCGGGCTACGGGACCGGGGGTTCGTGGGAGGCGGTCGGGTGTGGTCGGCGGCTCACGGGGCGATTACGGGTGGGGGATCGTCAGGGGTGCGGGGAGGGATGACAATCGAATGGCACCGGCGGACAGTGGCTGTGAAAGTGTGGGTGCGCTGGCCGGTGGTGGTTGTGAAAGTACGGGCGGGGGCCGTGGCGGTCTGGGCTCCTAATTTCCTCGTTTATAGGTTTTCTTCATGACAAATCACGCAGGAGTCCGGCCGGCGACATGGGCCCGGATCGCGCCTCTCGGGGCGGCGGCGCTCGTGGCGGCCGGGGTGGCGTATGTGGGGGCGGTGGATCCTGGGGAGCCTGGGCACTACCCGCCGTGTCCGCTTCTGTGGCTCACCGGGCTGTACTGCCCGGGGTGCGGGGGGTTGCGGGCTCTGCACGCGCTCACGCGGGGGGACGTGGGTGCGGCGGTGGGGCTCAATCCGTTGTTGCTCGTGACGATCCCTCTGGTGGTGGTCTGGTGGTCGATCTGGGCGGTACGGGCGTGGCGGGGGCGGGCGCAGCGTTGGGGGGGCCGGTGGGGGGCGGTGATATGGGGGTACCTGGGGGTCGTCATTGTCTTTGGCGTTGTGAGGAATCTGCCTTTCGCGGCTTTCCTGGGCCCCTAAGTTTTCCCGGTCGGCCACCCCTGTGGCGAGGTGACGGTGATTAGCCCGATACCATCGGCAGGGCAAGGTCGGGTGAGGATCAGGCCCCCGAGTCGGTCGAGCCGATCGAGCGGTGTGGCGTCCTCGGCCCGCGGAGGTCGACCGGGAGGGACCCTGATCGGGTGAGCGAGCCTAGCGAGGAGATCAAGTGAGCGTGCTCGACGAGATCTTGGAAGGGGTGCGGGCCGACCTCGCCGAGCGCGAGAAGTCCGTGTCGCTGGCGGAGCTCAAGGACCGCGCGCGGCTGGCCCCGGCGGCCAGGGACGTCTACGCCGCGCTCGGCGGCGACAAGGTGTCGGTCATCGCCGAGGTCAAGCGCTCCAGCCCGTCCAAGGGCGCGCTGGCCGCCATCGCCGACCCCGCCGCGCTCGCCGCCGACTACGAGGCCGGCGGCGCCCACGTCATCAGCGTGCTCACCGAGGGCCGCAGGTTCGGCGGCAGCCTCGCCGACCTCGCCGCCGTGCGCGCGGCCGTCGACATCCCCATCCTGCGCAAGGACTTCGTGGTCAGCTCCTACCAGCTCTGGGAGGCGCGGGCCTACGGCGCCGACCTGGCGCTGCTCATCGTGGCGGCCCTCGACCAGAACGCCCTGGTCTCCCTGATCGAGCGTGCCGAGTCCATCGGCCTGACGCCGCTGGTCGAGGTGCACGACGAGGACGAGCTGGCCCGCGCCCTGGACGCCGGCGCCAAGATCATCGGGGTGAACGCGCGCGACCTGAAGACACTCCAGGTCGATCGCGAGATATTCTCCCAACTGGCGCCCAAGATCCCGGACGGCGTCATCAAGATCGCCGAGTCCGGCGTCCGCGGCCCGCACGACCTGCTGGCCTACGCCAGGGCCGGCGCCGACGCGGTGCTCGTCGGGGAGAGCCTGGTGACGGGCAAGGACCCCCGGGCCGCGGTGGTCGACCTGGTCACCGCCGGCGCGCACCCCGCGTCCCGACTGGACAACGGACCCGGACCGGAGAGGCAGCAGTGACGATCGCAGAAGGCACCCTGATCACCACGGACGACCTCGCCGGCGGCGCTGTGGAGAACGACCCCGACGCCCGCGGCCGCTTCGGCGCCTTCGGTGGCCGTTTCGTCCCTGAGGCCCTGATCCCGGCCCTGGACGAGGTGGCGCGCACCTACGCCGAGGCCAAGGCCGACCCCGCCTTCGTGAGCGAGTTCGAGCACCTGCTGCGCACCTACGCCGGCCGCCCGACCACGATCACCGAGGTGCGCCGGTTCGCCGAGTCGGCGGGCGGCGCCCGGGTGCTCCTCAAGCGCGAGGACCTCACCCACACCGGCGCCCACAAGATCAACAACGTGCTCGGCCAGGCGCTGCTCACCAAGCGCCTCGGCAAGCCCCGCGTCATCGCCGAGACCGGCGCCGGGCAGCACGGCGTGGCCACCGCCACCGCCTGCGCGCTGCTCGGCCTGGAGTGCGTCGTCTACATGGGCGAGGTCGACTGCGAGCGCCAGGCGCTCAACGTCGCCCGCATGAAGCTGCTCGGCGCCACCGTCGTCCCGGTCTCCAACGGCAGCCGCACCCTCAAGGACGCCATCAACGAGGCGTTCCGCGACTGGGTGACCAACGTCGACACCACCCACTACCTCTTCGGCACCGTGGCGGGCCCGCACCCGTTCCCCGAGATGGTGCGCGACTTCGCCCGCATCATCGGTGTCGAGGCGCGCCGCCAGGTGCAGGAGCTCACCGGCCGCCTGCCCGACGCGGTGTGCGCGGCCGTCGGCGGCGGCTCCAACGCGATCGGCATCTTCCACCCGTTCATCGAGGACAAGGACGTCGCGCTGCACGGCTACGAGGCCGCGGGGCACGGCGTGGAGTCCGGCGAGCACGCCTGCACCCTCACCGAGGGCTCGGTCGGCGTGCTGCACGGCTCGCGCACCTACGTCCTGCAGGACGACGAGGGCCAGACCATCGAGTCCCACTCGATCTCGGCGGGCCTCGACTACCCGGGGGTCGGCCCCGAGCACGCCTGGCTCAAGGACTCCGGCCGCGCCACCTACCACGGCGTCACCGACGCCGAGGCGATGGAGGCGTTCTCCCTGCTCGCCCGCACCGAGGGCATCATCCCGGCCATCGAGTCGGCCCACGCCCTCGCGGGCGCGGCCAGGCTCGGGCGGGAGCTCGGGCCCGAGGCCGTCATCCTGGTCAACCTCTCCGGCCGGGGCGACAAGGACATGGGCACCGCGATGAAGTACTTCAACCTGTGATCTCTGCTGGCAACGGGACGACCTGACATGACCAATCTGCACACGGTGTTCGAGAAGACGCGGGCCGACCGGCGCGCCGCGCTCATCGGGTACCTCCCCGCCGGTTTCCCGACCAAGGACGGCGCCGTCGCCGCCGCGACCGCCATGGTGGAAGCCGGGTGCGACGTCATCGAGATCGGCCTGCCGTACTCCGATCCGCTGATGGACGGCCCCACGATCCAGGACGCCGTGCACCGGGCCCTCACCAACGGCACCCGCATCGCCGACGTGATGCGCACCGTCGAGGGCGTCGCGGCCTCCGGCGCGGCCGTGCTGGTCATGACGTACTGGAACCCCGTCGACCGCTACGGCGCCGAGCGTTTCGCGCGTGAGCTCGCCGACGCGGGCGGCGCGGGGGTCATCACCCCCGACCTCACCCCCGAGGAGGCCGGCCCGTGGCGGGAGGCCGCGGCGTCCGCGGGCCTCGGCACCGTGTTCCTGGTCGCGCCGAGCTCCACCGACGAGCGCATCCGCGCCGTCGCCGACTGCTGCACCGGCTTCGTCTACGCCGCGTCCCTGATGGGCGTCACCGGCGCCCGCACCAGCGTCAGCGCCGCCGCCGAGGGCCTCGTGAAGCGCACCAAGGCGCACACCGACCTGCCGGTCTGCGTCGGCCTCGGCGTCGGCACCGGCTCCCAGGCCGCCGAGGTGGCGGCCTACGCCGACGGCGTCATCGTCGGCTCCGCCTTCATCCGCCGCATCCTCGACGCCGCGGACGAGTCCGAGGGCCTCACCGCCGTCCGCGCCCTCGCCGAGGAGCTCGCCACCGGCGTCCGCACCCGCCCCGAGACCTGACGGGCCGCACGAGCCCGGCGGCACAGAGGGAGCGCGGCCACGGCCGCGCTCCCTCGTCGTGTCCCACGATCGTTTACCCGCCGCTTATCGAGGCCATGATGGGGTGGTCAGCCGGTAGCCTACGGCGGTAGCGCCAGGTGACGGCCGCGTGCCGCGGCCCCGGCGCCCGGCCGTACGGCGCCCTCCCTGCGCGTGACGGCCGTCACGAGCAGGGAGCCCGTGGCCGAACTAGGAGACGTCGATGACAGCGAGAAGAGCGTGCCGATGAGGTCGCTGAACGTACGTGACGCGCTACCCTGGGTGACGACCGCCGCCAGGCTCGTGGTGGCCGGGGTGCTCATCGTCGCGGGCTGGTTGAAGATCGGCACGCCGGCGTTGTCCGTCCAGGCCGTCAAGGCTTACGAGCTGCTGCCGGAACAGGTCGCCACCGCGGTGGGCTACGGCCTGCCGATCGTCGAGATCGTCGTAGGGGTGCTGCTTGTCATCGGGCTGCTCACACGTGCGGCGGGCGCGGTCTCCGCGCTGCTCATGCTGGCCTTCGTGGTCGGCATCGCCTCCGCGTGGGCGCGCGGGCTGCGCATCGACTGCGGCTGCTTCGGCGGCGGCGGGCAGCTCGGCGCCGATCAGGACCCGAACTACCTCTGGGAGCTCCTGCGCGACGCGGGGCTGTTCCTGCTGGGTGTCTGGATCATGCGGTTCGGCCCGGGGCGCCTCTCCCTCGACTCGGCCCTCGGCCTGGTCGGCCCCCGCGGGACGCGCGACGCGGACGGCGACGGCGACGCGGAAGGTGTCGATGGCGACGGGCTGGGGGCGCCCAGCCCGGTGTGAAGGAGAACCCCTGATGAGCAAGGCCGCGCGAGAGCTCTCCGCCCGTGAGCGGATCAGGTCCCAGCGTGAGGCGGACCGCCGCCGCGAACGCCGCAGGCGCCTGATCACCGCCGGTGCCGTCACGGTGGTGGCGCTCGCGACGCTCGGCGGCGGCTGGTGGTACGTCCAGACCGGCCGCTCCGAGCGCGCCACCGCGGCCCTCGCGCCCGTCACCGTGCAGAGCGACGGCACCGTCGTCATGGCGCGGCCCGGGGTGAGCAAGCCCGTCCTCGACATCTACGAGGACTTCCAGTGCCCCGCCTGCCAGGCCTTCGAGCGCGCCAGCGCCGCCACCGTCAAGAACCTCGCCGCGGCCGGGAAGGTCAAGGTCGTCTACCACCCGGTCACCATCTTCAGCGAGGAGCCCGCGGGCCCCAACACCATGCGCGCCTCCTCGGCCGCCCGCTGCGTGCGCGACGGCAGGCAGTGGATCACCTTCCACGACCGGCTGTTCAAGGAGCAGCCGCCGGAGACCTCCAGCGGCTTCGCCCTCTCCGACCTCGTGAAGTGGGGGGAGGAGGCCGGGGTGACCGACCCCGGGTTCGCCTCCTGCGTCACCTCCATGAAGAACGCGCAGGCACAGGCCGCGTACACCAAGAAGGTCATGGCCTCCGGCGTGATCACCCAGGGCACCCCCACCCTGCGGCTGGACGGCACGGAACTCGACAACAGGGTCGCCTTCTCGCCCTCGGCGCTGCGCGGGGCGGTCCTTGATGCCGCGCAGCGGGCCGGGACGCGGTAACGTCACCTGACATGCCCTTGGCCTCCATTCCCAGCCCGTCCGAAGGGGTCTGGTACCTCGGACCGATCCCACTGCGGGCGTACGCTCTTTGCATCGTGCTCGGCGTCATCGCCGCCGTCTGGATCGGGGAGCGCCGCTGGCGCGCCCGCGGCGGCGAGCCGGGCACCATCACCGATCTGGCCGTCTGGGCCGTCCCGTTCGGCCTGGTCGGCGGGCGGCTCTACCACGTCATCACCGACTGGCAGTTGTACTTCGGGCCGAACGCCCCGAACCGCCCGATCGACGCCCTGTACATCTGGCACGGCGGCCTCGGCATCTGGGGCGCCATCGCGCTCGGCGCCGTCGGCGTGTGGATCGCCTGCCGCCGCCGCGGCATCTCGCTGTCCGCGGTGGCCGACGCCGTCGCCCCCGGGATCGCGGTGGCCCAGGCCATCGGCCGCTGGGGCAACTACTTCAACCAGGAGCTCTTCGGCGGGCCCACCACGCTGCCGTGGGGCCTGGAGATCGACCCCGGGCGTCCCGGCACCGTGCCCGGCGTGTCCACCTACCACCCGGCGTTCCTGTACGAGTCGCTGTGGGACCTCGCGCTCGCCGGCGTCCTGGTGCTGATCGGCAGCCGGTTCGCCCTGCGGCACGGCCGGCTGTTCGCGGTGTACGTCGCGGGCTACACCCTCGGCAGGTTCTGGATCGAGGGCCTGCGGGTCGACCCGGCCCACGAGATCCTCGGCCTGCGCCTCAACCAGTGGACCTCGGTCGTCATCTTCGCCGGCGCCCTGGTGTACCTCTACCTCACCAGGAACAAGACCACCCCGGAGATCGTGGTCCCCGAGGCCGGCCCCGGCGAGGACGTCCTCGACCAGGCCCACGGCGCCGACCAGGCCGACGCCGAGGAGATCGAGCAGGTCCAGCTCGCCGCGGCCGCCGAGGAGTCACCGGACGGCAGCACGTCGGAGGGTGGGACGGCACCGGCGGGCGACACGCCCGGTGACGGCACGGCCCCCGGTGACGGCGACGCGGAGGACGCCCCGGCGTCGCCCGCGGTCGTCCCCGTGCTCGACCAGGACACCGCCGACCCCGCCCACCCCGCCGACCAGGCGGACGCGGGGGAGGTCCCGGCGCGGACGGCCGGCCCGGAGGCGGGCAGCCGATGACGCGGGGTGACGTCGGGAGCGCCGGCGTTCGGTGAGCGGGCGCAGCAGCAGCAAGAGGCGCAGATCCTCGTTCGAGGTCCCCGCTCTGTCGGAGCGGGGACTGAGCGAGCGGCAGCAGCGCACCCTGACGGCGGTGGGCGTGGTCCTGGCGGTGCTGATCGGCGGGACCGGCCTGACCTTCGTGGTGAGCCGTCTCGGCATCCATGACCCGGTGCCCGAGCCGGGCACCTCCGCCGAGATCGGGCTGCCGCACCCGGAGGAGTACCAGGCGTGGCCGTCGCCCGCGCTGTTCGGCCCGATCGCCGACCGCACGGCCGACCGCACCCCGCTGCGCGCGGAGGAGGTCTTCGCCGTCAAGACCGTCAGGGGCGACAAGCTCACCCTGAAGCTGCTGAACCGCCGCCTGGACGCCTGCGCCCCCGTCATGTGGGGCGGCAGCGCCCTGGCCCGGCTCGCCGAGACCGGCTGCTCCCAGGCGGTGCGCGGGCTGTACCTGAGCGCCGACCGCAGGTACGTCGCGCAGTACACGCTGTTCAACATGGCGGACGCCAAGAGGGCCGGCGACTTCGTCCAGCAGATGTCCACCCTCTACCGGGGCGGTGGCTGGGTCCGTGCGCTGGAGTCGGACGCCGCGACGTTCGGCGTCGACGGCTACGCCGAGGGCAGCGGCTACGCGATGGGGCACTACGCCGGGTTCGTCTGGGTGGCGCGGGCCGACGGCCGCGAGCCGACCCCCAAGGACGACTTCGTGTCCCTGACGCTGGCGGCCCGCGCCGGCGAGAAGGCCGTCTACCGCCGTGTGGTCGCCGTGACCGGCCCGTCCCCGGCGGCCGGGTGAGGGAGAGCGATGGCCCGCGTGTGGATCGTCGCGGCCGCCTTGGTGGTGCTGGGCGGCGGCGGGGTGGCGGCGTTCGCGCTCACCCGTCCGGAGACCGGGCCGAGCCCGGCGGTGTTCCGGGGGGAGCGCACCTCCGCGTTGTACGCGCCCATCGCCTCCCGCCAGGGTGATTCCCGGCCGCTGACCGTGGGCGAGGTGTTCGGCCCGGCCACGGCGGAGTTGCGCGCCGAGGGTGTCACCATGGTGCGCCGCGGCACCGTGGCGTCCGGCGACTGCGCGGAGGCGTTGTGGGGCAGCGGTGTCGCGGAGGCGGCCACCGGGTGCGCCCAGGTGGTGCGGGCGGGGTACGCCGGCGGTGACGGCCGGGTGTCCGGGCAGTACGCCGTGTTCGACCTGCCGGACGGCGCGGCGGCCGACCGCCTGGTCGCGGCGCTCGACCCGGCGCGCCGCGGCGGTTTCCTGCGCCCCGCGCCCGGGCAGCCGGCGCTCGACCCGGCCCGCAGCCGCGCGCAGGCCCGCGCCCTCGGCCACTTCGTGGTCGTGAACTGGGTGGGCGCCGCCGAGGGCGCCGGCACGGCGGATCTCGCGTTCCCCCAGCTCGCCTTGGAGCCGCTGGC
Source organism: Sphaerisporangium sp. B11E5 (assembly GCF_039871875.1). NCBI lineage: Bacteria > Bacillati > Actinomycetota > Actinomycetes > Streptosporangiales > Streptosporangiaceae > Sphaerisporangium > Sphaerisporangium sp. B11E5. The sequence goes on along the minus strand of NZ_JBDPMD010000038.1, from coordinate 58,527 downwards.
CGGGTTCGCGCAGCGCCGGGTGCTGGACGCGGCCGGCGGCGACGGCACTTGACCGGAAACCGACCAAAATATGGAGGGTTAAGCACCAAATCCGGTGGAATAACGTTCATCCGGGGTTCGTTCCATAGTGCGGCCGGGGACGCATGATGGGGCCACCAGGGCGCCCATCCAGTGGTGAATGTTCGCGATTCCCCCCTGGCGGGCACTATTCCGGCAGGGTGCGGTAGTCTCTACACACCTCATACAGCAGCAGGGCCAACGTCGTCCCTCTTGCCTGCACTCGCCATTCCAGACGAAGCAGACGAAGACGACGGGAGGGATTCAATGCCTGCTGCCCGCCTCGGTCTCCCCGAGCCCCAGGGCCTGTATCACCCCTCGCAGGAGCACGACTCCTGCGGTGTCGCGATGGTCGCGGACGTCCAGGGACGCCGCAGCCACGACATCGTGGCGAAGGCCCTGACGGCCCTATGCAATCTCGATCACCGGGGGGCCAAGGGTAGCGAGCCGGACACCGGGGACGGCGCCGGCATCCTCACGCAGATGCCGGACGCGTTCCTGCGCGCCAACGTGCCCTTCCCCCTCCCGCCGGCCGGCTCCTACGCCGCCGGCATCGCGTTCCTCCCGGTGGACGAGGAGGCCCGCGCCATCGGCGTCCGCATGATCGAGGAGATCGCCGCCGAGGAGGGCCTCACGGTCCTCGGCTGGCGCGAGGTCCCGATCGACACCGCGCACGCCGGCCCGAGCGCCCGTGCGGTCATGCCGTCCTTCCAGCAGCTCTTCGTGGCGTCCCCGGGCGGCGAGAGCGGCATCGACCTGGACCGCCTGGTCTTCTGCCTGCGCAAGCGCGCCGAGCACGAGGTGGACGTCTACTTCCCCTCGCTGTCGTGCCGCACCATCGTCTACAAGGGCATGCTGACCACGCCGCAGCTCGAGCCGTTCTTCCCCGACCTGTCGGACGAGCGGTTCACCAGCGCCATCGCGCTGGTCCACTCGCGTTTCTCGACCAACACCTTCCCGTCCTGGCCGCTCGCGCACCCGTACCGGTACGTCGCGCACAACGGCGAGATCAACACGGTCAAGGGCAACCGCAACTGGATGCGGGCCCGCGAGGCCATGCTGGCCACCGACCTGATCCCCGGCGACCTGGACCGGCTGTTCCCGATCTGCGACCCGGACGCCTCCGACACCGCGTCGTTCGACGAGTGCTTGGAGCTGCTGCACCTCGGCGGGCGCTCCCTGCCGCACGCGGTGCTCATGATGATCCCCGAGGCGTGGGAGAACCACGCCGAGATGGACCCGGCGCGGCGGGCGTTCTACGAGTACCACTCCACCTCGATGGAGGCATGGGACGGCCCGGCGTCCATCACGTTCAGCGACGGCACGCTGGTCGGCGCCGTGCTCGACCGCAACGGCCTGCGTCCCGGCCGTTTCTGGGTGACCGTGGACGGCCTGGTGGTGCTGGCCTCGGAGGCCGGCGTGCTCGACATCGAGCCGTCCAAGGTGGTGCGCAAGGGCCGCCTCCAGCCCGGCAAGATGTTCCTCGTCGACACCTCCCGCGGCACGATCATCGAGGACGACGAGATCAAGGCCGAGCTGGCCGCCGAGCACCCCTACGGCGAGTGGCTGCACGCGGGCCTGGTGCGCTTCGAGGAGCTTCCCGAGCGCGACCGCCCCATCGTCACCCACGAGGCGCTGGTCAAGCGGCAGCAGACCTTCGGGTACACCGAGGAGGAGCTGCGGATCATCCTCGCCCCGATGGCGCGCAGCGGCGCCGAGCCGATCGGCTCGATGGGCACCGACTCCCCGGTGGCCGTGCTGAGCGAGAAGCCCCGGCTGCTGTTCGACTACTTCAGCCAGCTCTTCGCGCAGGTCACCAACCCGCCGCTTGACGCGATCCGCGAGGAGCTCGTCACCTCCCTGCAGACCACGATCGGCCCGGAGGGCAACCTGCTCGCCCCGGGCTCGGCGTCCTGCCGGCGGCTGGTGCTGCCGTACCCGGTGATCGACAACGCCGAGCTCGCCAAGATCATCCACATCAACGACGAGGGCGCGCTGCCCGGCTTCCAGCCGCACGTGGTGTCCGGTCTGTACGAGGTGGCCACCGGCGGCGAGGGCCTGCTGCACCGTCTCGAGGAGATCTGCGCGGAGGTGTCCCGGGCGATCAGGGACGGCGCCCGCATCATCGTGCTCAGCGACCGCGGCTCGGACGCGCGTCTCGCGCCGATCCCGTCGCTGATGCTCACCGGCGCGGTGCACCACCACCTGATCCACGAGAAGTCCCGCACCCGCGTGGGCCTGGTCATCGAGACCGGCGAGGCCCGCGAGTGCCACCACATGGCGCTGCTCATCGGGTACGGCGCCTCCGCGGTCAACCCCTACCTCGCGATCGAGACCGTCGAGGACATGACGGCCCGGGGCGAGCTGACCCTGCCGCCGCGCACCGCGGTGCGCAACCTCATCAAGGCGTACGGCAAGGGCGTCCTGAAGGTCATGTCCAAGATGGGCGTGTCCACGGTGGCCTCCTACACCGGCGCGCAGATCTTCGAGGCGCTCGGCCTCGGCCAGGACGTCATCGACGCCTGCTTCGCGGGCACCACCTCGCGCCTCGGCGGCGTCGGCTTCGACGTGCTGGCCGAGGAGGCGCGGCAGCGGCACGTGCGGGCGTACCCACGGGCCGAGAACGCCCACCGGCGCCTGGACGTCGGCGGCGAGTACCAGTGGCGCCGCGAGGGCGAGCCGCACCTGTTCAACCCCGAGACGGTGTTCCGGCTGCAGCACGCCACCCGCACCCGCCGGTACGAGATCTTCAAGCAGTACACCGGCCTGGTGGACGAGCAGTCCGAGAAGCTCATGACGCTGCGCGGCCTGTTCCGGCTGCGTGAGGGCGCGCGCCCGCCGGTGCCGATCGAGGAGGTCGAGCCGGTCTCGGAGATCGTCAAGCGGTTCTCCACCGGCGCGATGTCCTACGGGTCGATCTCCCGCGAGGCGCACGAGACCCTCGCCATCGCCATGAACCGCCTCGGCGGCAAGTCCAACACCGGGGAGGGCGGCGAGGAGCCCGACCGCCTGCACGACCCGGCGCGCCGCAGCGCGGTCAAGCAGGTGGCCTCCGGCCGGTTCGGCGTGACCAGCGAGTACCTGGTCAACGCCGACGACCTGCAGATCAAGATGGCCCAGGGCGCCAAGCCCGGCGAGGGCGGCCAGCTTCCCGGCCACAAGGTGTACCCGTGGATCGCCAAGACCCGGCACTCCACGCCCGGCGTCGGCCTCATCTCGCCGCCGCCGCACCACGACATCTACTCGATCGAGGACCTCGCCCAGCTCATCCACGACCTGAAGAACTCCAACCCGCGGGCCCGCGTGCACGTCAAGCTGGTCGCCGAGGTCGGGGTCGGGACGGTGGCCGCGGGCGTCAGCAAGGCCCACGCCGACGTCGTGCTGATCTCCGGCCACGACGGCGGCACCGGCGCCTCGCCGCTCACCTCGATCAAGCACGCGGGCGCGCCGTGGGAGCTCGGCCTCGCCGAGACCCAGCAGACCCTGCTGCTCAACGGCCTGCGCGACCGCATCGTGGTGCAGGCAGACGGCCAGCTCAAGACCGGCCGCGACGTGGTGGTCGCCGCGCTGCTCGGCGCCGAGGAGTTCGGTTTCGCCACCGCGCCGCTGGTGGTGTCCGGCTGCGTCATGATGCGGGTCTGCCACCTGGACACCTGCCCGGTCGGCGTGGCCACGCAGAACCCCGAGCTGCGCAAGCGGTTCGCCGGCAAGCCCGAGTTCGTGGTCAACTTCTTCGAGTTCATCGCCGAGGAGGTCCGCGAGTACCTCGCGGCGCTCGGCTTCCGCTCGGTCGCCGAGGCCGTCGGGCACGCCGAGATCCTGGACACCTCGGCCGCCGAGGACCACTGGAAGGCGTCCGGGCTGGACCTGTCGCCCATCCTGCACCGGCCGTCGCTGCCCGAGGGCACGCCGCTGCACCGCACGGTGGAGCAGGACCACGGCCTGGAGAAGGCGCTGGACAACACGCTGATCCAGCTCGCCGAGGGCGCGCTGAAGTACGGCGACCGGGTGACGCTGGACCTGCCCATCCGCAACGTCAACCGCACGGTCGGCACCATGCTCGGCCACGAGGTGACCAAGCGGTACGCCGGGGCCGGGCTGCCCGACAACACCATCGACGTGACGTTCACCGGCTCGGCGGGCAACTCCTTCGGCGCGTTCCTGCCGAAGGGCGTCACCCTGCGGCTCACCGGCGACGCCAACGACTACCTCGCCAAGGGCCTGTCCGGCGGCCGCGTCACCGTGCGCCCGCACCCCGACGCGCCGTTCAGCGCCGAGACGCAGGTCATCGCGGGCAACGTCGGGCTGTACGGCGCGACGTCCGGCGAGGCGTTCATCCGCGGCGTGGTGGGGGAGCGGTTCTGCGTACGCAACTCCGGCGCCACCGCCGTGGTGGAGGGCGTCGGCGACCACGGCTGCGAGTACATGACCGGCGGCCGGGCCGTCGTGCTCGGCCCGACCGGGCGCAACTTCGCGGCCGGCATGTCGGGCGGCGTCGCCTTCGTGCTGGACCTCGACCCGGTGCGGGTCAACCGCGAGATGGTCGCCATCGAGGAGCTCACCGACGAGGACTCGGAGTTCCTGCGCGACATCGTGGAGCGCCACCTGGCCGAGACCGGCTCCACGGTGGCCAAGGCGCTGCTGGACGACTGGGACGGCACGCTGGTGCGGTTCGGCAAGGTCATGCCGACCGACTACAAGAGGGTGCTCGAGGCCGCCGCCGTGGCGCGCGCCGAGGGCAGGGACATCGACGAGGCGGTCATGGCCGCCGCGCACGGCTGATCAAGGGAGGTACACCGATGGCCGACCCCAAGGGTTTCCTGGCGCACGCGCGCGAGCTGCCGGCGCGCCGCCCGGTCGACGTCCGCATCCGCGACTGGCGTGAGGTCTACGAGGACTTCCCCGCCCCCGCCCTCACCAAGCAGGCGGCGCGCTGCATGGACTGCGGCATCCCGTTCTGCCACAACGGCTGCCCGCTCGGGAACCTCATCCCCGAGTGGAACGACCTCGTCTACCGGGACGACTGGCGCGAGGCGATCGAGCGGCTGCACGCCACCAACAACTTCCCGGAGTTCACCGGGCGGCTGTGCCCGGCGCCGTGCGAGGCGGCGTGCGTGCTCGGCATCAACTCCGACCCGGTGGCGATCAAGCGGGTCGAGGTCGAGATCATCGACCGGGCCTTCGCCGAGGGCTGGGTGCAGCCGTGCCCGCCGGCCGTCAGGACCGGCAAGCGGGTCGCCGTGGTCGGCTCGGGCCCCGCGGGTCTCGCGGCCGCGCAGCAGCTCACCCGGGCCGGGTACGACGTGGTGGTGTTCGAGCGCGCCGACCGCGTCGGAGGCCTGCTGCGGTACGGCATCCCCGAGTTCAAGATGGAGAAGCGCCACCTGGACCGGCGCCTGGCGCAGATGCGCGCCGAGGGCACCGAGTTCCGGGCCGGCGTCAACGTCGGCGTGGACGTCACGGCCGAGCGGCTGCGCGAGGAGTTCGACGCGGTCGTGCTGGCCGGCGGCGCCACCGCCTGGCGCGACCTGCCGGTGCCCGGACGCGAGTACGACGGCGTCTACCAGGCCATGGAGTACCTGCCCCTGTCCAACAAGGTGCAGGAGGGCGACATGGCCGACTCGCCGGTGTCGGCGAAGGGCAAGCACGTGGTGGTGATCGGCGGCGGCGACACCGGCGCCGACTGCGTCGGCACCGCGGTGCGCCAGGGCGCGGCCTCCATCACCCAGCTCGAGATCATGCCGAAGCCGCCCGGCGCGCGGCCGGACGCCCAGCCGTGGCCGACGTACCCGATGTTGTTCAAGACCGAGAGCGCGCACGAGGAGCTCGAGGCCGGCCTCGGCGACCGGGTGTACGCGGTGTCCACCACCGGGTTCCTCGCCGACGAGGCGGGCCGGGTGCGGGCGCTGAAGCTGGTCGACGTGGAGGGCCCGGCCACCGGGTTCAGGCAGGTGCCGGGCAGCGAGCGGGAGATCCCGGCCGAGCTGGTCACCCTGGCCATGGGCTTCCTCGGGCCGGAGAAGGGCCCGCTGCTGACCGACCTGGCGGCGCAGGCGTCCGATCCGGAGAAGTTCTTCGACGCGCGCGGCAACATCGCTCGCGACAAGTCGTACATGTCCGGTGTGCCGGGCGTGTTCGTCGCCGGTGACATGGGACGCGGCCAGTCGCTCATCGTGTGGGCCATCGCGGAGGGCCGGTCGGCCGCCGCGGAGGTGGACCGCTACCTCAGCGGCCAGAGCGCGCTGCCCGTGGCCATCCCGCCGACGGCGCGGCCTCTGGTCTGATCACGGTGTTTTTCGGCGTTCGGTGTTTTCCACGTGAGTTGTCATGACACATGTGTATAAAGGACCGGACGCCGGAGGATTTTTGCGCAACTTGCTTTGATCCTCGATTCACAGAATGATGCTGCCTCGATCAAGATCGAGGTTTGAGGAGAGGGTCGATGCTGCGGGGGTACAGGCGGGCCGTGCGCGCCGCCGTTCCGGTCGTGATGGCGGGCGCGCTGGTCGCGGGCGCGGTGATGCCGGGCTCCCCGGCCCCCGCGTCCCCGGCCCCGCGCGACGGCGCGGCCGAGGTGGCCAGGTCGGGCGACTACCTGGTGTTCCACGCGCCGGGACGCCAGAGCGAGGCGCTGCGCGCCGTCGAGGCCGGCGGCGGGTCCGTCGCGGGCGCAGACGCGCGGCTCGGGTACGTGATCGCGCGCGGCGCGGGCGCGGCGTTCGCCGAGCGGGTGGGCGCCGACCCGTCCGTGGTGGGCGTCACCGTCAACCGCCGGGTCGGCTCGGCCGCCGCGCTGACCCCCGCCCAGCTCGCCGCGGCCCCCGAGGCGCTGCCCATCCTGCCCGCCGAGACTTCGGCGGCCGGGGACTCCTCGGCGTCCGCGAAGGTGTCGTCCGCGGCCTTCACCGCGTCCGCCGCCGGCGAGCCGATGGCCGGGCGCCAGTGGGACATGCGCATGATCGGCGCCACGCCTGGCGGCTCGTACGCCAAGGCACGCGGCACCAAGAAGGTGCTGGTCGGCATCATCGACACCGGTGTGGACGGCTCCCACCCCGACATCGCGGCCAACTTCGACCGGGCGCGCAGCCGCAACTTCGTGGTGGACCGCCCGCTCGACCCGAAGGGCAAGACCCTCGACGGTCCCTGCGAGTACAAGAACTGCAAGGACCCCGCCGACGTGGACGACGACGGCCACGGCACGCACGTCGCCGGCACCATCGGCGCGCCGATCAACGGCATCGGCATGGCGGGCGTGGCGCCCGGGGTCGGCCTGGTCAACATCCGGGCCGGGCTGGACTCGGGGTTCTTCTTCCTCAAGCCCGTGCTCGACGCCCTCACCTACGCGGGCGACGCGGGCGTCGACGTGGTCAACATGAGCTTCTTCGTGGACCCGTGGACGTTCAACTGCACGAAGAACAGCGCCGACTCGCGGGCCGAGCAGCTCCAGCAGGCCGGCATCGTCACCGGCGTGCAGCGCGCCCTCGACTACGCCCGTGCGCGCGGCGTCACGCTGATCAGCGCGCTCGGCAACGAGTCCACCGACCTCGGCCACCCGGTGGCCGACGACACCAGCCCCGGCTACCCCGAGGGCTCCGAGCGGCAGCGCACCATCGACAACACCTGCCTCAACGTGCCCGCCGAGTCCCGCGGCGTCATCTCGGTGTCCGCGATCGGGCCGAGCAAGCGCAAGGCCTGGTACTCCGACTACGGCACCGAGCAGACCGACGTCTCGGCCCCCGGCGGCGACCCCACCGACGCCGGCACCTCGCTGAAGGGCACGGCGCGTGAGATCCTCGGCCCGGCCCCCAAGCGCGCCCTGCGGGCCCAGAAGCTGATCGACGCCTCGGGGCGGCCGGCCACCTCCTCGGTGCTGCGCGAGTGCCACCACGGCTCGTGCGCGTACTGGCAGTACCTGTCCGGCACCTCGATGGCCTCGCCGCACGCCGCGGGCGTGGCCGCGATCCTGGTGGCCCGCTTCGGCAAGCCGGGGAAGGGGGGCCTGGCGCTCGCCCCCTCCAAGGTCGAGAAGCTGCTGTACGCCACGGCCACCCGTACCCGCTGCCCGGCCACCGGCTCCACGCGCTACCCCTCCACAGAGGAGACCCACATCTGTGCGGGCGGCGCCGCCAAGAACGGCTTCTACGGCCGCGGCATCGTGAACGCCGGCCGGGCCGCCACCACCAAGGGCTGACCGGGGCCGGACCGCGCCCGGCCGGTGACGGCCGGGTGAACGGCCCGAGGCGGTCTGGAGGACTCGCCGCCCGGCGGCGGGCGGGGCGTTTATCCTGAGAGGCGCACGAACACGAACGTGGACCTGGGTCGTCCGGCCCGCCGCGCCGGTCGTGACCGAGGCCCGCATGGCGTCCCTCCGGCCGCGCCGTCGCCCCGGGCCGCCACCGGACGGGGAGTCGTCGCCAGGGGTCGCCCGGGGGTGTCCCCGGCCGGTCGCGGGCCACTTCCGCCTCCATCCAGTGGTCTGTACCAATTAGGGTAGGACTTGTGAGTCGTCGAGCGAAGATTGTCTGCACACTGGGCCCCGCCACCTCCTCTCCGGAGCGCCTGCGCGAACTGATCGCCGCGGGTATGGATGTCGCGCGGTTCAACCTCAGCCACGGGAGCCACGAGCTCCACAAAGAGGTGCACGGGCGGGTGAGGGAGGCCGCCGCCGAGCTCGGCAAGGGCGTAGGAGTCCTCGCCGACCTCCAGGGCCCCAAGATCCGGGTGGGCCGGTTCGCCGAGGGCCCGGTGCGGCTCGGTTTCGGCGACGTCTTCACGATCACCACCGAGGACGTCCCCGGGGACCGCGACCTGGTGTCCACGACCTACGAGGGCCTGCCCTCCGACGTGCGCCCCGGTGACCGCATCCTGGTCGACGACGGCCGCCTGGTGCTCGAGGCCACCGCCGTGGACGGGCCGCGCGTGGTCACCAAGGTCATCGTCGGCGGCATGATCTCCGACAACAAGGGCCTCAACCTCCCCGGCGTCGCGGTGTCCGCCCCCGCGCTCACCGAGAAGGACGAGGAGGACCTGCGCTGGGCCCTGCGCACCGGCTTCGACATGATCGCCCTGTCGTTCGTGCGCAGCCCCGAGGACGCCGCCCTGGTGCGCCAGATCATGGACCAGGAGGGCGTCCACCTGCCGCTGCTCGCCAAGATCGAGAAGCCGCAGGCCGTCGATCTCCTCGAGGAGATCGTCGACGCCTTCGACGGCATCATGGTCGCCCGCGGCGACCTCGGCGTGGAGCTCCCGCTGGAGCAGGTGCCGATCGTGCAGCGCCGCGCCATCGCCCTGTGCCGCGAGAAGGCCCACCCGGTCATCGTCGCCACCCAGATGCTCGACTCGATGATGGGCGCCCCCCGCCCCACGCGGGCCGAGGCGTCCGACGTCGCCTTCGCCGTCATGGACGGCGCCGACGCGGTCATGCTCTCGGGTGAGACGTCCGTCGGCAGCTACCCCATCGAGTCGGTGTCCACGATGGACCGCATCGCTCTCGCCGCCGAGGCCGAGTCGTTGCAGTCCACCCACACCTTCGACCGGGTGCCCGAGACCACCGGCGGCGCCATCGCCCGCGCCGCGGCCGAGGTCGGCGCCATCGTCGGCGCCCGGGCCCTGTGCGCGTACACCATGTCGGGGGAGACCGCCCGGCGCCTGGCGCGCTACCGCTCGCCGATCCCGCTGCTCGCCTTCACCTCAGCCCCCGAGGTGCGCGGCCAGCTCGCCCTCACCTGGGGCGTGGAGACCTACGAGGTGCCGTTCGTGCACCACACCGACGACATGGTGCGCCAGGTCGAGTCGGCGCTGCTGTCGGCCGGCCGCTGCGAGAAGGGCGACAAGGTCGTCATCGTGGCGGGCTCCCCGCCCGGCACCCACGGCTCCACCAACGCGCTGCGCGTGCACACCATCGGCTCCGCGGTGTCCTCCAGCGGCGCCTGAGCGACGAGAAACGGCGACGGCCACCCCGGGAGTCCCGGTGGTGGCCGTTCCGCTGTCGTGCGGTGTCTCCTGCCGCTTCCCCGGCAGGGTCTCCCAGATGTTCCTTCCGCCCGCGCCGGCGTGCCGGTGCCTGAGCGGCCCGGCGGCCCGCGTCCGCCGTGTACGGCGGCGCCGGTCGGTGCCCCGAGTGGGATTCGAACCCACACTTGATGGATTTTGAGGCCATTGACTCTGCCGTTGGTCTATCGGGGCGCTCGCCGCGCGTGTCCCTAATCTAGCGGACGTCGGTACTCTCTTGGTCGTGAGTACGCAGCGGCGAGTGGTGATCGCGGAAGACGAGGCCCTGATCCGCCTCGATTTGAAGGAGATGCTGGAAGAGGAGGGCTATGCCATCGTCGGTGAGGCCGGAGACGGCGAGACGGCGATCAAGCTGGCTCTGGAGCGCCGGCCGGACCTGGTGATCCTGGACGTCAAGATGCCGATCCTGGACGGCATCTCCGCCGCCGAGCGCATCGTCTCGGAGCGGGTGGCGCCCTGCCTGATCCTCACCGCGTTCTCCCAGCGCGACCTGGTGGAGCGGGCCAGGGACGCCGGCGCCATGGCCTACCTCGTCAAACCGTTCACCAAGTCCGACCTGGTCCCGGCCATCGAGATGGCGGTCAGCAGGCACGAGGAGATGGCCGCCCTGGAGCGTGAGGTCACCACGCTCGGCGAGCGGCTGGAGACCCGCAAGCTCGTCGAGCGGGCCAAGGGCCTGCTGATGGCCCAGCACGGGTGGACCGAGCCGCAGGCGTTCCGCTGGATCCAGAAGGCCTCGATGGACCGCCGCATGAGCATGCGCCAGGTCGCCCAGGCCGTCGTCACCGAGGCCGGCACCCAAGAGAGCTCCTGACGGCTGACGGCGCGGCCGCGCCCCGCCGGAGCGCGGCCAAGCCCCGTCGCCGGAGCGCGGCCGGGCACCTCCGGAGCGCGGCCGGGCACCGCCGGAGCGCGGCCGGGGCACCGCCGGAACGCGGCCGGGGCACCGCCGGTGGCCCTTGCGAGGGCTCCCGCCCCAGGGCCGTGTACCGCCGGGAACGTCGGAGGAATCCGCTCCGCCGCTGACGACCGGCCGGGTTGACTGCGTGGGCCCGTGGGCGGTCAAGGCGGGCCCGATCGGGAGGGGACCCCACCGTCCGCGCGCCCTTGCCTCCGAGGTGACCTTTACTTTTCTGGTCGATCGCCGAAGAGGACCGGTGTGATAACGAAGCGGTAACGTGGGGTCTCTCTGTACCGACCTGTGACTTGAGCTGGGTGTAATGCCGTCAACAACCCCGGCCGTACCCGGCCAGGGGGGCTCTGTGGACCCGATCCCGACGTGGGATCAGGCGAAAGGAAGGCAACCTTGCGGCCCAAGATTGCTCGCCTCGGGGGCGTGCTCGCCGTCGGTGTGGCACTAACCGTTGGTCTCGCCGCCTGTGGCGGTGGCTCCGAGCCGGAGGCGGGCGGTGGTGGATCATCCGCCGCGCCGACCACGCTCAAGATCGGCTTCATGGGTGACCTGTCGGGTGAGAACTCCGGCATCGTGATTCCCCCGCGCAACGGCGCCCAGCTCGCCGTGGACGAATACAACGCGACCAACCCCAAGGTCAAGATCGAGCTTGTCCCCTACGACAGCCGCGCCGACGCGAGCACCGCGGTCGCGCTGGCCCAGCAGGCGGTCAAGACCGACAAGGTCGTCGCCATGGTGGGCCCCGCTTTCTCCGGTGAGTCCAAGCAGGCCGTGCCGGTGCTGGAGGAGGCGAAGATCCCGAACATCTCCGCCTCGGCCACCAACGTCGACCTCGCCAAGAACGGCTGGAAGTACTGGCACCGCGTCGTCCCCAACGACGGCGTGCAGGGCCCGGCCATCGCCGACTTCATCGCCGGCCCCGCGGCCGCCAAGAACGTCTTCGTGATCGACGACAAGTCCGAGTACGGCCTCGGCCTCGCCGACGCGGTCCGCGCGCAGCTCAAGACCAAGGGCGCCACGGTCACCGACGACGCGCTCGACCCGAACGCCACGGACTACTCCTCCACGGTGAACAAGGTCGTGTCCGCCAAGCCGGACGCGGTGTTCTTCGGCGGCTACTACGCCGGCGCGGGCAAGCTGCTCAAGCAGCTCCGCGACAAGGGTGTGACCGCCAAGTTCTTCTCCGGCGACGGCTCGCTGGACAAGGGCATCATCGAGGGCGCCGGCCAGGAGCAGGCCGAGGGCGCGCTCATCGGCTGCCCCTGCCGCATCCCCACCCCGGACGAGACCGACGAGAAGGTCAAGAAGTTCGCGGCCGACTACAAGGCCAAGTTCGGCGCCGACCCGCTGATCTACGCGACCGAGGGCTACGACGCGATGACCGCCTTCACCAAGGCGATCGGCGCGGGCGCGACCACCCCGGACGCCATCAACGAGGCCATCGGCAAGTCGGACTTCGACGGCATCTCCAAGCACATCAGCTTCGACCCGACCGGCGAGCCGTCGGCCAAGTCGATCTACATCTACCAGGTGAAGGCGGGTCAGATCGGCCTGCTCGGCGACTCCACGACCGCCAAGCTCGAAGGCTGACGGTCACCGGGCAGTAGTTGGAGGGGCGGGAACGCCGCGTGCGCTCCCGCCCCCGTCCGTGTCGCGTGCCGGCTTCCTGAAAGCGATTCCCTGTGTTCGATAACCTTCTCGGCTCCTTCTGGCCGTACACGATCGACGGCCTCATCCTGGGCGCGATCTACGGCCTCGTCGCCCTGGGCTACACGATGGTCTACGGCGTGCTGCGACTCATCAACTTCGCTCACTCCGAGATCTTCATGATCGGCACCATGGCGTCGGCCTTCGTCGTCATGACGATGGGCTTCACCCAGCCGCTGACCGGCCTCGCCCTCGTCGGCGGGCTGTTGCTCATGCTGCTGGTGGGCGGCGCGGCGTCCGCGGGCTCGGCGGTGCTGCTCGAGCGCATCGCCTACCGCCCGCTGCGCAAGCGCGGCGCCTCGCGCCTGGCCGCCCTCATCTCGGCCATCGGCGCCTCGCTGTTCCTCCAGGAGCTCTTCGCCCTGGTGATCATCCCGCACGTCTTCAACCGTCCGCAGCAGGGCCGCAACCAGATGGGCGTCGCGCGCATCATGGACAAGGACGTGCTGTTCACGCTCGGCGGCGCTCAGATCAGGGCCGACCAGATCCTGATCTTCGTCGCGGCGATCGGCATGATGGTCCTGCTCGACCTGCTGGTCAACCGCACCAAGATCGGGCGCGGCATCCGGGCCACCTCGCAGGACCCGGAGACCGCGGTCCTGATGGGCGTGGACATCGACAAGATCGTGCGTATCACGTTCCTCATCGGCGGCCTGATGGCCGGCCTCGCGGGAGCGTTGTTCATATTGCAGTTCGAGATCACCAAGTTCTCCATCGGCTTCCTGCTCGGCATCAAGGCGTTCACCGCCGCGGTGCTCGGCGGTATCGGCAACCTACGCGGAGCCCTGCTCGGCGGCCTGTTCCTCGGACTCATCGAGAACTACGGCGCCGCGATCTTCGGCTCGGGATGGAAGGATGTCATCGCGTTCACGGTCCTCGTCCTGGTCCTGATGTTCCGGCCCACCGGCATCCTCGGTGAATCCCTTCAGCAGGCACGCGCATGAGCACGAACTCCACGATCACCAACGGCAGGAACGCCCTCTCCGCGTTCACCGACGGCATCCGCGACCGCTGGGCCGGCGCGCCCGGCTGGCAGCGCTGGACCGTGTACATCCTCGTGTTCGTCATCGCCCTGCTGCTGCCCGCCGACCCGATCGGCAGTGTCATGTCGCCGTACAGCGACTGGGCCAGCGTGCTGTTCTTCCCCATCGGCACGTTCGTGGTGCTGGCGATCGGCCTCAACGTCGTGGTGGGCCAGGCCGGCCTGCTCGACCTCGGGTACGTCGCGTTCTTCGCCATGGGCGGCTACTCCATGGCGCTGCTCGGCACCAAGCTGGGGCTGAACTTCTGGGAGATCATGGTCGTCGGCGTGCTGCTGTCGGCCCTGTCCGGAGTCGTGCTCGGTGGCCCGACGCTGCGGCTGCGTGGCGACTACCTCGCCATCGTGACACTCGGGTTCGGTGAGATCGTCCGGCAGACCGCCGAGAACACCGACGCCATCGGCGGCCCCCGCGGCATCGCGGGCATCCCGCACCCGCCCAGCGTGGACGGCGTCATGATCTTCGGGGTGGACGTCTTCCACTACGGCGTGCTCGACCCCCGGCCGTACTACTACCTGCTGGTGGTGGTGGCCGCCGCGATCATCATCTTCGTGAAGCGGTGGGAGAAGAGCCGGGTCGGCCGCGCGTGGGCCGCGATCCGCGAGGACGAGGACGCCGCCGAGGTGATGGGTGTCCCGACCTTCAAGTTCAAGCTGCTCGCCTTCGCCATCGGCGCCGCCATCGGCGGGGCGATGGGCGTCGTCTGGGCCGGCAAGACGATCTCGATCAACCCGAACGACTTCCATTTCATGTTGTCGGCCACCATCCTCGCGGCGGTCGTGCTCGGCGGGTCGGGCAACGTGCCCGGCGTCATCCTCGGCGCGTTCCTCGTCGCCTGGTTGCCCGAGCGGTTCCGCGGCCTGTCCGAGTACCGCATCATGGTGTTCGGGGCCGCGCTGGTCGCCCTGATGATCTTCCGGCCGGAGGGCCTGCTTCCGTCCCGGCGAAGAAAGGCCGAGCTGGAGGAAGGCACAGGCGGCATGGGCAGCCTCGGGGCCGAGGTCGCAGGGCCGGATTCCCACCACGCGGCAGAAGGAGCGGCCAAATGAGCGACCCGCGTGCGCTTCTGCGGCTGGAGACGGTCAAGATGCAGTTCGGCGGCGTCGTCGCGCTGCGCGACGTCGAGCTGACCGTCAACGAGGGCGAGATCTTCGCGCTGATCGGGCCGAACGGCGCCGGCAAGACCACGGTGTTCAACGTGGTCACCGGCGTCTACCGCCCGACGTCCGGGCAGGTCGTGTTCGACGGCGACCGCATCGACGGCATGAAGCGCTACAAGGTCACCAAGCGCGGCATCGCCCGTACCTTCCAGAACATCCGGCTGTTCCACAACATGTCGGCCCTGGAGAACGTCATGGTGGGTGCGGACGCCCACCACCGCGCCGGCATGTTCAGCGCGGCCCTCGGGCTGCCCTGGCACCGCCACGAGGAGCGGGACGGCCGGGCACTGGCCCGCGAGCTGCTCGACTTCGTCGGCATCGGCAACCGGTGGGAGGAGACCGCGAAGAACCTCCCGTACGGCGACCAGCGGCGGCTGGAGATCGCCCGCGCGCTGGCCACCAAGCCGAAGCTGCTGCTGCTGGACGAGCCGGCCGCGGGTATGAACCCGGCGGAGAAGGAGGCCCTCCAGGGCCTCATCCGCAAGATCAGGGACGCCGGGCGCACGGTGCTGCTGATCGAGCATGACATGGCGCTGGTCATGGGCATCAGCGACCGCATCGCCGTGCTCGACTTCGGCCAGAAGATCGCCGACGGCCTTCCCGCCGAGGTGCAGAACGACCCGCGGGTCATCGAGGCTTATCTGGGGGCTCCGGCCGATGCTTCTTGAAGTCAGCGACATCCGCGTCCACTACGGCAAGATCGAGGCGATCAAGGGCGTGTCCCTCCACGTCGAGGAGGGGGAGATCGTCACCCTCATCGGCGCCAACGGAGCGGGCAAGACCACGACGCTGAAGACCATCTCGGGCCTGCGTCCCCTGACCTCGGGCAGCGTGGTGTTCGAGGGCAAGGACATCAGCAAGCTCGCCGGCCACAAGCGGGTACTGGCCGGCATCGGCCAGTCCCCCGAGGGCCGGGGCGTGTTCCCCGGCATGACCGTCACCGAGAACCTGCTGATGGGTGCCTACACCCGTTCGGGCGACCTCACCAAGGACCTCGACGAGGTCTTCGAGCTGTTCCCCCGCCTCGCCGAACGCCGCAACCAGGCGGGCGGCACCATGTCCGGCGGCGAGCAGCAGATGGTCGCCATCGGCCGCGCCCTGATGAGCAAGCCCAAGGTCCTGCTCCTGGACGAGCCCTCCATGGGCCTGGCCCCCATGCTGGTCGCCCAGATCTTCACCATCATCAAGGAGATCAACAACCGTGGCACCACGGTCCTCCTGGTGGAGCAGAACGCCCAGCAGGCCCTCCAGCTGGCCCACCGCGCCTACGTCCTGGAAACCGGCCGGGTCGTCAAGTCCGCCCCCGCCGCCGACCTCCTCAACGACCCCCATGTCAGAGAGGCCTACCTCGGCGGCGAACTAGGCGCCCACTGACGGCATCTAACAAAGAGACCGCCCACCGGGACGCGACCCCGGGAAGCGGCCAGAAGAAACACCGCCCGGCCGGAAAGCGGCCCCCGGCCGGGTGGCCGGATACACCCGCCCGGCCGGGACGCGACCCCGGCCGGGCAGGTTACTTTCCACCTCCCGAGCCAGACGCGCTCGAGAGGGAAGTCGCCGTTCACTGTCTTCCGGGTCTGGTTCAGTGCTGGTCAAGTTCGGATTCGTATGGTGAGGCTGCTGGGGAGCGACGGTCCGCCCACGTCGGACACGACCTGCCTCCCGCACTAGCCCATGCGTGACCCGAGCCGTGAGGAGCGTTGGATGCCAACTCGCGTGACCAGGCAGACCGTCGATCTGTCCGCCTATCCCGATCTCATAGTCCTGTACCTCGGCATGCGGGTGAATCGTCTGTACGGGGTCCGGACCTTCTTCAGCTTCGGCCGGAAGATCAGTGAGTCGGTGGCGGGCGAGCCGGACGGGCTGCTGCTGCATGAGCCCGTGTACTACTCGTTCTTCCCGATGAACATGGGAATGCGCCAGTACTGGCGGGACCTGCCGTCGCTGCTCACCTTCGCCCGGTCCGAGCCGCATCGGGAATGGTGGTTGGACTTCCTGCGAGACTCGGGCGGCACCGGTTTCTGGCACGAGACGTACTCGGTCAGAGGTGGCATGGAGGCCATCTACGACGACGTGCCCAAGCCGCTCGGATTCGGACGGTTCGCCGGCCTCCAGCGCGCCCGCGGCCCCATGTTCGGTTCCGCGGCCCGCCTGGGACGCTCCGACGACGACGGCGACCAGGTGCTGAGCGAGACCGACCTCTACAAGCGCTAGCCGGGTCAGAGGCGGCGCCGGTACCCGCGGCCGGCCCGCTCCACACGTGCCACGGCCGCCGCGGCCGGCTAGGGCGATCCCAGGTCGGGGGAGTAGAACCCGTGCTCCATGCCCCTGTGCCAAACGGCCTCGAACGCCGAGGAGCAGAGCGCGCTCACGGCGGGGTCATCATCGACCAGGGCGAAACCGGTCGGCTCTCCGTCTCCGCTGTGGAAGACGAAGCACACCAGATCATCGTCGAACTGCCAGAAATCACACGCGGGGAGAGCCAAGTCGTACGCCTGCGTCCTAGGCAGCCACCGCACCTGCTCGCCACCCATGAGGTTGGCCATGGGGGTGATCGCGTGCTCGTACCTGATGTAGTCACTGACCGGCTCGGACACCACCCTCACGCGGCGGAAGGACACTCCCCGCTCGATGTGCGCACGGACCGTCCTCACCCAGGGGAGGAGGTGGTCGTACCGCCAGATCTCCTCGATCGGGACGCCGTCCCGCCACGCGCGGTAACCGATGTCGCTCATGCCGTACGAGTCACGCAGCTCGATGCGCGTGACCGAACGCCGTGCCTTCTCGAAGAGCTCCGCGAAATCGGGGATCACGGACACCGCACGCCTCCCGGATGCTCTCGCGCGACACAGGGACGGCACCCGTGCGGCGCGCTCGTCCTCGCCTGTCCTACCGGCGCTGGTACCTCACCTGGAACCACACCGTACGTCCGGCCGGGGCGTCGTGGACGGCCCACTTGTGCGAGATCATCTGTACGAGCCTGAGACCGCGGCCTCCCTCGGAAAGAGCGTCCTGCTGGATCTCGGGAGCCGTCGGCCCTCCCGCGTCCACGACGTCGACGTGGATGAGGTCGTGGCAGTCGGCTATCGCGAGGGTGATCCGTCCGCCGTTCTTCGAGTTCGAGTGGAGTACCGAATTCGTGACAAGTTCGGAAACCAGGAGGGTCACATCCTCCAGGGCCGGGTGGTCCTCTCCGAGCTTCAGCCTGACGAACTCGCGCGCCATGGACGCAGATTCGGGAACTCCCACCAGATCAGTGACTCCCAGCAGGATTCCTGTACGCATGGCTTGCCTTTCACCTTAGGGGACGTGGGTCTCTGGTGACTTCGCTTACCAGATTGAAGGCGGAGGGTTACCATGGGTAGCGGTTTCGTTTCACGGTGCCACCACAACTCATGCGATTGAGTAAGTGAGTGGCCCGATGCGTCCGGATATGGCGAGAAAGGCGGTGTCTTGTCCTCTGCACAGGAAATAGACCCGAACGAGTCTCCGCGCGCCCTCTTCGCCTTCGAGTTGCGCCGCCATCGCATGGCCGCTGGGCTGACGCAGCAGCAGTTCGGGGATCGGATCGGTTACTCGGACTCGCAGGTGGCGATGGTCGAAACCCTGAAGCGACCTCCGACCCGGAAATTCGCGGAGCTGTGCGACGAGAAGTTCGGGCTGGACGGCGCGATGACCCGCCTGTTCATGGCCACGAAGTGGCAGACGGCGCCCGAGTACTTCCGGCCGTGGCTGGAAGATGAGCAGGACGCCACGGGCCTTTGCAGTTGGGAACCGATGCTCATTCCCGGCCTGTTCCAGACCGAGGCGTACGCCCGCGAGATGTTCGCGACGGCGCCGGGTATCACCGCCGAAGAGGTCGAGGAGCGACTGGCGGGCCGCATGCGGCGGCAGTCCATTCTCAATCGCGCAAAACCACCCCTGATCAGCGTCATCATGGATGAGGCGGTGCTTCACCGGCGAATCGGTGGGGCGCACGTCCTGCGGGAACAGCTCCAGTTCGTGCTCGAAGTCGCCCAGCGCCCCGAGGTGACCCTTCAGATCGTTCCGTATGAGGCGGAGGCTCACTGCGGGCTCGCGGGAGGTGGGTTCATCATCGCTGAGAAGAACGGGGCCCCTTATGCCGCCTATACGGACGCGCAACCTGTTGGGCGCACTATTGATGACCGGCAGGTCATAGGACAACTGGCGGCCCGATATGACGTCATTCGGGCTGAGGCTCTACCGTGCAAACAATCGGTCAAAGTCATCAAGGAAGTGGTGAGCCGCAATGACTGGTGACCTTCGGGACGCACAGTGGCGCAAGAGCAGCTTCAGTACGGACACCGGCAACTGCGTGGAGGTCGCGTCGAACCTGCCGGGTCTTCGGGCCGTGCGGGACAGCAAGGACGTGGCTGGGGCGGTGCTGGTCTTCGGGCCGGCCGAGTGGGCGGTGTTCGTGGGGAGTGTCAAGGACGGCACGCTGGGCGTCTGACGTGGCGTGGGTTCGTGGGCCTCTGCCTCGGAGGTGGGGGCCGCGGGCTCAGCGGAGGCGGACCTCGACGCCCTTGGAGGGGCCGATGGCGCCGAGGGGTGGGTCGCCGAAGAAGCGGATGGCGGTGATGCGGGCGTCCTTGGGGTAGTCGTACCAGAGGTCGAACTGCATCTTCACGAAGGAGCCGACGGGGAGTTCGTCGGGCTGGCGTTTGATGGCCTGGCCTTGGGTGTCCATGTGGAAGGTGCGGCCGTCGGAGGCGACGAGGAGTTGTTGCTTGGCGTCGAACTTCTGGTTGGTGCGGTCGGTGCTCTCGATCTGGACGCGGACGCGGGCGTAGTAGCCCTTGGCGTTCCACTCCGCGTGGCTGCCGAACATGCTCGGCATGCCGTCGCTGTAGCCGAGGACCCGGAAGCGCATCTGGCCGTCCACCACGGGGGCGGCCTTGATGACCGTCTCGTCGGGGCGGGCGGTCTCGGCGGGGATGAGGTAGGTGCGCGGGGCGGCGGGGGTGGGTGCCGCGGCGGGCTCGCCTGAGCAGGAAGCGATCGCCAGCGTGACGAGCACGGCACACACGGCGCGGGGTGACCTCACGCCTCGCACCATAACCGGTGGGAGCACCAGGCTGCGTCAGGTGTTGTGCGATCGTTTCATTCCGGTAATACCCCCGGTGACCAGGTGCGGGACCATGGCCAGGGTTACGGTAACTTAACTTAACTCCGACATTGAGCCAAAGAGGAGGACGTTGTGGTCTTTTGGTCCAGACGTCGCCGTATGACATCAATCGGGGCACTGGTTGTGAGTGCCACGTGCCTTCTCTCCGCTTGCGGCGGCGGATCGGACGAGCCCACCACGGGCGCCAGCGCCTCCGCGGGCGGAGGGTCGTCCGCCGCTGCCCCCGGCGTCAAGCTGATCAGCCCGGGCAAGCTCACGACCTGCACCAACCTGCCGTACGAGCCGTTCCAGTTCAAGGAAGGCGACAAGGTCGTCGGCTTCGACGTGGACATGGTCGACCTGGTGGCCAAGCGGCTGGGGGTCACGCAGGCGATCGTCGACATCGACTTCGCCGTGATCAAGAGCGGTGCCGCCCTCAACGCCGGCAAGTGTGACGTCGCCGCCGCGGGCATGACCATCACCCCCGAGCGCCAGCAGAACCTCGACTTCTCCGACCCCTACTTCGACGCGACGCAGGCCCTGCTCGCCAAGAAGGGGACCGGTGCCAAGTCGCTGGAGGACGTGAAGGCCAAGGGTCTCAAGCTCGGCGCGCAGGCCTCCACCACGGGCCTCGACTACGTCAAGAAGCAGGGTCTCGACCCCACCGAGTTCGCCGACTCGCCGAAGGAACTGCTCGGTCTCCAGTCCGGCCAGGCCGACGTGATCGTGCAGGACCTGCCGGTCGTGCTCACCTGGCTGAAGAAGCCGGAGATCGCCGACAAGTTCGAGCTGATCGCCAGCCTCGACACCGGTGAGCAGTACGGCATCGGCCTGAAGAAGGGCAACACCGAGCTCCTCAAGATCATCAACGAGGAGATCACGAAGGCCAAGTCCGACGGCACCTACGAGCAGATCTACGTGAAGTGGTTCGGCAAGAAGCCGGGCGAGCTGGGAACCACCTGATCCGATGACGGACCAGTCCAATACGGACGGGCCTACGGGACCGGCCGGGGTGAACCCCGGCCGGTCCCGGCTCAGTCCCCGAAAGCGGCAGCGCATCAGCCGCGCGATCCAGTACGTCGTGCTGGCCGCGGCGGTCGTCGCGCTCGTGTTCTTCGTCAACTGGGACGGTCTCGCGCTGAACTTCGCCAAGATGGACGTGGCGGAGCAGGCGTTCCCCGACGTGTTCCTCGTGGCGCTGAAGAACACCATCATCTACACGGTCGGCGGCTTCGTCTTCGGGTCGCTGTTCGGCCTGCTGCTGGCGCTGATGCGCCTGTCGTCGGTGCGGCCGTACCGGTGGATCGCGACGGTCTACATCGAGATCTTCCGAGGTCTCCCCGCGCTGCTGATCTTCCTCTTGATCCTTTTCCTGCCGCTCGCGCTGCCCGGCTTCCAGGTCCCCGGCGGCACGTACGGGCAGGGCATCCTCGGCCTCACCATCGTCAGCGCGGCCTACATGGCCGAGACGCTGCGGGCCGGCCTGCAGGCCGTCCCAAGGGGCCAGACCGAGGCCGCCAGGTCCCTCGGCATGTCGCACTCGCGGGCCATGGTCTCGGTGGTCATCCCTCAGGCCGTCCGGATCGTGATCCCCCCGACCACCAACCAGTTCGTCTCGCTGCTCAAGGACTCCTCGCTCGTGCTCTTCCTCGGGGTGAGCGGCGAGTACGTCGAGCTGACCAAGTTCGGCAACGACCTGGCGTCCACGACGGGCAACGCCACCCCCATCATGGTGGTGGGGCTGACGTACCTGCTCGTCACCATCCCGCTGGGCTATCTCGCCGGCCGCCTGGAACGGCGCCAGGGAAAGGGGCGGTGACCCGATGAGCCACGCGGTCGAGATCAGAGACCTGCACAAGTCCTTCGGCGCCCTGGAGGTGCTCAAGGGCGTCGACTTCACCGTGGACGAGGGCCAGGTCGTCTGCGTGATCGGACCCTCCGGCTCGGGCAAGTCGACGCTGCTGCGGTGCGTCAACCTGCTGGAGCAGCCCACCAAGGGCACCGTGATCGTCGGCGGCGTCGAGCTGACCGACCCCGACGTCGACCTCGACGCGGCACGGCGCGGGCTCGGCATGGTGTTCCAGTCGTTCAACCTGTTCCCGCACATGACGGTGCTGCAGAACGTCATGATCGCTCAGCGGCGGGTGCTGCGCCGCGGGAAGGCCGAGGCCGAGCGCGTCGCGCGGGCGAACCTGGAGAAGGTGGGCGTCGCCGCCAAGTGCGACGACTTCCCCTCGCAGTTGTCCGGCGGCCAGCAGCAGCGGGTGGCCATCGCCCGGGCGCTCGCCATGGACCCCCGCCTGATGCTGTTCGACGAGCCCACCTCGGCGCTCGACCCGGAGCTTGTGGGCGACGTGCTGGCCGTCATGCGGGCGCTCGCCGACGACGGCATGACCATGCTGGTGGTCACCCACGAGATGAGCTTCGCCCGCGAGGTGGCCGACCGGGTGGTGTTCATGGACGGCGGCGTCATCGTCGAGGAGGGCCCGCCGGAGCAGGTGATCGGGCGGCCGCAGCACACCCGCACCCGGTCGTTCCTCAGCCGGGTGCTCGACCCCGGGCACGTCGGCGGGGAGACGCCCGGACCGGGGGCGCCGGGCGAGGCGCCCGGCGCGACCGGCTAGCCGTAGGGAGCCCGTGGGTGACTTTGGGGCCATGTATGGCTTCCCCGGCCGCACACGTTGTCTACTCGACCACCCACGGGCCCTGGCGTCACAACGCTAGCGATCCTTGTGGCTCCTGTGCAAAGAGAGTCACAAAAGCCGGACCGAATTAATTTAAATATCACGGACTGTCACGGAGCATGCAGGTGAGCCGGGCGGTGCAGACCCGCCGTCCGTCGTCGTCGGTGATCTGGATGTCGTACGTGGCGAGGCTGCGCCCCCCGTGCACCAGGGTCGCCACCCCCGTGACGTGACCCGAGCCGGCCGACCGGTGGTGGGTGGCGCTGATCTCGATGCCCATCGCGACGCGCCCCGGCCCCGCGTGCGTCATGGCCCCCATGGAGCCGATCGTCTCGGCCAGCACGCAGGAGGCCCCGCCGTGCAGGAGGCCGATCGGCTGGGTGTTGCCCGCGACGGGCATCCGCGCCACCACGCGCTGGGCGCTGATCTCGGTGATCTCGATGCCCATCGTGTCCGCGAGCGGCCCGAGGTGCCGTCCCGCCCGGATCTCGCCCTCGTCCAGGTCCTCGGGGTTCGTCATGGTCAAGAGGGTGCCTCCAGTGCGCAACAGGGAGCCGTTCTGTCGTACCAGGAGACTAGGCTGCACGTGTGCCGAAGACGGATCCGACCCCCGCCCGACCCTGTCTGCTCCTGCTGGACGGGCACTCGCTCGCGTACCGCGCGTTCTACGCCCTCAAGGACGCCAACCTCACCACGACCGACGGCCAGCACACCGAGGCGGTGTACGGCTTCACCTCGATGCTGATCAACGTCCTGCGTGACGAGAAGCCGACCCACGTGGCGGTGTGCTTCGACCGGTCCGAGCCCACCTTCCGGCACGAGGCGTACGACCAGTACAAGGCCAACCGCCAGGAGACCCCCGACGACTTCCGCGGCCAGGTCAGCCTGATCTTCGAGGTGCTCGACGCGCTGCGCGTCCCCCACCTGTCGCTGGCCGGGTACGAGGCCGACGACCTCATCGCGACGCTCGCCCACCGGGCCGCCGAGCAGGACATGAACGTCCTCATCGTCACCGGCGACCGCGACGCGCTGCAGCTCGTCAACGACCGCATCACCCTGCTCATGACCCGCCGCGGCATCAGCGACATGACGCGCTTCGACCCCGCGGCCGTCGTCGACAAGTACGCCCTGACCCCCGAGCAGTACCCCGACTTCGCCGCGCTGCGCGGCGACCCCAGCGACAACCTGCCGAGCATCCCGGGCGTGGGCGAGAAGACCGCCGCCAAGTGGGTCAAGGAGTACGGCTCGCTCGCCGCCCTGGTCGACCGGGTCGACGAGGTCAAGGGCAAGGTCGGCGACAAGCTGCGCGAGCACCTCGGCCAGGTCGTGCACAACCGCCAGCTCACCGAGCTGCGCCGCGACGTGCCGCTGGACGTCGAGGTGGACGGCCTCACCATGGGCAAGTGGGACCGCGACGAGATCCACAAGCTGTTCGACACGCTGCAGTTCCGCGTGCTGCGCGACCGGCTGTACCAGAGCATCGGCACCGCCGAGCCCGAGGCGGAAGAGGGCTTCGCCGTCGAGGTCACCACGCTCGGGCCCGGCCAGGTGGGCGACTGGCTGGCCAAGGTGCCGGGCGGGCGGGCCGGGCTCGCCGTCAAGGGCGTCTCCGGCAGCGGCACCGGCCGCCTGGACAACCTCGCGATCGCCGTCCCCGGTGCCGAGAGGCAGCCGGCCCGCGCCGCGTACATCGACCTCACCGCCCTCACGCCCGACGACGAGAGCGCGCTCGGCGCGTGGCTGGCCGACGAGAGCGCCCCGAAGGCCCTCCACGACGCCAAGGGGCCGCTGCTGGCCCTGTGGGCGTACGGGCTCGACCTGCGCGGGCTCACGTGCGACACGGCGCTCGCGGCGTACCTCGCGATGCCGGGGCAGCGGTCCTTCCCGCTGGACGACCTCGCGCTGCGCTACCTGCACCGCGAGCTGCGCGCCGAGGCCGACAACGGCGGGCAGGCCGCCCTGTTCGACGACCCCGAGGACAACGCGGCCGAGGAGCTCGCCGTCCGGGCCGACGCCGTGCGCGAGCTCGCGGACGCCCTGGAGGCCCATCTGGGGCCCCGCGGCGGCAGCAGGCTGATGCAGGAGGTGGAGCTGCCGCTGGTGCGGGTGCTGGCCGAGCTGGAGCGCGCCGGCATCGCCGCCGACCGCGACTACTTCATGGGGCTGGAGGCCGAGTTCGGCGCGGCGGTCAAGCAGGCCGTCGAGGAGGCCCACCGCGTGGTGGGGGAGCAGTTCAACCTCGGCTCGCCCAAGCAGTTGCAGGAGATCCTGTTCGTCAAGCTCGGGCTGCCGAAGACCAAGCGCATCAAGACCGGTTACACCACCGACGCCGACGCGCTGGCCCAGCTCGCCACCCAGACCGACAACGAGCTGCCCACCATCCTGCTGCGCCACCGCGACCAGACCCGGCTGAAGGTCACCGTCGAGGGCCTGATCAAGGAGATCGGGGACGACCGGCGCATCCACACCACGTTCAACCAGATCATCGCGGCCACCGGCCGGTTGTCGTCGGAGAAGCCCAACCTGCAGAACATCCCGATCCGCACCGCCGAGGGGCGGCGCATCCGGCAGGGCTTCGTGGTCGGCGAGGGGTACGAATGCCTGCTCACCGCCGACTACAGCCAGATCGAGCTGCGCATCATGGCCCACCTGTCGCGGGACGCCTCGCTGATCGCCGCGTTCGAGTCCGGCCACGACTTCCACAAGGCCACCGCGGCCCGGGTGTTCGACCTCCCGCCCGAGCAGGTCGACAGCGAGCTGCGCGCCCGCATCAAGGCCATGAACTACGGCCTGGCCTACGGCCTGTCCGACTTCGGCCTGTCCGGCCAGCTCAACATCCCCGTGGCCGAGGCCCGCGCCCTCAAGGAGGAGTACTTCGAGGAGTTCGGCGGCGTCCGCGACTACCTGGCCGCCATCGTCGCCCAGGCCCGCCACGACGGCTACACCGAGACCATCCTCGGCCGCCGCCGCTACCTGCCCGACCTGACGAGCGACAACCGCCAGCGCCGCGAGATGGCCGAGCGCATGGCGCTCAACGCCCCCATCCAGGGCTCGGCCGCCGACATCATCAAGGTCGCCATGCTCCACGTCAGCAAGGCCATGAAGGACGCGGACCTTCGCTCACGCATGCTCCTCCAGGTCCACGACGAGCTCGTCTTCGAGGTGGCCCCCGGCGAGCTGGACGCGCTGCGCACCCTGGTGACCGACCAGATGTGCGCCGCCTACCCCCTGAGCGTCCCCCTGTCCGTCTCCACCGGCACCGGCGGCACCTGGGAGACCGCCGGCCACTGACCCCCGTCCCGCGCGCCGTGAGAGCCGTCCAGGCCTCCGGCGCGCTTTTCGCTTTTCTGGGGTTATGAGTTCGCGGGCAAATTTCGGCACATGATGGACGTGTACGCTGGCGCAGCTCGGGGCAGCGGAGGCCGTCCTGGGAGAAGATCGACTTGAGGAGAGCTTTCAGGGAGCATCTGTGCGGAGCGCACCCGGACTTACGCACGTCATCGGGATCATCAACGTCGCTGTGATGGTGGTCGCCGTCGTGGCGTTGCTCGTACTGCCCTTCGGGGAGCCGGCCGGGGAGCCGGCCGGGGAGGTGCCGGTGCGCCCGCGCGGCGGGAGCGCGGGGGAACGGGGGCCGGTGGCGCCACGGGGGGACGGGGCGCCGGGGGTGCGGGCCACCCCGGAGTGGGCGCGGGAGATCGGGGCCAACGAGATGGGCCTCGTGCCGGTGATCATGTATCACCGGATCCTCCGCAAGCGGGTCGCCGGCATCGATCGCACGCCCGGTCAGCTGCGTGCCGAGCTGGAGCGGCTGGCCCGGGCCGGGTACGTGCCGGTCACGGCCGCGGAGTTCGCCACGGGGAGGATCGACATCCCGGCGGGCACCCACCCGGTGGTGCTGACGTTCGACGACGGCAACCCCAGTCACTTCGCGCTCGGCGCCGACGGGCTGCCGCTGCCGGACACGGCGGTGCGGATCCTCCTGGAGGTGGCGCAGCGGTACCCGGGGTTCCGGCCGGTGGCGACGTTCTGGGTGAACCACGACCCGTTCGGCTTCCGGGACCGGGAACGCCAGCGGGCCGCGGTGCGGTGGCTGACGGAGCGCGGCTTCGAGGTCGCCAACCACACCTACGGGCACCCGGACCTGCGGCGCCTGTCCAAGAAGAAGGTCAGCGAGGTGATCGTCCGCCAGCAGCGCCTGCTGGAGCGCCTCGGCGCCCCGCCGTCGGAGACGTTCGCCCTGCCCTACGGCAGCAGGCCCAAGAAGCGCTCGCTGGCGCACGACGGCTCCTGGGACGGCACCAAGTACCACTTCGACGCCGTTTTCCTGGCCGGTGCCGAGCCGTCGGTTTCGCCCTACGCGAAGAGCTTCGACCGCTACAACATCCCGCGCATCCAGTCCAATGGCAAAAATGGTGAATGCCGTAAATGGTGCTCCCAGCACTGGCTAGAGTGGCTTGACGAGCACCCACGTGAGCGCTACACATCAGACGGCGACCCCGCCCACATATCCATGCCGCAACGATTTCGCGGTAAGATCTTGGCAAAGCTGCGCCGGTTGACCGTCGTGTACTGAGGGCTTGCGACGGTTGTGCTGGTGGGCGCCGGATTGACCGGGCCCCACGTGCTTGCATATGCTGATCGCTGCGCTGTGGGCCTGCGTGCGCCTCGGACGGAGCGGGCTCGCGCTCGGTCATGTCGACCATGGGTCACGCTGACCATCCTCGGCTTGAGCGACAGACGGCCTGCCGCGCGCCCGCCACATCGACTTCTGTCCGCGTTCGGAGCAATTCCACACATGACGAGCAGCACTGAGGCCACCTCGAACACCCCGCAGGTAGCGGTCAACGACATCGGTTCCGAGGAGGCCTTCCTCGCCGCGATCGACGAGACCATCAAGTACTTCAACGACGGCGACATCGTCGAAGGCACCGTCGTCAAGGTCGATCGAGACGAGGTCTTGCTCGACATCGGCTACAAGACCGAGGGCGTCATCCCCTCGCGCGAGCTCTCGATCAAGCACGATGTCGACCCGGCCGAGGTCGTCGAGGTCGGAGAGCACGTCGAGGCGCTTGTCCTTCAGAAGGAGGACAAGGAAGGCCGTCTCATCCTGTCCAAGAAGCGCGCCCAGTACGAGCGCGCCTGGGGCACGATCGAGAAGATCAAGGACGAGGACGGCATCGTCACCGGCACGGTCATCGAGGTCGTCAAGGGCGGCCTGATCCTCGACATCGGCCTTCGCGGCTTCCTGCCCGCGTCGCTGGTCGAGATGCGCCGCGTGCGCGACCTGCAGCCGTATGTCGGCCGCGAGCTCGAGGCGAAGATCATCGAGCTGGACAAGAACCGCAACAACGTGGTCCTGTCCCGCCGCGCCTGGCTCGAGCAGACCCAGTCCGAGGTGCGCCAGACGTTCCTCAACACCCTGCAGAAGGGTCAGGTCCGCAAGGGCGTCGTGTCGTCGATCGTCAACTTCGGCGCGTTCGTCGACCTCGGTGGGGTCGACGGCCTGGTGCACGTCTCCGAGCTGTCCTGGAAGCACATCGACCACCCCTCCGAGGTCGTCGAGGTCGGCCAGGAGGTCACCGTCGAGGTGCTCGACGTGGACATGGAGCGCGAGCGGGTCTCCCTGTCGCTCAAGGCGACGCAGGAGGACCCCTGGCAGCAGTTCGCCCGCACCCACCAGATCGGCCAGGTCGTCCCCGGGCGCGTCACCAAGCTGGTGCCGTTCGGTGCGTTCGTCCGGGTCGAGGAGGGCATCGAGGGCCTGGTGCACATCTCCGAGCTGGCCGAGCGCCACGTCGAGATCCCCGAGCAGGTCGTCCAGGTCGGCGACGAGATCTTCGTCAAGATCATCGACATCGACCTCGACCGCCGGCGCATCTCGCTGTCGCTGAAGCAGGCCAACGAGGGTGCCATCGGCGCCGACGTCGAGTTCGACCCCACGCTGTACGGCATGGCGGCCAACTACGACGAGCAGGGCAACTACATCTACCCCGACGGCTTCGACCCCGAGACCGGGGAGTGGCTCGAGGGTTACGAGAAGCAGCGCGAGGAGTGGGAGCGGCAGTACGCCGAGGCCCAGACCCGCTTCGAGGCCCACAAGTCGCAGGTCGAGAAGGCCCGCGCCGAGGAGGCCCAGGCCGCGGCTCCGTCGTCGTACACGGGCGAGACCCCGCCGTCGTCCACCGGTTCCGCCCCCACGGGTGGCGCCCTGGCGTCGGACGAGGCGCTCGCCGCCCTGCGGGAGAAGCTGGCCGGCGGCCAGAGCTGACCCGCGACACCGTTCCACCGGCGAGGACCCCGCGAAAGCGGGGTCCTCGACCCGTTTCCGGCCCCTGACTCCCGTCCCCCTGGTCCGCCCTCGCAGACGTCCACTTGCCCTGTGCGCGCGGGTTCCGCCGTCCGCCCGGGTGGGGCCGGTGCCCTACAGTGGGGCGCGTGACGCGGATCGAGCGGGCCCGCCCCGAGGACGCCGGAGAGCTGCTGACCGTCCAGCGGGCCGCC
Organism: Sphaerisporangium sp. B11E5; assembly: GCF_039871875.1. Taxonomy (NCBI): domain Bacteria; kingdom Bacillati; phylum Actinomycetota; class Actinomycetes; order Streptosporangiales; family Streptosporangiaceae; genus Sphaerisporangium; species Sphaerisporangium sp. B11E5. Next base: position 29,323 of record NZ_JBDPMD010000038.1, on the reverse strand, counting down.
TATGTCGCCGAGGCCCAGTTGTACGGCGATCCGTTCATACCGCCGCTCGTGGAGTCGCTTGAGGGCATGCGGGAGGCCGTGCGGACCGCCGTGGTGCTGAAGGCGCTGGACGGCGGGCGGGTCGTCGGCACGGTGCGCGGGCGGCTCAGCGGCACGACCGGCGTGATCGGGCGCCTCGCGGTGGTGCCCGACCTGCAGGGCCGGGGCGTCGGCACCGCTCTGCTCCAGGCGATCGAGGCCGAGCTGACCCCGCCCGCCGAGGCGTTCGACCTGTTCACCGGCCATCTGTCCGAGGACAACCTCCGGCTGTACCGCCGCCTCGGGTACCACGAGACCCGCCGCGAGCGCCTCCACCCCCACCTCACCCTCATCCATCTCCGCAAGCCCGTGCCCACGGCCACGGGCTACGCTTCCGTGCATGCTTAAGGTTGGGCTGACCGGCGGGATCGGGTCGGGCAAGAGCGAGGTCTCCAGGCGGCTCGGCGCACTCGGCGCCGTCGTCATCGACGCCGACAAGATCGCCCGCGAGGTGGTGGAGCCCGGCACCGGCGGCCTGGCGGAGATCGTCGAGACGTTCGGCTCCGGCGTGCTGCGTCCCGACGGCACGCTGGACCGCGAGAAGCTCGGCCGCGTCGTCTTCAGCGACTCCGGGCAACTGGCTCGTCTCAACGCCATCGTCCACCCCCGGGTCGGCGAGCGCGTCGCCGAGCTGCAGCGCCAGGCCCCCGAGGACGCGATCGTGGTGTACGACGTCCCCCTGCTCGCCGAGAACGGCCTGGCTCCGATGTACGACGTCGTGATCGTCGTCGACGCCCCCGACGACGTCCGCCTGTCCCGCCTCACCACCCGCCGCGGCATGTCCGAGGACGACGCACTCGCCCGCATCAAGGCCCAGGCCACCCGCGAGGACCGCCTCAAGGTCGCCGACATCGTCATCCCCAACGACGGCTCCCTGGACGACCTCGACGCCCGCGCCCGCGAGGTGTGGCAGGACCTGATGGCCCGCCGCGGCGGCCGCTGAGCCCGATGCGCCGGCTCGACCTCGTGCGGCTCGCGGTGCTGACCGTGGGACTGCTGTGCGTGGTCACGGGGGTGCTGCCCTGGCCGGAGGCGGTGGCGGACGTCGGCCGGGTGGGGCCGCTGCTGGTGTTCCTGGCCGCGGTGATCGTCTTCGCCGGACTGGTCAAGGAGGCGGACGTCTTCGACGTGCTCGCCGCCCGGCTCGCCATCGCCGGGCGGGGCAGGTACTGGGCCCTGTTCGCGCTGTGCGTGGCGTTCGCCGCGCTCATCACGATGCTCCTGAACCTCGACACCACCGCCGTGCTGCTGACCCCCGTGCTGCTGGTGCTGGCGTCCCGGACGGACATCCCCGCCCTGCCGCTCGCGATGACCACGATCTGGCCGGCCAACACCGCCAGCCTGCTGCTGCCGGTGTCCAACCTCACCAACCTGCTGGCCGAGGGCAGGCTGAACCTGTCCACCCACGGGTTCGCCGCCCGCATGTGGGCGCCCCAGGCCGCGGCCCTGGCGGTGACCGCGTCGCTGCTGTGGGTCTTCTTCTGGCGGCGCGGCGCACGGGGCGCGCGGGGCGGTTACCGGCCCCCGCCGCCCGCGCCGGTGCGCGACCGGGTGCTGTTCCGTGCGGCGGCCGTGGTGTGCGCGCTCTTCGTGGCGGCCGTCCTGGCGGGCGCCCCCATCGCCGAGGTGGCCGTGGCGTCCGCGGCGGCGCTGGTCGCGGTGTTCGCCTGGCGCGACCGGGCGAAGCTCACCTGGGCCCTGGTGCCCTGGTGGCTCCTCGTCTTCGTCGCCGGGCTGTTCCTCGTGATCCCCGCCCTCAGCCGGTACGGCCTGGACGACCTGACCCGCGCCCTCGCCGGCGACGGCGGCTACCGCACGGCCGCGGCGGGCGCCGGGCTGGCGAACGTCGTGAACAACCTGCCCGCCTACTACGCCGGGGAGCGGGTCGTGCCGCCGGGCACCCCGGACGCGCTGCCGGCGCTGCTGATCGGCGTCAACGTGGGTTCGGTGGTCACGCCGTGGGCGTCGGTGGCCACGCTGCTGTGGTTCGAAACGTGCCGCCGCCACGGCGTGGGGGTGCCGATGGCCAGGTTCGTGCTCACCGGGGCCTGCCTGGCGGTCACCGGCGTCGCCGCCGCCGTCGCGGCCCTGTCGCTGACCGCGGGGCCGCCGGGGCCGTGACGGCGGAATTGTCGGTGGGGCAGCGTAGGTTATGGAGACGTGAGGCCGGTAACCGATTTGCAGCGCAGGGTGGCGCCCTTCGAGGTCGTCACCGAGATGACCCCTTCCGGCGACCAGCCGACGGCGATCGCCGAGCTGGAGCGCCGCGTCAAGGCGGGCGACAAGGACAGTGTCCTGCTGGGTGCCACCGGCACCGGCAAGACCGCCACGGTTGCGTGGCTCATCGAGCGGCTGCAGCGGCCCGCCCTGGTGATGCAGCCCAACAAGACCCTCGCCGCCCAGTTCGCCAACGAGCTACGCGAGATGCTCCCCAACAACGCCGTCGAGTACTTCGTGTCGTACTACGACTACTACCAGCCCGAGGCGTACGTCCCGCAGACCGACACCTACATCGAGAAGGACTCCTCGATCAACGACGAGGTGGACCGCCTGCGTCACTCGGCCACCAACTCGCTGCTCACCCGCCGCGACACCGTCGTGGTCGCGTCGGTGTCGTGCATCTACGGCCTCGGCACCCCGCAGGAGTACGTCGACCGCATGCTCCGGCTCAAGGTCGGCCAGGAGATCGAACGTGACCGGCTGCTGCGCCGCCTGGTGGACATGCAGTACACCCGCAACGACCTCGCCTTCACCCGGGGCACGTTCCGGGTGCGCGGCGACACCATCGAGATCATCCCGCAGTACGAAGAGCTGGCCGTGCGCATCGAGATGTTCGGCGACGAGATCGAGAAGCTCGCCACCCTGCACCCGCTCACCGGCGAGGTGATCACCGAGGACGAGGAGATCTACGTCTTCCCCGCGTCCCACTACGTCGCCGGCCCCGAGCGCATGGAGCGGGCGATCCGCGACATCGAGGCCGAGCTGGCCGAATCACTGGCCACCATGGAGAAGCAGGGCAAGCTGCTGGAGGCCCAGCGGCTGCGCATGCGCACCACCTACGACATCGAGATGATGCGCCAGGTCGGCTCCTGCTCCGGCATCGAGAACTATTCGCGCCACATCGACGGCCGCGCCGCGGGCACCGCCCCCAACACCCTGCTCGACTACTTCCCCGAGGACTTCCTGCTGGTGCTGGACGAGTCCCACCAGACCGTCCCGCAGATCGGCGCCATGTACGAGGGCGACGCCTCCCGCAAGCGGGTGCTGGTCGAGCACGGCTTCCGCCTGCCGTCCGCCATGGACAACCGCCCGCTGAAGTGGGAGGAGTTCCTGGAGCGCATCGGCCAGACGGTCTACCTGTCGGCGACCCCCGGCTCCTACGAGCTCGGCCGCAGCGGCGGCGACGTCGTGGAGCAGGTGATCCGCCCGACCGGCCTGGTCGACCCCGAGGTGGTCGTCAAGCCCACCAAGGGCCAGATCGACGACCTGGTGCACGAGATCCGCGAGCGGGCCGACCGTGACGAGCGCGTCCTCGTCACCACCCTCACCAAGAAGATGTCCGAGGACCTCACCGACTACCTCCTGGAGCTCGGCATCCGCGTGCGCTACCTCCACAGCGAGGTCGACACCCTGCGCCGCATCGAGCTCCTCCGCGAGCTGCGCCTGGGCGAGTTCGACGTCCTCGTCGGCATCAACCTGCTCCGCGAGGGCCTGGACCTCCCCGAGGTCTCCCTGGTCTCCATCCTGGACGCCGACAAGGAGGGCTTCCTCCGCAGCGAGACCTCCCTCATCCAGACCATCGGCCGCGCCGCCCGCAACGTCTCCGGCCAGGTCCACATGTACGCCGACCGCGTCACCCCGAGCATGGAACGCGCGATCGACGAGACCAACCGCCGCCGCGCCAAGCAGATCGCCTACAACCAGGCCAACGGCATCGACCCCCAGCCCCTGCGCAAGAAGATCGCCGACATCCTCGACACCCTGGCGAGGGAGGACGCCGACACCGACCGCCTCCTCGGCGCCGGCCGGCAGCAGAGCCGAGGCAAGGCCCCCGTCCCCGGCTACGCCTCCCGCCAGACCGGCCAGCACGCCAAGGCCATCGCCGGCGAGATGCCCCGCGCCCAACTGGAGTCCCTGATCCAGTCCCTGACCGACCAGATGCACCAGGCCGCCACCGACCTCCAGTTCGAGGTCGCGGCCCGCCTGCGAGACGAGATCAAGGACCTCAAACGCGAACTCCGCGACATGCGCGAAGCCGGCGTCCATTGAAGTAGGTGCGGCCCTATGTGCGTGTCGCGGAAGGTGGCTTCATGTCATGAGCTGGGTCGTCAAGAAAATCGGTGGAGGTCCAGGTCGATGTCCACATCGAAACCGATGTGGGTGCGGAGGCGACCTCGGTGGATTCCCGTAGGGACGTACGCTTTCACCGCGGGGTCGAGTTCGTACGTGTATGCCACGGGGTGGTCGTCTTCAAGCTCCAGGCGCCAGAGGAACTTGATACCGGCGTTGGAGTACTTGATGGGTTTGGCGGTGCGATCCCGTTCCATGGACTCGGGGGAGACGACCTCGACCACCAAGTGGACCTCGTCCGGCCTGTAGGACGTCCGGGACATGTCGCGTAGCGCTTCTCTGCTGATCACGAGAACGTCAGGCTCAGGGCGTTGCCGGAGACCGAGGGTGATGGCCATCTCCTGGATGACCGCAAGGTGCTCTGGAGGGCGTATCCCCTGCTGTGAGTCTCGTAGAAGCCCGATCATGAGGGCGTGGAACTGAGTCTGGGGGGACATCATGATTAGGGTGCCGTCTATCAATTCGACACGCCTCGGCGCGTCAGGCGGAAGATGGTCCAACATGTCTGCGGTCCATCCGCCCTTTGGGCCGGGGTAGAACCACTCAGGGAGCGCCGTCGTCATCCTGGTGATCTCCTTCCTGTCGCCCGGATGTCACGCGTCATCGTCATTGTGCCACGTTCCGTGACTGTAGTGTGACGCTTTCGCTCCTCATGATGAGGGGTGCGGGAGTCGTTGCGCGCGGGCGGTCCGGTGGGCTTTGCGGCGGCGGATCAGCCACCAGGCGGGGAGGGCCAGTGCGGCCAGGGCGGCGATCACCAGGAGGGGGAAGAAGATCGCTACCAGGCTGAGGCCCAGGGAGCCGGCGTCTTCTGCGGTGCTGACCACGGGAGCGCCCACACCGGCGGTGGTGGCGTTGACCACGGGGCGGGCCGTGGACTTCATCAGGTGGACGATCAGGGCGACGCCTATGCCCAGGGTCCAGCTCGCCCAGGGGTGCTGGGTCATCCAGGTGGAGTTGTCGAGCTGGGAGGCGGCCTGGGTGGCGCTGAAGACGACGCCGCCGGCGGCGGGGCGGACGGCGGTCTGGATCATGTCGTTGACGTGGTCCACGATGGGGACCTTGTCGAGGATCACCTCGGCGGCGAGGAGGACGGCGATGATGGCGAGGACCCAGCCGTCGGAGAGCCAGGCGTAGCCGTCGGGGAGCTTCACCGTGTCGGTGAGGTTGGCGGCGAGGCCGACCACCAGCAACGGGATGTAGGCGTTCAGGCCCGCCGCGGTGGACAGGCCGAGGCCGGTCAGGGCCGCCAGCATCGGATGCTCTCATCTCCTTCGTGTGTCGTCTCGCCGGGAAGAACGAAGGAGGGGGCGGCGGGCGTTCCCCTGGGGGCCGTAGAGGGGCCGTAGGGGGCGGTACGGGCGCTGAGGGGCTGTTCAGGGGCCAGGGCTTCCCGCAAGCGAGGACGGCGTCCAGGGGGCCGGGTGCGCCCTCAGGGGGGCACACGGTTCCGGGGGCGGAGCGGCCTTCAGGGGGCGGGGGTGAGGGGGCCGCCGTCCAGGGCCGGGGCCGGGTCGAGGGAGGTGTCGAGTTCGCCGGTCAGGGAGGTGCCCAGAGTGGGGGAGTGCCAGCCTTGTTCGGGGGAGTAGCGGCGGACGACGCGGGCGGGGACGCCGGCGATGACGCAGTGGTCGGGGAAGTGGCCGCGGACCACGGCGCCGCCGGCGACCACGGACTGGCGGCCCACGTGGGTGCCGGGGAGGATGATCGCCCCGGTGCCGAGCCAGGAGCCGGGGCCGATGGTGACGGGGTTGTTGCGGGGCCACTGGCGGCCGATGGGGGTGTCGGGGTCGTCGTACACGTGGTTCTGGTCGGTGATGTAGACGTACGGGCCGGTGAAGACGTCGTCGCCGATGTCGATGGAGTGGTGGCCCACGATGTGGCTGCCGCGCCCGATGGAGCAGCGGGCGCCGATCCTGACCAGGGAGTCGGGGCCGAGGTCCACCCCGGGACCCATGCCCGCCGAGATGGACACCCGTTCCCCGACCAGCGTGTGCTCGCCGATCTCGATCCACGCCTCGCCGAAGATCGCGCCCTGGGGGAACGACAGGCAGGCCCCTTCGCCGAGCCGCCGGAACCGGTACCCCGCGGGCGAACGGGGGGTGATCGCGCCGGCCGTCCGGGCGACGGACCACGCACGGTGCACCAGAGCGCCAGTGAACCGGCGTATTACCTCACGGGGTGACATAATCGGAGAAGTTACCCCGTGGTTAGCATGCAGGGAACGGAGGCCCGGGAAGTGTTCGGGCACTTCGAAGGCCGCCTTTGATATTCTGAGAGCCCGTGGACACGCGGCCGCTCGCCGGACGGCCGCGACACGACGGACCACGGGAGACCCTCCTTGCGCAGCGCCGCACCAACAAAGCATCTGTTCGTCACCGGAGGCGTCGCCTCCAGTCTCGGCAAGGGGCTCACCGCCTCCAGCCTGGGGCGCCTGCTGAAGCTCCGCGGCCTGCGGGTCACCATGCAGAAGCTGGACCCCTACCTCAACGTCGACCCCGGGACGATGAACCCGTTCCAGCACGGTGAGGTGTTCGTCACAGACGACGGCGCCGAGACCGACCTCGACGTCGGCCACTACGAGCGTTTCCTCGACACCGAGCTGCACGGCTCGGCCAACGTCACCACCGGTCAGGTGTACTCCAACGTCATCGCCAAGGAGCGCCGCGGCGAGTACCTCGGCGACACCGTGCAGGTCATCCCGCACATCACCAACGAGATCAAGGACCGCATCCGCGGCATGGCCGCCCCGGACGTCGACGTGGTGATCACCGAGGTCGGCGGCACCGTGGGCGACATCGAGTCGCTGCCGTTCCTCGAGGCCGTGCGCCAGGTGCGCCACGAGGTGGGCCGTGACAACGTGTTTTTCCTGCACGTCTCGCTGCTGCCGTACATCGGCCCGAGCGGCGAGCTGAAGACCAAGCCCACCCAGCACTCGGTGGCCGCCCTGCGCAGCATCGGCATCCAGCCCGACGCGATCGTCTGCCGCTCCGACCGCCCCATCACCACCTCGCTCAAACGCAAGATCAGCCTGATGTGCGACGTGGACGAGGACGCCGTGGTCTCGGCCGTGGACGCCCCGAGCATCTACGACATCCCGAAGGTCCTCCACGCCGAGGGCCTGGACGCGTACGTCATCCGCCGCCTCGGCCTGCCGTTCCGCGACGTCGACTGGCAGGAGTGGGACCAGCTCCTGCGCCGGGTGCACCGCCCCGCCACCGAGGTCACCATCGCCCTGGTCGGCAAGTACATCGACCTGCCCGACGCCTACCTGTCGGTCACCGAGGCCCTGCGCGCCGGCGGGTTCGCCCGCGACGCCCGGGTCAACATCCGCTGGGTGAAGAGCGACGACTGCGAGACCCCCGAGGGGGCCGCCCGCGAGCTCGACGGCGTGGACGGCGTGCTGATCCCCGGCGGCTTCGGCGTGCGCGGCATCGAGGGCAAGGTCGGCGCGATCCGCCACGCCCGCGAGCAGCGCGTCCCCCTGCTCGGCATCTGCCTCGGCATGCAGTGCATGGTCATCGAGTCCGCCCGCCACCTCGCCGGCATCGCGGACGCCAACAGCACCGAGTTCGTCCCCGACACCCCCCACCCGGTGATCTCCACCATGGCCGACCAGGAGGACGTGGTGGCGGGCGAGCGCGACATGGGCGGCACCATGCGCCTCGGGCTGTACCCGGCCAAGCTGGGCGAGGGCACCATCGTGCGCCGCCTGTACGGCTCCTCGCACGCCGACGAGCGGCACCGCCACCGGTACGAGGTGGGCAACGCCTACCGCGAGCGCCTGGAGCGCGTCGGCATGGTCTTCTCCGGCCTGTCCCCGGACGGCCGTCTCGTCGAGTACGCCGAGCTGGACCGCGACGTCCACCCGTTCTTCGTCGGCACCCAGGCCCACCCGGAGTTCCGGTCCCGGCCGACCCGCCCCCACCCGCTGTTCAACGGCCTGATCGAGGCGGCACTGACCTACGCCGACGTCCGGGAGACCGAGGCCAAGGCCGGGCGGACCGCGTGAGCCACGACACCACGCACGGCCTGACCGCCGAGGACGTCCGCGACGTCCCCGAGGCCTGGGAGGTGCTGAGGACCACCGAGCGCTTCACGGCCCGGGTGATCTCGGCCCGCACCGACACCGTCCGCATGCCGGGCGACGGCACCGCCGACCGCGACTACGTGCGGCACCCCGGCTCGGTCGCCGTGGTGGCCCTCGACGAGGAGGGCCGGGTGCTGCTGCTGCGCCAGTACCGCCACCCCGCACGCAAGCTGCTGTGGGAGCTGCCCGCCGGCATCAGGGACGTGCCGGGTGAGCCTCTGGTGGAGTGCGCGGCCCGCGAGCTCGCCGAGGAGGCCGGCTACCGCGCCACGACCTGGCACACCCTGCTGGACATCCTCACCAGCCCCGGCATGTCCGACGAGCGCATCCGTGTCTTCCTCGCCCGCGACCTGACCGAGCTCGCTCCCGGCGAGCTGGACTTCGTGCGCCAGCACGAGGAGACCGACATGCCGGTGGTGTGGGTGCCCCTCGCCGAGGCCGTGCGCAAGGCGCTGGACGGATCGATCCACAACGCGCCCGCCGTGGCCGGTATCCTCGCCGCGTACGCCGCCTCGTCCGACGGTTTCACCGCCCTGCGTCCCCCCGGCGCCGAGGAGGCCTGACAGCCGGAGGTCCCGTCCTGAGCCCGTTGAGCCCCCACGCCGAGGCCGTGATCGACGGCTACCTCGCCCACCTCGCGGCCGACCGGGGGCTCGCCGCCAACACGCTGGCGTCCTACCGTCGCGACCTCGCCCGTTACCTCGGGCATCTCGGGACGCGCGGGCGCCGGTCCCTGGCCGAGGTGGACGAGGGCGACGTCGTGGCGTTCCTCACGGCGCTGCGGTCCGGCGACGAACGCCACCGGGCTCTCGCAGCGGGCTCCGCGGCCCGCGCCGTCTCGGCGGTGCGCGGCCTCCACCGTTTCGCGGTGCGCGAGGGCGTGTGCGCGCACGACGCGGCCCGTGGCGTGCACCCCCCGGCCCGCCCGCCGAGCGTGCCGAAGGCCATCGGGGTCGCCGAGGTGGAACGGCTGATCGCCGCGGCGGGCCCGCCCGGCGCGCCGCTGACCCACCGCAACCGGGCCCTGCTGGAGGTGCTGTACGGCACCGGCGCCCGCATCTCCGAGGCCGTCGGCCTCACCGTGGACGACGTGGACACCGCGCAGGTGCGGCTGCGCGGCAAGGGCGGCCGGGTGCGCGCCGTCCCCCTCGGCCGGTACGCCGCCGACGCGCTCGGCGCGTACCTGACCCTGGGCCGGCCGGTGATCTGGGCGCACGGCCGCGGCACGGCGGCCCTGTTCCTCAACGCCCGCGGCGGCAGGCTCACCCGGCAGGGCGCCTGGGAGGTGCTGCAGGCCGCCGCCGAGCGGGCGGGACTGGTGGGTGTGTCGCCGCACATGTTGCGGCATTCGTTCGCAACTCACCTCCTTGACGCGGGAGTGGACGTTAGGGTTGTGCAGGAGCTGCTCGGTCACGCGTCGGTCACGACCACCCAGGTCTACACTCCGGCGGGTGTCGACAAGCTCCGCGCGGCGTACGCGGCGGTCCCTCTCGGGCGTCCAACTTCATAGCCCACTGGCGCGTCGCCTTGCCGCATACGTGCCGACCCCATAGTGTCCGTCCGGACGGTCCGGTTCGGGACCGTCAGGGAGGTTCAACTGGTGACGACCACAGACACGTCCATGCGGGAACTCGCAGGAGGCCCCGACGGATCCTGGGGGGATCCCAGGAGCGAGGGAATTCTGGGTCCCACCGGACGGCCGCGTCCCGTCTTTCCCGACCCCGTGCCGCCGACCACCCACGGGCCCGCGCGGGTCGTGGCCATGGTCAACCAGAAGGGCGGCGTCGGCAAGACCACCACGACGATCAACCTCGGGGCCTCGCTCGCCGAGCACGGCCAGCGGGTCCTGCTCGTCGACTTCGACCCCCAGGGTGCCTTGTCGGTGGGTCTCGGCATCGACCCCCGGCCCCTCGAGGCCACGGTCTACGACCTGATCATGGAAGAGCCGGACGTCACGGTGGACGACGTCCTGCTCGGCACCAGCGTCGACGGCATGGACCTCCTGCCGAGCAACATCTTCCTGTCCGGCGCCGAGATCCGGCTGGTCAACGAGGTCGCCCGCGAGTACGCCCTCGGCCGCTCCCTGGAGCCGCTGCTGGCCGACTACGACATCTGCCTGATCGACTGCCAGCCGTCCCTCGGCCTGCTCGCCGTTAACGCGCTGACCTGCGCCCACAGCGTCATCGTGCCCCTGGAGTGCGAGTTCTTCGCACTGCGCGGCGTGGCCCTGCTGATGGAGTCGATCACCAAGGTGCAGGAGCGGCTCAACAAGAACCTCGAGATCGACGGCATCCTCGCCACCATGTACGACCCGCGCACCCTGCACGCGCGCGAGGTCCTCCAGACGATCATGCAGGGTTTCGGCGACAAGGTCTTCCACACCGTGATCAACCGGACCGTGCGCTTCCCGGACGCCACCCTGGCCGGCGAGCCGATCACCCAGTTCGACCCGGCGTCCATGGGCGCCACCGCCTACCGGGAGCTGGCCCGCGAGCTGCTCGCCCGCTGGCCCACCCGCCCCTGAGCCACCGCCGGCCGCGCCCGTGACGGCGGGTGACGCGGGAACGGCGGCCGGTGCGGGACAATGAGGCGGTGAAAGACCAGCCGGCGGCCGCGGCCCGCCCCGACGCCTTCCAGGTGCACCTGGAGGTCTTCGAGGGCCCGTTCGACCTGCTGCTCGGCCTGATCGCCAAGCACAAGCTCGACATCACCGAGGTCTCCCTCCACCAGGTGACCGACGAGTTCATCTCCTACATCCGCTCACGCGGCCCCGAGTGGGACCTCGACCAGACCAGCCACTTCCTGCTGGTCGCCGCCACCCTGCTGGACCTGAAGGCCGCCCGGCTGCTGCCGACCGGCGAGGTGGAGGACGAGGAGGACCTCGCGCTGCTGGAGGCCCGCGACCTGCTGTTCGCCCGGCTGCTGCAGTACCGCGCGTACAAGGAGGTCGCGAAGATCTTCTCCGGGCTGATGGCGGAGGAGGCGCTGCGTTTCCCCCGGGTCGTGCCGATGGAGCCTCAGTTCGCCGGGCTGCTGCCGGAGCTGGTGCTCGGCGTCGGCCCCGCGCGGTTCGCCAAGATCGCGGCCCGGGTGTTCACGCCCAAGCTGCCGCCCACGGTCTCCACCGCGCACATCTATCAACCTGTGGCCAACGTCCGGGAGCAAGCCGCTATCCTTGTGGAACGGCTACGGCGCGTGCGCAGGGCGACGTTCCGGGCCCTGACCGCCGACTGTGCGGGCACCTTCGAGGTCATCGCACGCTTCCTCGCCATCCTGGAGCTGTTCCGGGAGTCGGCGGTGTCGTTCGAGCAGATCGAGCCGCTCGGCGACCTGCACGTGACCTGGACCGGTGCCGACGACGGCGACGTCGCGGTCACCGACGACTACGACGAGAGCGCGCCACCCGGCACGGGGCGCGCGGGCGAGCAACCTGGTGCGGCGGCCCGGGACGGCGAAGAGGCGGACGATGAGCCCTGAGAACACCACGGGCGGCGAGGAACCCGGCGGCACCGGGAACACCGGCGACCTCCAGGGCACCGGCGACCTCCAGGGCACCGGTGATCTCCAGGGCTTCGGCGACCCTTCCGGTATCGACGGCGTTTCCGGTATCGACGGCGTTTCCGGTATCGGAGACCCTTCCGGCATCGGAGACCCTTCCGGCATCGGTGACGCTCCCGGTATCGGCGTTCCCCACGGCCCCGGTGACTCTCACGACATCGGCGGCCCTCGCGGCACCGGCGATCCTCACGACGCCGGCGGCCCCCACGGCACCGGTGACTCCGGTGCCGCCGGGGACGGTGCCGGTGTCCTCGACGCCGACGTGACGGCCGAGCCGGGGCTGCGGGCGTCGCTGGAGGCGATCCTGCTGGTGGTGGACGAGCCGGTGGCCGAGATCACGCTGGCCCAGGTGCTGGAGCGGCCGTCCCGGGAGATCGCCGAGGCGCTGCGCGAGCTGGCCGGGGAATACACGGCCCAGGGGCGCGGGTTCGACCTACGGGAGGTCGCCGGCGGCTGGCGCCTCTACACCCGCGCCGAGTGCGCGGCCGTCGTGGAGCGGTTCGTCCGCGACGGGCAGCAGTCCCGGCTGACCCAGGCCGCCCTGGAGACGCTGGCGGTGGTCGCCTACCGCCAGCCGGTGAGCCGGGCACGGATCGCCGCGGTGCGCGGCGTGAACAGCGACGGTGTGATCCGCACCCTCACGGCCCGCGGGCTGGTCGAGGAGGCGGGCACCGACCCCGAGAGCCAGGCGGTCCTGTACCGCACCAGTTCGTTCTTCCTGGAGAGGCTGGGGCTGCGGAGCATCGAAGAGTTGCCACCGCTCGCCCCGTTCCTCCCCGACGACGTGAACAACTTAGAGGAGCAGCAGAAGTGATCAGAAAAGGTACCCCGTCCGGTGATGGACGCGGTCGAGGGCGCGGCGGCGCCCAGAGCCCCCGTGGCGGGGCAAGAGGCCGTTCCGGCGACTCGCCGCGCGGCGGAGGCCCGCGAGGCTCCCAAGGGGCGTCCCGCGGCTCCCGCGGCGCCTCCCAGGGCGGCCCCCGCGCCGACCGCCGCGGCGGCCGCGAGGACCGCGACCGCCCGTACGGCGACCGCTCCGAGCGTCCCTACGGCGACCGCGGCCGTCCCTCCGGCGAGCGTTCGTACGGCGACCGCGGTCGTCCGTCCGGTGAGCGTTCCTTCGGCGACCGCGGTCGTCCGTCCGGTGAGCGTTCGTACGGTGAGCGCGGTCGTCCGTCTGGTGAGCGTTCCTTCGGTGATCGTGGCCGCTCGTCTGGTGAGCGTTCCTTCGGTGATCGTGGTCGTCCGTCTGGTGAGCGTTCGTACGGTGATCGTGGTCGTCCGTCTGGTGAGCGTTCCTTCGGTGATCGTGGTCGTCCGTCTGGTGAGCGTTCCTTCGGTGATCGTGGTCGTCCGTCTGGTGAGCGTTCGTACGGTGATCGTGGTCGTCCGTCTGGTGAGCGTTCCTTCGGTGATCGTGGCCGCTCGTCTGGTGAGCGTTCGTACGGTGATCGTGGCCGTTCCTCCGGTGAGCGTTCCTTCGGCGACCGGGGTCGTCCGTCCGGCGGTGACCGCCGGGGCTTCTCGCGTGACGACCGGGGCCGGTCCTACGGCTCCTCCCGTGACGAGGGCCGGGGCTCGTTCCGGGAGGATCGCGACGAGCGTCCCCGGTCCTACGACGACCGGCGCGGCTCGCGTCCGTCCTACGGCGACGACCGGCGCGGCTCCTCCCGCGACGACCGCGGCTCCTCGTACGGCGGTGACCGGCGCGGCCCGTCCCGCGACTCCCGCCCCTCCTACGGCGACGACCGCCGCGACGACACCGGAAGCTCGTTCCGCGCGGGCCGGGGCGGCGCGGGGGACGGACGCGGTGGGCGCCCGGACGTGGTGCGCACCATCGGTGAGGCCGCCGGCTCGCGCGGCAGGTACGGCCGCACCGGGGCCACGCGCGGTTCCGCGCGTCCGCAGGCGCCGCGGGCGGGCCGGGGCGGCGCGACCACGACGTCCCGCAGTGCCTTCAAGACCGCACGCCAGCCGCTGCGCGACGAGGAGTTCTACCCCGAGGACTACTCCGACGAGCGCGACACCACCGAGGTCCCCGACGGCGTGCGGCTGCAGAAGGTGCTCGCCTCGGCCGGGGTGGCCTCGCGCCGCTCCTGCGAGGAGATGATCGGCGCGGGCCGCGTCACCGTGGACGGCCAGGTCGTCCGCCGCTTCGGCGCCCGGGTGGACCCGGCCAAGCAGGTCATCCACGTGGACGGCAAGCGCATCCCGACCGCGCCGGACCTGGTGTACTTCGCGATCAACAAGCCGATCGGCGTGGTCAGCACCATGTCCGACCCCGAGGGCCGCCCGTCCCTGCACGACTACGTGCAGGACCGCGACGAGCGCCTGTTCCACGTCGGCCGGCTGGACACCGAGACCGAGGGCCTCATCCTGCTGACCAACGACGGCGAGCTGGCCCACAAGCTGACCCACCCGAGCTTCGGCGTACGCAAGAAGTACTGGGCGAAGGTCGCGGGCAACATCCCGCGCGACCTCGGCCGCCGCCTGCGCAAGGGCGTCGAGCTGGAGGACGGCGTGGCCAAGGCCGACGACTTCTCGATCGTGCAGGAGCACGGCCAGCAGGCGCTGGTCGAGATCGTGATCCACGAGGGCCGCAACCGCATCGTCCGGCGCATGCTGGAGGAGGCGGGGCACCCGGTGATCGACCTGGCCCGCATCGAGTTCGGCCCCGTGAAGCTCGGCCGGCTCAAGCCCGGCACGATACGTTCACTTACCGTCAAAGAGGTCGGGGACCTGTACGCGGCCGTTGGAATGTAACCTGGCCGCAACAGACCTGTCCGGGCGGCGACGCGCGAGGGGAACGACATGGTAAGGGCGATCCGGGGCGCGACTCAGATCGACTCCAACGACCGGGAGGCGATCCTCCTGGGGGTGGCCGAGCTGGTCACCGAGGTGATGGAACGCAACCGCCTGACCACCGACGACGTGATCAGCGTGTTCTTCACCTCCACACCCGATCTCACCGCGGAGTTCCCCGCGCTCGCGGCGCGCAAGCTCGGCTTCAACGACGTCCCGCTGATCTGCGCCAGCGAGATCGACGTGCCCGGCGCCCTGCCCCGTGTGGTGCGCCTCATGGCCCACGTGGAGCTGGACCGGCCGCGTGAGGACATCCAGCACGTCTACCTCCGCGGGGCGGTCGCCCTGCGGGTGGACATAGCCCAGTGACCGCCGTCCCCGGGGCCCGTCACGAGCCCGAGCCCGCCGAGCACGGCCCGGCGCGGCTCGGCAGCGTGCTCGTGGTGGGCACGGGGCTGATCGGCACGTCCGTCGCGCTCGCCCAGCGCGAGCGCGACGTCACCGTGAAGCTCGCCGACCAGGACGCCGGGTCGGTGCGCCTGGCCCGCGAGCTCGGCGCCGGGTGGGAGTGGGCGCGCGACGACGAGCCGGTGGACCTCGCGGTGATCGCCGTGCCGCCGCCGTACGTCGCGCAGTGGCTCCTGGACCTGCAGAAGATCGAGGCCGCCCGGTTCTACACCGACGTGGCCAGCGTCAAGTCCCTGCCGATCGCCCAGGCCGTCCAGCTCGGGTGCGACCTCGGCACGTACGTCGCGGGGCACCCGATGGCGGGCCGGGAGCGTTCCGGGCCGGCCGCGGCCCGCGCCGACCTGTTCCTCGGCCGCCCGTGGGCGTACTGCCCGGTCGAGGCGACCGATCCCGAGGCCGTCCGCACGGTGCTGCGGCTCATCGAGATCTGCGGGGCCAACCCGGTGCCGATCGGCCCGGACGCGCACGACGAGGCGGTCGCGCTGGTGTCGCACGCCCCGCACGTCGCGGCGTCCGCCGTGGCCGCGCGGCTCGCCGACGCGTCCGAGGCGGCGCTCGGTCTCGCCGGTCCTGGGGTGCGCGACGTGACCCGCGTGGCGGGGGGCGACCCCCGCCTGTGGAGCGTGATCCTCTCCGGCAACGCCCGCCCGGTCGCCGACGTGCTGCAGGCCGTCGCCGACGACCTCGCCGCCGCCGCGAGCGCCCTGCGCGCCGTGGCCCACGACGAGGGCGGCGCCATCTCGCCGGTCACCGAGCTGCTCAGGCGCGGCGTCACCGGCCGCGGCCGCATCCCCGGCAAGCACGGCGGCCCGCAGAGCTCCTACGTCATCGTGCTCGCCCTGGTGGGCGACCGTCCCGGCGAGCTGGCCCGCCTGTTCCAGGTGGCCAAGGACGCCGGGGTCAACATCGAGGACGTCCGCCTGGAGCACACCCCCGGCCTTCCGCTCGGCGCGGTGGAGCTATCCGTGCAGCCGGAGGCCGCCCAGACCCTGGCCGCCGCCCTGCGCACCCACGGCTGGCACGTCCCGTAGCGGTCCGCGGCGTCCGGCGAACGCGGCGCCGCACACCAGCAGGGCCAGCGCGAACGCCGGCAGCCAGGCCAGCCGGGCCAGCACCCACCCGGGGTCGTCCGGTGCGGTGTGCAGGCCGGGCAGCGCGCCGCCCGCGAGCAGGCCGAGCGCGGTGACCGCGATCATGGCGGTCTGGTGCCAGAGGTAGATCGTCATGGCGGACAGGTTGGCCACCGCGACGACCGCCCAGGCGGCGGGACGGCGCAGCGCCCGCCGTAGCGGCCCGAGCAGCAGCAGCGCCGCGCCGCACTGGGCGAGGCCGAAGACGGCGCCCGCCAGGGTGGGCGGGGCCTGGTTGGAGACCCTGGCTCCCGGCACCCCCACCATGGACGCCGGGTAGCCCGCCCACAGCACGAGCGCGGCGGTGGCGGCGGCCCCGCCGAGCAGCAGTACCCACCCGGTCGCGGAGCCCTGGAGACGGCCTCGGGCCCACGACGCGCCGAGACAGTAGGGGACCAGCCACGCGGCGGCCACGTTGACCCAGCCGAGCCACTCGGGCGCGCCGAGGCCGAACCGGGCCACGTCCACCAGGGCGACCGCGGCGAGCGGCCACAGCGGATGCAGCCGGGCGACCAGGGGGGTCGCCGCCGTCAGGGCCGCGAAGACGAGCAGGAACCACAGCGGGGACCACACCACCTTGAGCAGCACCCGCACGGTCCGCTCGTCGGCCCCCGCGGCGATCATCACCACCGCCAGCACGGCCCACACCACCGCCACGGTGGCGAGCGGCCGGAACAGGCGGGACGCCCGCGCGCCGAGCCACCGCCCGTAGGCGACGCCCCGGGCCCCGGCGGCGGCGTGCCCCCTGGCGGCCATCCACCCGCCGACGAGGAAGAACAGCGCCATGGTCTGGAGGACCCAGGAGGCGGGGGTGAGCTGCGGCATGGCCCGCAGGGGGCTCGCGACGCGCACGGTGCCGCTGTCCACGACCAGGGCGGTGACCAGCCAGTGGCCGAGCACCACGCCGAGGATCGCGGCGGCACGCAACGCGTCGGCGGCGCGGTCGCGGCCAGGGGGAGTGGCGGCGTCGACGCGCCGGACGAGATCGTGGATCATGGTCCGGCCTCGGCGGGGGCCTGCCCGGCGACGATCCGGGCGATACTCCACAAGCCCAGGCTATCGGCGCCCAGGCAGCCGCTGTGGCCGCCGTCACGGGCCGCGAACAAACGTGCGCCGAATCCGGGAGCGACCGGATCGGCGCCGAGCCCGGCGGTGTCCAAGGGAGGCGGCGCAGGTGCCCGATCCGGTCGCCGGAGCCGCCTCTGCCGCGACGCGTGCCGCCTGGGCTGGACGGCGCCGGCGTGGCTCGCGTAGGAGGCGGGCCCGGCGTCGCCGTCCCGCTGCCCCCCGGCTCGATGCCCGGCCGGGAGCCGATTCCCGGTACCCTCTGTTGCGGACAACTCAATCGGGACGCAGTAGGGAGACGCCGTGACCGCACTGGTCATCGCCATGGACGGCCCTTCGGGGTCGGGCAAGTCGAGTGCGTCGCGCGGGGTCGCGCGCGCCCTCGGGCTTCGCTACCTCGACACCGGGGCGATGTACCGCGCGATCACGTGGTGGATGCTCCGCCACGGCGTCGACCTCGCCGACCCGGCGGCGATCGCCGTCCGGGCCGGTGATCCCGTGCTGTCCATCGCGACCAGCCCCGACTCCTCGTCGGTGACCGTGGACGGCACCGACGTCACCGCCGAGATCCGCACGGCGGAGGTCACCGGGGCGGTGTCCGCGGTGAGCGCCGTCCCCGAGGTGCGCGGACGGCTGGTGGCCGAGCAGCGGGCCCTCATCGGGTCCGGTGAGATCGTGGTCGAGGGGCGCGACATCGGCACCGTGGTGGCCCCCGGGGCGCCGGTGAAGGTCTACCTCACGGCCAGCCCCGAGGCCCGCGCCCGCCGCCGCACGGCCGAGCTGAGCGGCACCACGGTGGAGGCGCAGCGGGAGGCCATGGCCCGCAGGGACACGCTGGACTCGACCCGTAAGGCAGACCCGCTGGTGATGGCGGCCGACGCGGTCGAACTGGACACCACGGAGCTGACCCTCGACGAGGTCATCGCCGAGGTGCTGAGACTTGTGAAAGAACGGACGTGACGTGACCGAGGAGTACGCCGGAGAGGAAGGCTGGATCGCCGACCACCTCGCCGAATTCGAAGACGGCGACGCCGCCGAGCCGCACGAGCCCGACACCGGGCCGCTGCCGGTGGTGGCCGTCGTCGGCCGGCCCAACGTCGGCAAGTCCACGCTGGTCAACCGCATCATCGGCCGCCGCGAGGCGGTCGTCGAGGACGTGCCGGGCGTCACCCGCGACCGGGTCACCTACGAGGGCCTGTGGCGGGGGCGCCGGTTCACGCTGGTCGACACCGGCGGCTGGGACCCCGACGCCACCGGCATGGCGCTGCGCATCGCCGAGCAGGCCCAGGTGGCGGTCGAGCTGGCCGACGTGATCCTGTTCGTCGTGGACGCCACGGTCGGGGTGACCGACGCCGACGAGGCCGTCGCCGCCGTGCTGCGCCGTTCCGGCAAGCCCATCGTGCTCGCCGCCAACAAGGTCGACGACCAGCGCATGGAGCTGGAGGCGGCGTCGCTGTGGTCACTCGGCCTCGGCGAGCCCCGCCCGGTGTCCGCCCTGCACGGCCGCGCCAGCGGCGACCTGCTGGACCTGCTGCTCGACGCCATGCCCGAGGCCCCCCCGCAGCGCTTCGGCGCCGAACGCGGCCCCCGCCGGGTGGCGCTGGTCGGCAAGCCGAACGTCGGCAAGTCGTCCCTGCTCAACAAGCTGGCCGGTGAGGAACGCGTCCTCGTCGACCCCGTGGCCGGCACCACCCGCGACCCGGTGGACGAGCTGATCGAGCTCGGCGGCAAGACCTGGCGCTTCGTCGACACCGCGGGCATCCGCCGGCGCGAGCGCGAGCTCAAGGGCGCCGACTTCTACGCCGGCGTCCGCACCAAGGCCGCCCTCGACCGCTCCGAGGTCGCCGTCGTCCTGATCGACGCCTCCGAGGTCCTCACCGAGCAGGACCTCCGCATCATCAGCATGGTCATCGAGTCCGGCCGCGCCATGGTCGTCGCCTTCAACAAATGGGACCTGGTGGACGAGGACCGCCGCTACTACCTGGAGAAAGAGATCGACCGCCAGTTGATCCGCGTCCCCTGGGCCCTGCGCGTCAACATCTCCGCCAAGACCGGCCGCCACATCGACCGCCTGGTCCCCGCCATCGAGCGCGCCCTGGACTCCTGGAGCACCAGAGTCCCCACCGGCCGCCTGAACGCCTTCTTCTCCGAGCTCCTCGCCGCCACCCCGCCCCCCGTCCGCAGCGGCAAACAACCCAAGATCCTCTTCGCCACCCAGCCCACCACCGAGCCCCCCAAGTTCGTCCTGTTCACCTCAGGCTTCCTGGAGGAGACCTACCGCCGCTTCCTGGAACGCCGCCTCCGCGAGGAGTTCGGCTTCGCCGGTTCCCCCGTCGAGGTCACCATGAAGATCCGCGAGAAGCGGGGCGCCCCGAAACGCAAGTGAGCCACCAGGGCCAGGCGCTTCACAGGAAGTGCTTGGCCCTCATCGGCCCGGAACTGAGGATCGTTTTCAAGTCGTTGGCCGGTGCCCACTTGCCTGAGTTGTCCGCTCGGTACACAAGATCGTCCTTGGGGCAGTAATACAGGTCATTCCATATCGCCTGTACTTTCTGGCGCTCCCCGTCCTGGACTCCACCTCCGATCCCGATCAGGGCGATCCCGATCAGGAACGCTAGGAAAATCAGGGGGAAGAAGTCTTTTTCGGCCAGAATTCTGTACAGCTCGTTGGAGGTGGCCGTTCCCGCGGCGTTCTTGTCTCCGATGATCAACTGATCCAGCACCATCAAGGCGAGTGTGGCCAGCGCCACCCAGAAGAGCACCCATCCCAGGACCCGTGTGCCGTTGCCTTTCAACTCTCTGTCGGGCGGCGTGAGTTGCTGTGCCAGTAGGGACTGCTGCACCGTGGTGCTCACGCTCTCGCCTGCGGCCAGACCGAGGCCGTCGCCGTCCAGCGTCGGTCCTATCTGACCGCTGGTACTCGACGAGTGGCTTGTGCCCCGCGCGACGATTCCGCTGACCTTGAGCGCGCTATTGTTCTTGTTGCATTTTGGGCAGGACTTAATCGTCATATCACGCACACCCTTGTAATCTCCGCCATGGGCGGCATGCATCATCTATGGGTCCCGCGCTCCGTGCTGTCAAGAAGGCGGGGCGTCACCGGTCGCCAGGGGAGCGGCGGGGGAGTGCCAGGGCGATGAGGGCGGCCAGGGCGCAGAGGACGGCCGTCAGGAGGAAGCTCTCGGTGTACTCGGTGTGCAGGGCTTCGTTGATCTTCGTGGTGTAGGCGGCGAGGCGGCGGGCGTATTCGGCGGGTTCCACGCCGAAGGGGAGTGGGGTGTCCAGGTCGGCGGTGAGGGACTGGAAGCGGTGGAAGCCCCAGGCGGAGAGGGTGGCGACGCCGAGGAGCATGCCCATCATGCGGGCGACGACGACGGAGGCGGAGGCGACGCCGTGGCGGTCGGGCGGGGTGACGCGGAGGACGGCTGAGGAGAGCGGGGCGATCACCACGCCGAGGCCCAGGCCGGCGATCACCAGGTCGGCGTCGACGCGGGGGACGCCGAGGGCGTAGACGGCGGTTCCCGGGTCCAGGGGCCAGCGGGAGATCAGCAGGTAGCCGAGCGCCGCCACCAGAAGACCGGCGACGGCGGTGAGCCGTTCGCCGAAGCGGCGGGCCAGCAGGCCGCCGAGGAAGGCCGCCACCGCCAGGGCGACGAGGAACCTGGCCAGGACCAGGGCGCCGCCGGCGGCGTCGGTGCCGAGCAGCGTCTGCGCCACGAGCTGCATGTCGATCAGCGTCACCAGCAGCGCCGCCCCGGCCAGCAGGCTGGTCCCGAGTGCCGCGAAGAACGGGCCCCGCCGCACCCCGGTGAGGTCCATGAGCCGGGTACGCGACCGGGCCTCCCACACCACGAACGCCACGGCGGCCACCAGCCCGCCGACGATGGCGGGCACCCCCCACGGCGGCAGGACCGTCCGGTCCGGCTCGGGGTTGTAGAGCCCGGCCACCAGCGCCCCGAGCGCCAGGGCCAGCAGCACCCCGCCCACGACGTCCACCCGCCCCTGGGCGGGACGGGCGGCGGGGCCGCGAGCCGGGGGAGGGACCGTGCGGTGGACGGCGACGGCGGCGGCCACGGCCAGGGGGATGTTCACCCAGAAGATGCCGCGCCATCCGATCAGCCCGGCGAGCCCCGCGCCGTACAGCGGGCCGAGGACGCTGCCGAGCTCCTGCGCGGCCCCGACGGCGCCCAGAGCCAGCGGGCGGGCGTGCTCGTCCCACAGGTCGCCGATCAGGGCCATCGTGATGGGCAGGAGCGCGCCGCCCGCGACGCCTTGGAGCGCACGCCCGGCGGTCAGCATGGGGACGGACGCGGCGAGGGCGGTCACCGCGGACCCGGCCGCGAAACCGGCCAGGCACGCCTGGATCAGCGCACGCCGGCCGTACCGGTCGGAGAGCTGCCCGAGGAGCGGCATCGCGGCGACGTACCCGAGCAGGAAGCCGGTGACCACCGGGGTGACCCGCTCCAGCCGGTTGAGCGGCACCCCGGCGTCCCTCGCGATGTCCACCAGCACGGTGACCACCACGTACGCGTCCAGCGCGGCCAGCAGCACCACGGCCCCGCCCGCGCCCAGCGCCACCCGCCGCGCGGCACTCGGGGTGGACGGCAGGCGGGACTCCACCGTGGCCTGGGAGTCGGACGGGAAACGGGACTCGACGGTGGACGGGGACTCCGGATCGGGGACGGTCATGAGGGCTCAGGTCGCCGGAGCGGTGATCTCGACGGGCTTGTCGTAGTCGGAGAAGGTCACGGTGACCGTGCCGGCGGTGGCGCCGTCCCCGAGCGGCAGGCTCGCCTTCAGCAGCCGCCCGGTCGCCTTGTCCACCCAGAGCTTCGCGTTCACCGCCTGGTCCACCCCCGGGATGAGCGCCGCCACGACCGGCTGCGGCAACTGGGCCGCCACCCGGTACGCCGCCACCCCGTCCACCGTCTCCTCGGCCTCCGTCTTGGGGGCGGTGGCCGTGGACAGCAGGTGGGACACCCCCTTGTCGGGGTTCAGGATGGCCGACGGGTCGTACAGCGCGGCGAGCTGCTGCCGCGTCATCGTCTGGTACCCGCCGGTGGGGCCCTTGAAGTACACCTTGTCGCCGATCAGCACGAACGCCATCTCCTGCAGCGTGCCGAAGACGTTCATGCGGAGGGTGCCCTGCGCGTCGGCCTCCTTGGTCAGCGACCCCTCGGCGTGCTGCACCGGCACCGGCGGCTTGCCGTCGGTCTCGATGGTGAACCCGACCGTCTTGACCGTGCCCATCGCCTGCGCGGACTTGCGCAGCAGCTCCCCGCCGTCCGGCAGCGGGGCGGCGGTGGGCTGCGGGGGCGCCGACGTGCACGCCGCCCCGGTGAGCACCGTGACGAGCAGCGCGGCGAGCAGCCACCCGAGGGCAGCGGTCAGCCGCGGGCGGCCTCGGCGGTGAGGACGGACGGGGGCGCGTGGCCCGGCGAGCGACGTGTGCACAGCCCGGATGCTAGCCACCGCCACCCCACCCGCAGTGGTGTTCGCGGGTATCGGTTCGGTGAAACAGGGACACCTCACCCGCGGCGGGTGCGCATCGCCTTGAGGACCGTGACGCCCGGGACCTCCCCGGCGACGATCCGCCGGTACTCCTCCGACTCCATCGGGCACAGCCGCACCCGGCCGTCCCCGTCGAACAGCAGCCCCCAGCCGTGCCGCTTGGGCAGCGGCGACGCCCGCAGGCACGCTTGCGACCGGGAGAAGAACGCGTCGCGCAACGCCGGGTGGGCCTGCGCGTCCGGCGCCGGGTCCTGCCGCCGCAGCCACGTCTCGAACAGCACGTCCTCCTGCGTCAGCACCCCGGGGTCGCCGGTCAGCATGGTGAACTGCACGCTCGCGATCGTCGGCTTGCCGTTGCGCGGCACGGGCACCTCGGCGCGCTCGACGGGGCAGTCGTCGGCCACCGCGATGAGGGTGTCGTAATAGTTCAGGTTCACCCCGCCATCATGTCGCCCCGGCGCCGCTCAGGTGCGCTCCTCGGCCCGCAGGCGCAGCAGGTGCGCGACGACGGGCGTGTACGCGACGTCCAGCGCCTTGACCAGCTCGGGGGTGAGGCGGTCGATGAAGTGGTACCGGACGTTGGCCACGTGCATGGGCGCCACCCGCTGGATGGTGTCCCAGCCGTGCTCGGTCAGCACCGCGAACGTGCCCCGCCGGTCGTCCGGGCAGCTCTCCCGGGTGACCAGCGACGCCGCCTCCATGCGGGCGATCTGGTGGGACAGCCTGCTGCGCGACTGGATGGTCGCGTCGGCGAGGTCGCTCATGCGCATGCGATGCAGGGGGCTCTCCGAGAGGTTGACGAGGATCTCGTAGTCGTTCAGCGACAACCCGAACTCCTGCAGTTCACGGTCGAGCCGGTGTTCGAGGAGCTTGTGGGCGGCGAGGTGCATCCGCCAGGCGCGCTGCTCCCCGGCGGTCAGCCAGTTGGGGTCGAGGTTGTCGGGTTCCGCCGTGCTCATGGAGGTGAATCTATATCCCACGGGGCCTGTCCTGACCGGCGGATCCGCGTGAACCGCCCGGCCGGACGGGGCGTCGGCCACCGGCGGGAACTTTCCGCGGGTCACCGGTAGGGCGCCCGGCGCCGGGGAAGCGGTGCGCAAAATCAGTGAGAAGTAGCAGAACGGGCACAAAGCGGCCACATTCGAGAGCCTGCGCACCGTCGCCGTCGCGGCCGGCGTGAACTTCGCGACCGCGGTGGCGAAGGTGGTCGGAGCCGGCTTCTCCATCACGCACGGCGTGCGGACTGACCCCCCGGCCGCGCGGCACGGCGGCGCATCGCCGAGGCCGACGGTGGTTCGTCCTGACCCGCCGATTTACCTCACGAATGTTTCGGTTGAGCGCTTTACCGCTTCACAGGCTTAATGATGGTGCCGGGTGGGGAAGTCAGGAGATACCCTTTCCGGTCCCGCCCACCGTGTACGAGGTGATGCCAATGCTCATCAGCTCGATCCTGCGCCACAAAGGGGGCGCAGTCGTAACCGTGCCACCGCAGGCCACCGTGACGGATCTCCTTGCTCTGCTCTCCGAACGCAACATCGGCGCCGTAGTGGTCTCCGAGGACGGCGACACGATCGCAGGCATCGTCTCCGAACGCGACATCGTCCGCCACCTCCACCAGACCGGCCCTTCCGTCCTGGACCACCACGTCTCCACGATCATGACCGGCTCGGTCCGCACCTGCGGCCCGGACGCCAACGTCGACGACCTCCGCCGCACCATGACCGACCACCGCATCCGCCACGTCCCGGTCATCGACGAGGGCCGCCTCGCCGGCATCGTCAGCATCGGCGACGTGGTGAAGAGCGCCATAGAGGAACTGGAGGCCGAGAAGGCCCACCTGGTCGGCTATCTCCACGGGTGAACCCGGACCAGGCCGGGCCCGTCCCGGTGAACCCGGCCACGGTGACGTCGGTGATGTCGTCGTGGGTGGGCACGGCCCTGGAGGAGTGCCGCCGGCCATGAAGGCGTCCTACATCCTCACGCTCTCCATCCCGGTCACGGACTTCCGCGCCCGCCTGGCGGAGGTCCCCGGCGCGGTGTTCGTCCGCGAGCTCCCGCCGTCCCGCGTCGTCGTCGTGCTCGAATCCCCGTCCGCCTACCCGGCCCTGTCCCACCTCCCCGGCGTCGCCTCCGTCCAGGAGGACCGCCCCCGGCCCTTCCACTGACGGATGTGGCAGAATCGGCACCATGACGATCTTCGATGATCTGGCGGCGGAGCAGGACCGGCTGGAGTCCGTCCTGGAGGGCCTGACCCCCTCTCAGTGGCTCACCCGATCCTCCGCGGAGGGCTGGACCGTGGCCGACGTCGTCCTCCACCTCGCCCAGACCGAGGAAGTCGTGACGGCCAGCGTCGCCGGCGTCGCACTGGGGGTGAGCGAGGCGTCGGGCATCGGCGGAGGCCAGGGCATCCGTACGGACCCGGCCGGGGCGCCTCCCGAAGCGGCCCCTGACATGACCCGCGCGCCTGGCGTGGACGGGCCGTCCGGCGACCGCCCGGACATGAGCCGGGCGGTCCCGGCCGGCGTGGACGAGTTCATGGACCGTCTGGTGGCCGACCAGCGCGCCGAGCCCGCCGTCGTGTTCGACCGCTGGCGCACGGCCCGGCGCGCCGCGCTGGCCGCACTGCGGTCCGCGGACCCGCGCCGCCGGCTGGAATGGGTGGCGGCCCCCATGAGCCCCGCCGCCCTGGCCACCACCCGCCTGGCCGAGCACTGGGCCCACGGCCTGGACATCACCATCCCCCTGGGCATCGACCTCCCCGACACCCCCCGCCTGCGGCACGTGGCCTGGCTCGCCCACCGCACCCTCCCGTACGCCCTGGCCCTGGCCGGCGAGCCCCCGCACGAGATCCGCTGCGAACTCACCTCCCCCGACGGCACCACCACCTGGACCTACGGCCCCCCCGACGCCGACTCCTCCATCACCGGTCCCGCAAGCACCTTCTGCCGCATAGCCGCCCAACGCCTCCCCCCGGATTCCCCCGGCCTCACCACCACCGGCCCCCACGCCGCCACCGCCCTGCGCCACCTCCGCACCTACGCCGCCTGACCCCGGTACGGCCACCGTACGCAGGGCGAAGACCGGCGGCCGGCAAGAGCTCGCCGCCGGGTGCCGGGCCGGCCAGGTCTCAGGGCCGCCACGCGGGGTCGCGCCCCGCGAAGCCGAGGGCACGCTCGAACACAGGGGCGTCCTCGGGGACCGCGACCACCGGCCCGAAAAGCCCTTCCCGCGTGGCCTCCTGCCCCGGCTGGGCCGTGGAACCCGTGAACGCCAGCACCGCCTCCGCGCTCGCCGGGTCGCACGTGTACGGCTGCCCCGTGGCCCGCGCCAGGTCCCACCCGTGCAGCACGAGCTCGTCCAGGACCACCACCCCGACCACCTCACCGGGCATCGTCAGCCCCGCCACCGAGGTCATGCCCTCCCACGCCGCCGGGTCCCGCCACGCCTCCACCAGCGCGTCAAGCCGCTCCGGCAACACCTCCCGCCACCGAGGGTCGAGATGCTCCATCGTCGCCCCTCCCGGCGGCGACACGTCCTCGAGCCGCTCCTCCTGCGGCGTCTTCCGTGCCGCCCACGTGAACGCCAGCGCCAGGCTCGTCAGATGATCGAGCAACGCCCCCACCGAATACCCCGGACACGGCGTGACATCCGTCATCCGCTCCGAACTCACGCCGTCCAGCAGCCCCACGATCTCCCGCGCCGCCGGCCCCAGATCAATCATGTCAACGCCCCTTCCCGGAAAAACGAATGATCACCTGTAGGCACCGTACGGACCGGTACCCCCGCCCACCACCCCTCAGAACCCCGCCTCGACCACAAGTCCCTCCGCCCGGCTTCACCGCCCTCCTGACCTGCGACCACTCCGCCTGATCCCGGACCACCCCGAGATCGCCGTCCGCGCCGCCTGGCACCAGGCATGCCGGCTCGTCCTGCCCGCCGGGAGATCGGCGCTCGGTACACTGACTGGCGGTCCCTCGGGGAGGTGAAGAGAGCGTGAGCCAGGCATTGGACGCACCGGCGAACGCGGAGTCCCCGCACGCCGCCACGGGCCACACGTTCGTCCCGCCGGACTTCCAGGTTCCCGGCGGTCTCACTCAAGGCGACATCCGCCTGGTGCCCCTCGGGCCGGAGCACAACGACCGCGATTACCACGCCTGGACGTCAAGCGTGGACCACATCCGGCACACCCCCGGCTTCGAGACCCACGACTGGCCCGTGCCGATGACCCTCGAAGACAACATGCGTGACCTCGTCCGCCACGCCGACGACTTCCGCCACCGCACCGGCTTCACCTACTCCGTCCTGATCGGCGACGACGTCATCGGCTGCGTGTACATCTACCCCTCCACCCGCCCCGGGCACGCCACGGTGCGCTCGTGGGTACGCCAGGACCTCGCCCACCTCGACAAGCCGCTGTACGAACGGGTCGAACGCTGGCTGCGCAGCACCTGGCCGTTCACCGGCTTCGACTACTCACCCCGGCCCCAATAGCGCGAAGACCCCCGGCTACCCCTCCCAGGTGGTGAACCCGATGGTCAGTACCGGCCCCTGGGAGACCTCTTCGACGGTGACAAGAGCCGTCCGGCCCTTGTCGGTGCTCGCACACACCTGGGAACCGGCCTCAAGGTCATCCAGAGCGATACGAGCGACCCGTCCGTCCTCCCTCGCCAGCGCGCTCTCGCACGCGGCGAACCCTCCGCCCCCCGGCTCCACGAGCAGAGCCATCGTCCTCTCGTTCCCGTCGTACGAGTGGATCTCGCCGTCCTCGATGATGATGTCCGTCCGTCCTCCCGGGTCCGGCTGCGAGTCCATCCCCCACTGCTCCACGATCGGCCCGTGACCCCGATGACCGCTGTCCAGATCGATCTTGTCGGTCTCCGGCTTGGGGAACGACGAGGGCGGCCCCAGTGCGAAGCCCTGCTCACTCAGCACCACCCGCCGGCTTCCCGGCTCGCCATCAGGCGGCGGAGTCGACGGCGACCTCCCCGTCGTCCGGCTCGGCGGCTGCCCGGTGACCGCAGGGGAGGGGACCGGCGGGTCGGCGTGCCGTTCCAGGATCGGGCCCAGGACGGAGAAGATCAGGCTGGCGGATCCGCTTATCACTGCGATCACGAATCCGAGACGCTCCACGGACAGCCAGAACGTCGTCCCTTTTCCCGCTTTGCGGTGTCTCCGCGCGAGAACGCCGATCATGACGCCCACGGCCACCGCCAGAACGCAGACGACGATGGCGAGGATCCGCGTGTCGGTCATTCATCTCTCCAGCACTGCGCGCTCATGGTCGGTTCGACGTTCGGGTCATCTTCCCGCACATATCTGTACCAGGGCCGCAATTCCAGAGAGATTTCAGTGTCAATGAAGCCGGATATATCATCTCATATACAACTAAAGCGACGAATCGGACTCGGGTGGCTCATCCGTTGAGTTGGCCGCTTCGGAGCCCGCTGACGAATGCCTGCCACTCTAGGGGAGTGACCAGTACGGCAGGCTAGTGATCTGTCCCTGAACGGGAGAGTCTGCGGGGAGGGCGTCGCGTCGTCCATGCGGTAGTTCGGCGATCATCTCCGGCGAGGCCTCTTCGCTCATTGTGTTCCTCCCGAAACGGTGAAAACGGGATTTCACGGGGAGTGGTGATGCCGTCTCGCGGTATCGGTGTACCGGCTCCTGTCATCGCCGGTCATGTTTCGGAACGCCGGTGCGTTCCCTGCCGGCCGGTCACCTGGGAATCCAAGCACACGATTTCTTGCCCGGACAGTCGGAAACGGAAATAGGGATCCGGTGAATCCAGGGGTGCCGCCGGGGTCGTCGTCATGGGCAGGGGCGGGCGGATCACGCGGTATTGAGTAGGCATGTACTCATGTGGGGGAGCGGCCGGGGGGGCGACGATGGGCGGGTGAATCGACGTGTCATGTGGCGGGTGCTGGCCGCCTTGGTGTTGGTGTCGCCTTCGGACTGTGAGCCGGCGGAGCCCGAGGTGATGGCTTATCAGTGTCAGGTGAGCAACAAGGTGGACAGTGACGCGGTGGGGGTCAAGGCGGCGGTGGTGACGGCGGCGTTGTCGATGGCCAGTGGGTTCGCGATGTTGAGGAGTCCGGCGGGGGGGAAACCGCGGTACGCGGCGGCGCTGGCTTACGGGCTGGGGGGTGGGGCGTACGCGGGGGCGCAGGTGGGGGTGAAGTTGCCTCAGGTGGCGGGGCGGTGGGCGGTGGAGGTGACCAGGGGGGTGGAGGCCTCGGTCACGGGGGGTGCGCGGGTGGGGTTCGTTTATGAG
>NZ_JBDPMD010000037.1:0-92528 GCF_039871875.1 Sphaerisporangium sp. B11E5 | reverse complement strand
CCCCCGACTACGGCTCCGCCCCCGCCCCCGACTACGGCTCCGCCCCCGACTACCGCGTCCCCCCGGACTACGGCACCTCCGGATACGGCCCCGGTCACGGCCCCACCCCCGGTCACGGCCCTGGTCACGGCCCCGCCGGCGGGCACGGCTCTCCCCCCGGCTACGCCGCGCCCGAGTACCCGCCCGCCGCCGAGTACGGCGGCCCCCGCTACCCGGACAGCGCCGTCCCGCGGGAGAACATGATCGTCAACGACGCCCTGCCGTACGAGGCCCCGCGCCCCGCCGACCCCTCCTACCCGCCCCGCGTCCCCCCGCAGGCCGCGGTGGATCCCGCCGACCCCCTCGGCCTGGGTGCCATGGCACCCCCGTCCGACTCCACCGACCCCCAGCTCTCCCGCCCGTACGTCCACGAGCCGATGTACAGCACCGGCGAGCGCGTCCGCCCCGAGGACCAGCCGCGTCACGCCGACGACCGCGCCTATCACCGGGACAGGTCCCGCGACTGGTGACCGGGGGAGGGCGTTCGTCAGGTAATAGAGGGACATATTCTGGCGGGCGATGAATATCTCTACGGCGCTCCAGTTGCTGGGGTTGGGTGCTGGGGCGGTCGCGGTGGCCGGGGTGGCCCGATGGCGGGGGTGGTCGGCGCCTCTGCTGCTGGTGACGGCGGGCCTGGCGGCGTCCTATGTGATGTCCACGTTCTTCCCCGACGCCCCCCGGTACGCGCTCGATCCTGAGATCGTGCTGCTGGTGTTCCTGCCGCCGCTGCTGTACTCGGCGGCGCTGGAGAGCAGCTATCTGCGCCTGCGGGACGTGAGCCGGTCGGTCGGCCTGTTGTCGGTCGGGCTGGTGTTGTTCAGCGCGGCCGTGGTGGCCGTGCTGGTGCGGCTCCTGGTGCCGGACATGCCGCTGGCGGCGGCGTTCGCGCTCGGGGCGATCGTGGCGCCGCCGGACGCGGTGGCGGCGGTGGCGGTGGCCCGGAGGTTCGGGCTGCCGCGCAAGGTGATCACGATCTTGGTGGGGGAGAGCCTCTTCAACGACGCCACCGCCCTCACGGCGTACCGGGTGGCGGTGGCCGCGGCGGCGGGGGAGGGGATCACGCTGCTCGCGGGGGCGGGGCGGTTCCTGTACGCGGCGGGGGCGGGCCTGGTCATCGGGTACGTGCTCGCGCGACTGCTGGGCCGCATGTTCGACCGGGTGCGCGACCCGCTGATCACCAACACGCTGTCCCTGCTGCTGCCGTTCGCGGCGTACCTGGCGGCCGAGGCGGTGCACGCGTCCGGTGTGCTCTCGGTGGTGGTGGTCGGCGTCCTCCTCGGGCACCGGATGAACCGCGTCAACTACGGCACGCGCCTGGTGTCGTACTCGATGTGGAAGGTGATCGACTTCTTCCTGGAGGTCGTCGTCTTCCTGCTGATCGGCCTGCAACTGCCGCTGATCCTGCAGGGCCTCGGCGGCGAGAACCCCTGGCGCCTCGCCGGGTACGCCCTCGCGGTGTTCGCCGCGGTGGTGCTGGCCCGTTTCGCCTGGACGGTGGCCACCACCTACCTGCCGCGGCTGTCGCGCAAGGTCCGCGAGAGCCAGCCGAAGCACATGATGACGCACGTCACGGTGATCAGCTGGGCCGGCATGCGGGGCGTGGTGTCGCTGGCCGCCGCGTTCGCGCTGCCGGACGACTTCCCGTACCGCGACCTGCTGCTCTTCCTCACCTTCGTCGTCGTGATCGCGACCCTGCTGGTGCAGGGCCTGACCTTCCCCTTGATCATCCGCTGGCTCGGTGTCTCCGGTGACCAGGACGTCTACCGCGACAACCTGTCGGAGGCCGCCGCGCAGCAGGCCGCGGCGACCGCGGCGCTGGCCCGGCTGGACGAGCTGACCCGCGACGGAGTGCTGGAGACCCACGCCGAGGTGGTGGACCGGCTGCGCAGCCTGGCGGAGCGCCGCGCGATGGGGGCGTGGGAGCGCCTCGGCGGCGGCGTCGGCCAGGACGGCGAGGAGACGCCGAGCGCCGTGTACCGCAGGCTGCGCCGCGCCATGCTGGAGGCCGAGCGGGACGTGCTGGTGCGCATGCGCGACGAGCGGCGCATCGACGACGAGGTGCTGCGACGGGTCACCCGTGAGCTGGACTACGAGGAGGCGACCCTGGCCCGCGAGTAAGGCCGGAGCATGGGGGACCGCGCGGCGGAGCGGTGTTGGATAGGGTCCAAGTCATGCGATCCCTCCCCCGTGCCGCTTTCGCCGCATCCGCTGTCGCCGCCGTCATCCTCGTCTCCGGGTGCAGCACACTGGACAAGGCGCAGGCCTGCATCGAGGCCAACAAGGTCATCACCGACACGGCGGCCAAGGTCAGCAGCCTGGTCAACGACCCCGAGGCGATGGAGAAGGCGCTGAACGACGGCGCCGCGAAGATGAACGACGTGGCGGAGAAGGCGGGGAACACCACGCTGAACCAGGCGCTGCAGAACCTCGCCGACAGCCTCAACAAGCTGGACGTGAACAGCGCCGCCGAGGCCGCGCAGGCGGCCCAGAAGGTCGCGACCGACACCGCCCAGGCGCTGCGGGCCATCGCGGAGGAGTGCACCTGACCTGCGGGTACCCCGATTTCTCTAGGGGGAATGCCCGCCAATTAGCGTTGCCGCCATGGACGAGGAACGCGAACCAGATCCCCGCTTCACCCTGGCCAACGAACGCACGTTCCTCACCTGGCTGAGCACCTCGCTGGCCCTGAGCGCCGCGGGCGTCGCCATGGCGGCCGTGCCGCGCGACGTGTTCGTGCCGTGGGTGCGCCTGGCGGTGGCCGTGGTGCTGGCGCTGCTCGCCACGCTCGCGGCGGCGCTCGCCTACCCCCGGTGGCGGCAGGTGCAGATCGCGCTGCGCCGCCGCGCGCCCATCCCGGCGCTGGCCCTGGCGCCGGTGTTCGGGTACGGGGTCGCGGTGGTGGCGGCGCTGGCGCTGGTGCTCATCGTGGTGGCCGGATGACGACGGACCCCGCGGCGGGGCTGCATCGCGAGCGCACGCTGCTGGCGTGGATCAGGACCGGGGTCGCGCTGGCGGCCGGCGGGCTGCTCGCCGCGGGCGCGGCCGGGCGGCGCTTCCACGACGGGCGCGCGGCGGCGCCGTTCGTGCTGGCCGCGCTGTGCGGGGCCGTGCTGCTGGTCCGGGCGGGCCTGCGCCACCGCCGCGCCGAGCGTGCGCACGGCGCGCCGCCGGACGTCCGCCCCGACGCGTTCGTCGCCTGGCTCGGCACGCTCGCGGTCGCGGCAGGCGCCCTCGTGCTCGCGCTGCTGCCCGGTTAGCCCTCGGCGGGGTCCTCGCCGGAGCCGAGGGCGACGGTGGTGGCGACCTCCTCGGCCCGCTCGGCCTCCTCGGCGGCGAAACGCTCGGCGTCGAGCTTCTCGGCGATCTCCTCGTCCTGGCGCATGAGGGCGTCGAGGTTCTGGCCCGCCATGTCGAGCACGCCCATGTCGGCGTAGGCCTTCTGGAGGCGCTCGCTCCACAGCCCGATGTCCTTGACGCAGGGCACGATGCGGCTGAACAGCAGCGAGCGGAAGAGCTGGAAGTACTGCGACTCGTCGGTGGCCGTCAGGGCTTCCTGGACCTCCTGGGGGGAGAGACCGAGGTTCTCCCACTGCTCGACGCCGCGCAGGCGGTCGCGCATGAGGTAGCAGCCCTCGATGACGAAGTCCTCGCGCTCGCGGCGCTCGGCGTCGGTGAGGTTCTTGTAGTAGTCGCGCAGGGCCATGCGGCCGAACGCGACGTGACGGGCCTCGTCCTGCATGACGTAGGCGAGGATCTGCTTGGGCAGCGGCTTGTTGGTGATGTCGCGCATCACGCCGAACGCGGCCAGCGCGAGACCTTCGATGAGCACCTGCATGCCGAGGTAGGGCATGTCCCACCGCGAGTCCCGCAGCGTGTCGTCCAGCAGGGACTTCAGCGAGGGGTTGATCGGGTACGCGATGCCGATCTTCTCCTTGATGAAGCGCGCGTACGTCTCGGCGTGCCGGGCCTCGTCCATGGTCTGCGTGGCGGCGTAGAACTTGGAGTCCAGGTCGGGGACGGACTCCACGATGCGCGCCGAGCAGATCATGGCCCCCTGCTCACCGTGCAGGAACTGCGAGAACTGCCAGGACGCGCCGTGCCGCCTGACCTCCTTGCGCTGCTGGTCGCTCATGCGGTGCCACAGCGGGGTGTTGTAGATGGCGATGGCCTGGTCGGGGATGCCGAGCACGTCGTACGGGTCGACCTCGATGCCCCAGTCGATGCGTTTGACCGAGTCCCACTGCTTGTCCTTGCCCTTCTGGTACAGGGCGAGCATGCGGTCCCGGCCGTCGTCGTACTCCCACGTGAAGCGGGAGGCGCCGGCCATCTCCACGTCCCAGGTGGAGAGCTCGGCGGGGATGGTGTAGAGCTCATGGGTCGACACGATGGCCTCCATCAGGACGTACACGTACACCGTACGTACTCTTGGAGAGTGACACGTACGCTGTACGTACGTCAATCGGCCAGGAGAGAATGACCTCATGCCGCCCCTTTCCCGAGCCCGGATCGTCAGCGCCGCCATCGACCTGATCGAGCGGGAAGGCGCCGACGCGATCTCCATGCGCCGGATCGCGGCCGGGCTCGGCGTCGGCGTGATGTCGCTGTACAACCACGTCCCCAACAAGGCCGCGCTGCTGGACGCGGTGGCCGAGACGGTGTTGTCGCAACTGGCCTTCACCGACGACCCCGGCGCGCACTGGACCGAGCGGGTGCGCATCCAGGCGCGGGCGTTCCGGCAGATCGCCCACCACTACCCGCGGTCCACCATGGTCGTGGTGAGCCGGCATCTGCAGTCGACGGCGGGGCTGCTGCCGGTGGAACGGGCGCTCGCCACGCTGCGGGAGGCGGGGTTCGACGCGCAGGACGCGGTGCACATCCTGCGCACGTTCATCGCGTTCATCGTGGGGTCGCTGCTGCGCGAGGTGGGGGTGACGCCGACGTTCGCGCCCACGCTGCGTGCGGAGGCGCCCGGCGTCGAGGTGGACCCGCTGCTGTTCCCCGAGGTGGGGGCCATGGCGGGGTTCTTCGCGTCCTACGACCACGAGGAGACGTTCGAGTACGGGCTCGACCTGCTCGTCAAGGCGATCGCGGTGCGGCTGGAGGAGCGCAGGGGCGCCCGGGGGTGACCCGGGCGCCCTCGCGTCCTCGTCTCAGTACCAGTTGTGCGACCGGAAATGGCCCCAGGCGCCGCACGGGTTGCCGTAGCGGCCCTTGATGTACTTCAGCCCCCACCGGATCTGGGTGGTGGGGTTGACGCGCCAGTCGTGCCCGACGCCGTGCATCTTGTCGCCCGGCAGCGCCTGCGGGATGCCGTAGGCCCCTGAGGACGGGTTCTGCGCGCGGTGGTTCCAGTTGCTCTCCCTGGTCCACAGGCTGTCCAGGCACCGGAACTGCGCCATCGGCCAGGCCCGCTGGGCGACCAGCCGGTAGGCGATCACCTTGTTCCTGCCCTGAGGCGCCCGCGCGAGCTTGCGGACGTGGCGCTGCGCGACGGCCGCCTTGACGGTCGTCGCGGCCTTGGCGACCTGTGCGGCCTTGGTGGCCTTCGTGGCCTTGGTGGCTTTCGCGGCCTTCACAGCCTTCACAGCCTTCGCCGTCTTGGCGGCCTTCGCGGTCTTGGCGGTCTTGGCGGTCGCGGTGGCCTTGGCGGCTTTCGCCGTGCCGGCCGCGGCGGTCGCCGCCTTCGCCGTCTTCCCGTTCTTCGCCGTCCTCGCGACCTCGGCGGTCGTGGCGCCCTTCGCGGTGACGGTCTTCGCCCGGGCCTTCGCGGTCGTGGGCCGGGCCGCGACGGTCTGTGCGGTCCTCTCCGTCCCGGACGCGGCGGCCGCCTTCTTCGCGGTGCTGACGGCGGGCTCGGCGGCCGCCCTCTTCGCGGTCCTCGGCATCGTGGTGCCGGTGGCGGCGCTCGCGGCGCGGGCGCTCGTGGGCCCGGTGCGCGCGGGAGCGGTTCTCGCCGCCGCGGTGTCCTGTGTTCGCGTGGACCCGGGCGTGGTGGCCGGGGCCTTCGCCGGTGTGGCGCTCTGGGCCCGCGCCGTCCTCGCCCTGCGCGGTGCCGCGGCGACGGGACGGGTGGCCGGTGCCCCGGCGGACGCCGGGGCGGGGGCCGCGGGTGGCGCGGCCTGGAGCCTGAGGCCGGCCCTCATGCCGATCGGCGGGCCGGTGTGGTCGAACGCCGTCCCCGGGCCGGCGAACGCCTCCGGGGCGGCGCCGTCGGGAAGGGCGATGGTCGCGAGGCCGGTTATGAGCGGCTCGGCCGGTCCGGTGACGGTTTCCGCGTCGTCAGCCCCGGTCAGGGCCTCGGCCGTGCTGGCCCCCCCGTGCAGGGCGGCGGCAGTGATCACGACCACTACTGCGCTGCGGAAAGCGCGGGTTCTCTCCAAATCGGTCCTATTCGTCGGGTCGCGTGCGGAGACGCGGCCGCTGCGAGAGCGGCCGATCACATCCCTGCGCGCATGGCTCGCGCACCGGGAGTCCGCGTGGCCGATCCGGAATCTGGAGAGGCACGTTTCCTGTGCCCCCCGGACGGCGCCGCGACGGGTCCTAGGCCGGTTTCTAACGGCGTCCCGCCCCGGCCGCCCCCTCCGGGGACACGCCGCGGACACTTGTTTGCGATCACGGCGGCACATCTCTGCCGTCCCGCGAGGCCACGTTGGCCCGCCTCGTACGCGACATGATCGCCCGCTGGCGAAGAAATCTGGTGACCTTGACGTTTGCGCGGCACATGCCGGAAAAATCAGCCACTACGCGTCCGTGCCCCCGGCGCGTCGAACCCCCCGGCGCCCCGCTCAGCGGGGACCTGGGTCAGCGGCGGGGGGCGCAGCTTCCCCGGATGATGAGTTCCGTGGGGAGGGTCACGGTGCGGGGCCGGCGGGTCTCCCTCAGGACCAGTTCGGCGGCGCGGTAGCCCATGTCCTGAGGGGGCTGGGAGATGACGGTGAGCGGGGGGGAGCACAGCTCGGCCCAGGGCACGTCGTCGAACATGATCAAGGAGACGTCCCTCGGGACGCGCAGGTCCAGTTCCCGTGCGGCGAGGAGGGCCACCTCGCCGAGCATGTTGCCTCCGGCCAGAACCGCCGTGAGGTCGGGGCGGTGCTGGAACAGGCCCGAGGCGGCGGCGTAGGCGGAGTCCCGGGTGGCGTGGGCACGGGCGATCAGTTCCTCGTCCGCCCGCATGCCGAGCGAGGCCAGGGCGTCGCGGAAGGCGCGGACGCGCTGGCTCTGGCCGTGGCGGGCGAGGAAGGCGATGCGGCGGTGGCCGAGGCCGATGAGGTACTCGACGGCCACGCGGACGCCGGTGCGGTCGTCGGCCACCACGGTGGGGACGTCGTCGCGGCCCTCGGCACGGCGTTCCACGAAGACGACGCCGAGGCCGGCGCGGAAGGCGGGCCCCCACATCTCGCCGTCGCCGCAGGGGACGGCGACCACGCGTTCCACGCTCTGCTCGAGGAGGGAGCCGATCAGCTCGGCCTCGCGCTCGGGGTCGTCGCCGGTGGTGCCGATCATCACGGGCTCGCCGGCGGACTGGGCGCACGCCAGCACGCCGTCGGCGAGGCGGCTGTAGAAGGCGTCGGTGATGTCGGGCAGCAGCAGCCCGATGCCCCCGGTGTGGCGGCGGCGCAGGTTGCGGCCGAGCGCGCTCGGGCGGTAGTCGAGCCGGGCGGCGGCGGCCAGCACGCGTTCCCTGGTCGCGGCGCTCGCCGACCCGTTGCCGGACAGTACGCGGGACGCGGTGGCCACGCCCACGTCCGCCGCCTCGGCCACGTCCTTGATCGTCGTGCGTCGTCGCCCGCTCGGGTTCATGGAAACGATTCCATCATGTTTTCCACCGCGAGGCCAGCACGTGAGCGTGAGCTGAGGAGTGTGAAGAGCCACTATTTCGCAGGGGCTTGACAGGGATGTCCGGTTCCGGTGAGATTCATGAAAACGTATCCATTCCGGCGGCGAAACCGGACGCACGAAGGACTGTCATGGCATCAATCGTTCTCCGCAACGTTGACAAGATCTATGCGGGCGGTGTGAAAGCCGTGAACGGCCTGAACCTGGATATCCAGGATGGCGAGTTCATGGTCCTGGTCGGCCCCTCCGGGTGCGGCAAGTCGACCGCGCTCCGCATGATCGCCGGTCTGGAGGACATCAGCGGCGGTGAGATCTCCATCGGGGACCGCGTGGTCAACCACCTCCCGCCGAAGGACCGCGACATCGCGATGGTCTTCCAGAACTACGCGCTGTACCCGCACATGACGGTCGAGGAGAACCTCGCGTTCGGCCTCAAGCTCCGCAAGATGCCGAAGGCCGAGATCGCCAAGCGCGTTCAGGAGGCCGCCAAGATGCTCGGCCTCGACCAGTACCTCAAGCGCAAGCCCGCCGCCCTCTCCGGTGGCCAGCGCCAGCGTGTCGCCATGGGCCGCGCCATCGTGCGTGAGCCGCAGGCCTTCCTCATGGACGAGCCGCTGTCCAACCTCGACGCCAAGCTGCGTGTGTCGATGCGCGCCTCGCTCAACCAGATGCACGAGCGCCTCGGCGTCACCACCGTCTACGTCACGCACGACCAGGTCGAGGCCATGACCCTCGGCGACCGGGTCTGCGTGCTGCGCGATGGCGTGCTGCAGCAGGTCGACACCCCGCAGAACCTCTTCGAGAACCCGGTGAACCTCTTCGTCGCCGGCTTCATGGGCTCGCCGTCCATGAACCTCGTCACCGCCGAGCTGGTCCGCTCGGACGCGGGCCCCGCCGTGTCCTTCGCCGGCTACACCCTGCCGGTGCCGGACTCGACGTTCACCGAGAAGCCCGGCCTCGACCAGTACCTCGGCAAGAAGATCATCCTCGGCATCCGCCCCTCGGACTTCGAGGACTCCGGGTCCGCCAACGGCCACTCCGGCGGCTGGGCCCGCATCCCGGCCCGCGCGGAGGTCACCGAGGAGCTGGGCAGCGAGATCAACGTGCTGTTCCTCATCGACGCCCCGCCGGTCGAGCACCGCGACACCGTGGCCGCCGCCGACCACGGCGAGGACGAGGAGGCCGCGCTCCCGCTGGTCGGCGACAAGTCGCTGTGGACGGCCCGCGTGAACGCCCGCAGCCACGTGCGCCCCGGGCAGAACATCGAGCTGGTCGTGGACACCCACAACTTCCACTTCTTCGACACCGACTCCGGCCTGTCCATCGGCCACCCGGCGAACGTGGCGCGCTGACGCCCGCGAGACTCACCTTCCCCGAAGAGGCCCCCGCCGCGAACCCCCTCCCGCGGCGGGGGCTTCTCTTCGTCCAGTTCGGGCAGAAAGCAAGCGATCTTTCAGCAAAGGCCGTGCGCTGTGACGGTCTTCCTCGATGAGTGACGGCTACAAAAGATCACGTCGACTTCGATTTCCGGGCGAGGTTCTCAACGGCTCGGATCGTCGCCCATCGGGGAGTACTGAATGGCTGGCAAATATTACGCGGTACCTGTTCTACTGACCGTGACCGTCGCGGGCGCCATGACGACGTCCGCCGCGGCGAACGCCGGAGCCGGGCCTCTGCCGCAGGCGGCCCATGCCCCGGCATGGCAGGCGCAGCCCGACACGCAGCCGCCGACCGCGCCCACCAACCTCACGCTGACCGAGTCGCCCCCGGACGTGATCACGCTGACCTGGAGCGCGTCCACGGACCTGCCGGCGTACCCGCCGGGACCGGGCGTGGTGGCGTACGAGATCTACGCCTCCACCTCGCCGTGGCGTCTCGTCGGCGTGGTCCCGGCGACCCAGCTCACCTGGACCGACCGCCGCGCGCCGGAGATCACCATCTCCTACCACGTCAAGGCGCGGGACGCCGCCGGCAACGTGTCG
The DNA here is from genome assembly GCF_039871875.1 of Sphaerisporangium sp. B11E5. Lineage (NCBI taxonomy): Bacteria > Bacillati > Actinomycetota > Actinomycetes > Streptosporangiales > Streptosporangiaceae > Sphaerisporangium > Sphaerisporangium sp. B11E5. The sequence goes on along the minus strand of NZ_JBDPMD010000037.1, from coordinate 82,671 downwards.
GGGCCGAGCAACATCGTCACCCGCCCCGGTCGGCCCAAGCCGACGCCGACGGCGACGGTGACGGAGGACCCCGACGTCCGCCCGGTGATGGACAAGCACATCGACAAGGACGTGCGGTTCGACGACAAGGGCGGCGGCGGCCACTCGCGCGGCGAGGACGAGATCATCAAGGCCGACAGGTTCTTCGTGCACGAGGAGTCCGACGACGGCCACGGCCATCACGGCGGCGGCGGTCACCACGACTCCTACGGCGGTCACGGCGGTCACGGCGGTGACTACGGCGACGACGAGGCCGGGGCCTACGCCGACGACGGCGGTCACGGCGGTCACGGTGACCGCGGGCACGCCGAGGGCCGTCCCGAGGAGTCCCACAAGGTGTCCGGCGCTCTGCCGTTCACCGGCGCCCCCGTCGCGGCCCTGGCCGGGATCGGCGGCGTGCTGCTGGCGGCCGGCGCGGCCGGTGCCGTCGTCTCCATCCGCCGTCGCCGGTCGGCGGAAGCCCGCTAGCGACCGACGGTCGTGTCACGGAGCCGGCGCCGCCGGCGTACCCTGCGGACCGGTCTGCTCGTCCTCGCGGTGACACTCGTCGCGGGGGCGGGCTGGCCGGTCCATCTCGGTCTCAGCGCGCGTGACCACCTGGAGGCGGCCCGCCGGTCGCTGACCCACCTGCGCGCGGTGATCAGCGCGCGGGACGCCGGGCGGGTCACCGTGGCGCTGGCCGAGGCCAGGTACCACACCACCGAGGCCCGGCGCCTCACCGGCGGCCCCACCTGGTCGCTGCTCACGTACCTGCCGCTGGTGGGGGACGGCGCGGCCACCGTGCGCGGCCTCGCCGCGTCCGCCGCGGAGGTCACCGACACGATGACCGCTGTGCTGCGGGCCGTGACGCCGCTCACCGCGGCCGAACCCGGCTCCGCCGCCGGCACACGGCGCGCTCTCGCCGACATCCGGGCGGCGGCGCCGGTCCTGGAGCAGGCCGCCGGGAGACTCGGCCGGGCGTACGCCCTGCTGGCCGCGACGCCGGCGCGCACCGGCTCGGGGCGGGTGGACGAGGCGAGGACCACGGCGCTGCGCGAGGTGGACCGCCTGCGGGGCCTGGTGTCCGCCGCGGCCACCGCGGCCGCCCTGATGCCGCCGATGCTCGGCCTGGACGGCACCCGCCGCTACTTCCTCGGCTTCCAGACCAACGCCGAGGCACGCGGCACCGGCGGGCTGGTCGGCGCGTTCGGCGTGCTCAAGGCCAGCGGCGGCAAGCTCACCATCGAGCGCCTCAGCGCCAACAACGGCCTGGTCGGCACCGACACCCCGGTCACCGACCACGGGCCCGAGTTCCGCGCCAGGTACGGCCTGCACGCGGCGCGCCTGCTGTCGGTCTCCAACCTCTCCCCGCACTTCCCCTACGCCGCCTCGACCTGGACCGCGCTGTACGAGCGCCAGACCGGGCGGCGGCTGGACGGCGCCGTCGCGATCGACCCGGTCGCCCTGTCCTACCTGCTCGGCCTGATCGGCCCGGTGACGCTGCCCGGCGGCGAGCGGGTGGGCGCGGAGAACGTCGTCGAGCTCACCGAGCGCACCGCCTACGAACGTTTCCCCGACCCCGTGGCCCGCAAGCGTTTCCTGCTCGGCATCGCCGAGGCGGTCCGCGCCGCGCTGCCGAAGACGTTCTTCGACCCCGCCCGGCTGCTGCCGGTGGCCAAGCCCATGGTGGAGGAACGGCGGGTGCAGATCTGGAGCCGCCGGCCCGCCGAGCAGCGCCGCCTGGCCGCCACGCCGCTCGGCGGGGTGCTGCCGCGCGACCCCGGCCCGTTCGCGGCGCTGGTGGTGAACAACTCCGGCGGCAACAAGCTCGACTACTACCTCGGCCGTTCGCTGGACTACGAGCTCGGCCCGTGCCGGGACGGGCGGCGCGACTCGACCGTGCGCATCCGCCTGACCAACGACGTGCCGCGGGACCGGCTGCCGTCCTACGTCACCGCCGCCCCGGCCGGCCAGGAGACCGGCCGGGCGGCGCACCGGTTGTGGGTGTCGCTGTACGCCGGGGTCGGCGCGCGGATGAAGGCGGTGCGGGTGGACGGCACGGCCACGGCGGTGCTGCGCGAGACCGAGCGCTCCCACCCGGTGTACTCCACCGTGCTGGAGTTCCGTCCCCGCCAGTCCAGGACCCTGGAGTTCGACTTCGCCGAGCCCGCCACCGCGGCCCCGCCCCGCGTGCCGGTGCAGCCCCTGGCCCGCCCCCAGCAGACCCGCGTCGCCGACGACCGCGCGGGTTGCGGCCCCTGAGCGGCGGGCTTTCTCCTCCGTTACCTGGACGGATATCCCATACCACCGGAAATCCCAAAGAGGGCGCGTCGTGTCCCGCGGGCCGGTGCGGCGGCCTCTACTCTTACCGGCATGTGGGGTGTGACGGAGAGCGCCGAGGACGCCACGGGTGACGCGGCGAGTGCCCCCTTCCGGGTGCTGTTCGTGTGCACCGGCAACATCTGCCGCTCGCCGATGGCCGAGTGGCTGCTGCGCGCCGCGCTGACGCCGTGGGCGGCGATGCGTGTCGAGAGCGCGGGCACCCACGCCGCACCGGGGTCGCCGATGAGCCCCAAGGCGCTGCGGGTGCTGCGCCAGGCCGGGGTGACCGTCGAGGGGTTCGCGGCGCGGCGGCTCACCGCCCGCATGATCGCCGAGGCGGACCTGGTCCTCACGGCCGAGCGCGCCCACCGCGCGTGGGTGGTCTCCATGAACCCGCGGGCCGCGGGCGTCACCTTCACCATCGTGGAGTACGGGACGCTGGTCGCCGCCGTGCCGCCGTCCACGCCCGCCGCGCACGGCGACGCGGTGGACCGCGCGCGGGCGCTCACCGCCGCGGCGCGCGGGCTGCGCGGGCTGGTCCGGGTGGACCAGCCCGACCTGCGCGACCCCTACGGGCGCTCGGCCCGTGCCTACCGGGTGGCCGCCCGGCGTGTCCAGGACGCGCTGGCGGCCCCCATCGAGGTGCTGACCGCGCCGGTCAGACGCCCACCAGCGGTGCCCGCCGGTTCTTGACGTCCGCCTCGTACCCGGCGTCGTCGCCGTACCCGTAGATCTTGGACGACTTCGGCGGCACGAAGTTCAGCACCGTGCCCACCAGGCGCGCGTTGACCGACGCCAGCAGCTCACCGGCCCGTACGACGTTCTCCCTGCGGGTCTTGCCGAACCGCGTGACGAACAGCACATCGTCGCAGCTCGTCGCGAGCGCCGCGGCGTCGGTGACCGGCAGCAGCGGCGAGGTGTCGATGATCACCAGGTCGTAGAGGCCGGTGAGCCGCTTCACCAGCGCCCGCATGGCCTGCGAGGCGAGCAGTTCGCTGGGGTTGACCGGGATCTGCCCGCTCGGCAGCACGGCGAGCTCGTGCTCGCCCCACACCTGCGTGACGTCGGCGAGCTCGGCCTCCCCGATGAGCACGTCGGTGAGCCCGGCCACGCCCTCGATGCCGAGGTAGGTCGCCACCCGCGGGCGCCGCAGGTCGGCGTCCACCAGGATGACCCGCCATTTGGCCTGCGAGAACGCGATCGCCAGGTTGGCCGCGACCGAGGTCTTGCCCTCCTCGGGCAGGCAGCTCGTGACGACCAGGGACCGCGGCTGCCGGTCCACGTCGATGAACTGCAGGTTGGTGCGCAGCACCCGGAACGCCTCGGCGCGCGAGGAGCGGCTGCCGTGCCGCAGGATCAGCGGCTGGCGCCTGGCGTCCCTCTCGAACCCGATGACGCCGAGCGCCGGGACCTTGGCCAGCTCCTGGAGGGTCTCGGTGGTCTTCACCGTGGTGTCCAGCAGGTCGCGCACCACCAGCCACGCGCCGGTGACGAGCAGGGCGATGAGGACGGCGAGCGCGGTGTTCAGCGCCGGCCGCGGCGCGACAGGGGACTCCGGCACGGCCGCGTGGTCCACGACGGTGACCTTGACGGTCGCCGGGCCCCCCTCGGTGGGCCGTTCGATCTGGTCGATCAGGGCGGTGAACTTCGTCGCCAGGGCGTTGGCCAGCCGCGCGGCGCGTACCGGGTCGCGGTCGGTGACGGTGGCGCGCAGGATCACCGTCTCGGGCAGCGACTCGGCGCTGACGCTGGACCCCAGGCGCCGCAGCTCGTCCTGGTCCCTGCTGACCAGCCGCAGCACCCGGTGGCTGGTCAGCAGGCTGGCGTACGACTTCACCCGCTGCTGCGACAGCAGCACGGCCTGGTAGGCCGTGGCGGTGCTGGCGTCCTTGTCGTGCGCGGACACCAGCATGGACACCGTGGCCGCGTAGGTGGGAGGCGTGGAGGCCGTCACGGCGAGCGAGGCGCCCACCGCGAGCACGAGCATGACCGGGAAGATCTTCCAGTTCTTCCGCGCGAGTCTGACGTAATAGAGAAGGTCCACCGGATCACGGCCGCCTTTCGTGGATTCGCGCCGGGCCGGCCGACCGGCCCCGCGGGTAGACGTGCACTTTCTGGAAGAGCCCGACGAGGACCGGCGCCGCGGTCGCCACGACGATCGCCGCGGCGATCGGGGAGGCCATGCCCACCGCGACCAGCAGGCCGATGGTGCCGGTGAGGGCCGCGCAGGCGGCCAGCGCCAGGGCGGTCACGCGGGGGCTCAGGCCGAGCCGCCGCAGCCGGTGCGACAGGTGGTCGCGCCCGCCGCTCAGGACCGGCCGCCCCGCCCGGTGGCGCGCCACGACGACCACCGCGGTGTCCACGGCCGCGACGAACGCCGGCAGGAGCAGCCCGGACGCCGTCACGGCGAGGCCCTCGCCCTCGATCAGCAGCACGGTGCAGCAGGCCAGCGTGAACCCCACGAACAGCGACCCCGCGTCCCCCATGAAGATCTTCGCCGGGGCCCAGTTGTGCGGCAGGAAGCCGAGTGACGCGCAGGCCAGCGTGGTGAGCAGCAGCCCGGCTGTCGGGTGCCCGGTGAGGAACGCGGTCATGGCGAGCAGGCCCGCGGTGACCACGGTGACCGATCCGAGGGCGCCGTCCATGTTGTCGAGCAGGTTGTAGGAGTTGGTGATCACGACGATCCACGCCACCGTCAGCGGCACGTCCGGCCAGCCGCCGGTCAGCGGCACCTGCACCCCGCACAGCACCACTGCCGTCGCGGCGGGGATCTCGACGGCGAGACGGCTGAGCGGTGAAAGGGACCTGATGTCGTCGATGAGGCCGAGCAGCCCCACCACGAGGGCCGCCACGGCGACGGCCGTCATCGGCCGGTCGCCCGGGCCGGACGGCCAGCCGGGCAGCAGGCACCACAGCGCGGCGGCCGGGAGCATCGTGCCGAGCGCGATCGCGACGCCGCCGAGGTAGGGCGTGGGGCGGGCGTGGGCCTTGTAGCCGCTCGGCCGGTCGACCAGGCCGGCGCGCAGCGCGAGCCGTCCCATGCCGCGGGTGGCCACCGCGCTCAGCAGCCACCCCGACGCCGCCGCGGCCAGGACGGCGGAGCCGGTCACCGCCGCGCCGCCGTCAGGTCGGCCCGCGCCTCGGCGATGGTCTCGGCGAGGATGTCGTCCAGCGTGAACCGCGGCCGCCACCCGGTCAGCGCGCGCAGCTTGGTGGTGTCGGGCACCCGCCGGGCCATGTCCTCGAACCCCTCCTCGTACGCCTCGTCGTACGGGATGAGCTCGATGCCCGAGGTGGAGCCGCTCACGTCGATGATCAGCTTGGCGAGCTCCAGGATGCTGACCTCGCGCCCGACACCCACGTTGAACGTGCCGCCCACCGCGCCCTCGTGGTCCAGCAGCGCCAGCAGCGCCCCGACCACGTCGGTCACGTGCGCGAAGCAGCGTGTCTGGTCGCCGGTGCCGAAGACGGTGAGCGGCTGCCCCGCCACGGCCTGCCGCACCAGGCGCGGGATCACCATGCCGTACGCCGGGCTCTGCCGCGGGCCCACGGTGTTGAACAGCCGCACGACGATCGTCGGCAGATCGCGTTCCTTGTGGTAGGCGTTGGCCAGGATCTCGTCCACGGCCTTGGCGGTGCTGTACGCCCACCGCACCACCGCGGGGCTGCCGAGGATGCGGTCGGACGTCTCGGAGAGCGGCCCGGAGGAGTTCTTGCCGTAGATCTCGCTGGTGCTGGTGATGAGGATCTTGCGGCGGTAGCGGTGCGCGGCCTCGATGACGATCTCCGAGCCGCGGATGTTGGTGGTGAGCGAACGCAGCGGCTGCCGCACGATCAGCTTGACGCCCACCGCGGCGGCCAGGTGCACGACCACGTCGCACTGGTGGACCAGCTCGTCCACCATCAGCTCGTCCAGCACCGACCCCTGCACGAACCGCAGCCGCGGGTGGCAGGCGACGTGGTCGAGGTTGGCCGCGCGGCCGGTCGAAAGGTTGTCCAATATCACGACGGAGTCGCCGCGGGCGAGCAGGGCGTCGGTCAGATGGGACCCGATGAACCCGCTCCCTCCCGTGATCAGGTATCGGCGCCCGATTTCGTGGGTCACGGAACTCTCCTCGTAGGTTGGGCATGGCTGGATGGCGTGCGGCCGCGGGCCCGCGGGGCGTCAGCCCGGGGCGCCGAGCGGGGCCGTGGCGAACCATTCCGCGGTCGCGCGCAGTCCCTCCTCCAGGGGGACCGGCCGCACGCCGGGGAACAGGCCGAGCAGCCGCCGGGGAGAGGCGCGGGACTCGCGGATGTCGCCGGTCCGCGGCGGCAGGAACTCGGTGCCGAGCGGGCGGCCGAGCACCCGGCCGAGCAGGCCGGCCAGCTCGATCAGGGTCACCCGGGTGCCGAACGCGAGGTTGACCGGCCCCGTGCTGGTGACGCGGCGCGACACCGCGTCCGCGAGGACGGCGGCGACCGAGCCCACGTAGGTGAAGTCCCTGGCCTGGGTGCCGTCCCCGTGGATCGGCAGCGGCTCGCCGGCGACGGCCCTGGCGAGGAACACCGGGATGACGGCGGCGTAGGGGTGCCCGGCCGCCTGCAGCGGGCCGTACACGTTGAAGAAGCGGAAGGCCAGCACGGGCAGCCCGTAGCTGCTCGCGTACGCCAGCGTGTACGACTCGGCGGCGAGCTTGCTCGCGCCGTAGGGGCTGAGCGGGCGGGCCGGCAGGTCCTCGCTCTTGTGCGGCACGGCGATGTCGCCGTACACCGAGGACGACGAGGCGCAGATGACGTGCGGACGGGTGCCGGGGACCGCCCGGCACGCCTCGAGGACGTTGAGCGTGCCGGTGGCGTTCACCGTGTGGGAGGCCATCGGGTCGCGCACGGAGCGGGGGACCGAGGGGCGGGCCGCGAGATGCACCACGGCGCCCGCGCGGGACACCAGGTGGCCGAGCAGCTCCCGGTCCAGGATGCTGCCCTCGACGAGCCGCGCCGGGACGCCGTCCAGGTTGGCCGCGGACCCGGTGCTCAGGTCGTCGAGCGCCGTGACGTGGTCGACGTCCGGCCGGGCGGCGAGGGCACGGCACAGGTTGGCGCCGATGAACCCGGCGCCGCCGGTCACGAGGACCCTCATCGCACCCCACCGTCCGTCGAGGCGCGGCGGGCGGGCGGGTCGCGCAGCGAGCGGTACAGGGCCTCGGTGTCGGCGACCAGGCGCCGCACGCCGAACGACGACGCCGTCCACTCCCGGGCCGCGTCGCCCATGCGGCGGGCCAGGGCCGGGTCCGCCAGCAGCCGTCCCGTGCGCTCGGCCAGCTCGGCGGCGTCCGGCGGGGCCAGCAGCCCGGTCTCGCCGTGCCGCACCACCTCGGCGACGCTGCCCACCTCGGTGGCGACCACCGGCGTGCCGGCCATGCCGGCCTCGACGAGCGTCAGCGGGGTGCCCTCGTTGTCGGAGGTCAGCAGCACGACGTCCGCGGCGGCGTACACCGTCTCCACGTCGTCGCGCCAGCCGAGGAAGTCGAAGGAGCCGCGCTCCCGCGCCACCCGCCGTTCCAGGTCCTCGCGCAGCTCGCCCCCGCCGCAGACCAGGAACCGGCACGCGGGGAACCGCCGCAGCAGGATGTGCGCGGTGTCCGCCAGCCGGTCGGGCCGCTTGACCTGGGTGAGCCGCCCCACGAACGCCACCACGGGCACGTCGCCCGGCAGGCCGAGGGCCGCGCGGGCGTCCTCCCGCGAGGGCGCGGGGGCGGGGTCGACGCCGGGCGGGATGACGACGTACTGCTCGGGCCTGCCGATCCCGGCGGCCAGCAGTTCGTCGCGCACCCGCGTGCCGACGGTGACCAGCCGGTGCGTCACCGGCGCGAGCAGCCGCTCTGTCGCGGTGTAGGCGGCCCGCGCGGCCGGGGAGAAGTACCCGTGCAGCAGGTGGCCGTGGTAGACGTGCGCCCGTCCCGCTCCGACGCGGGACAGCGCCGCCGCGAGCCGGCCGAGCACCCCGGCCTTGCTGGTGCGGGTGTGCACGACATGTGGCCGGAACTCCCGCATCTCCCGCACGAGGAACGCCAGGGCCCGCGGGTCGCCGCCCGCGCTGACCGCGCGGTGCAGGCCGGGCACGTACCGCACCGGGAGGTCCGCGTCCCGCAGCCGGTCGCTCTCCCCCTCGCCGACACTCCCGGTGTAGAGCCGGTGGTCGAAGGCGTCGCGGTCCAGCCCGCGGTACAGTCCCATGACCTGCGTGGCCGGGCCGCCGACGTTCATCCGCGCGATGATCTCCATGACACGGATGCGGCGGTTCGCATTCATACGAACTCCTGGGCGACGGGGTGTTTCACGTCGGAGAAGCTAGCCCGGGACCCGATACGTTCCTCAGAGGCGTCCCGCCGCGACGGCGAAATGTTTCCCTACTGCCTACCCCTTGATGAGGAACGGGCGTACCGCGCGGGGCCGGTGCGGTGGCAGCCTTTCCCTGGGTCACCCGCACCGCGGGTGACCTCGTATAACGTGCTGTTCACATGATCGCGGACTCCCCTTGGCGCGACGGTGACCAGAAGCGGAGAGGGAGAGGTCATGACGGACGACGGCGCGGTGGACGTGGCGTTCATCGGCGGCACCGGTCGCAGCGGGAGCACCCTGATCTCCCGGGTGCTCGGCGCGGTCCCGGGGTTCTGCGCCGTGGGGGAGCTGTTCCACGTGTGGGACCACGGGGTGCGGCGCGACGAGCTGTGCGGGTGCGGGGTGCGGTTCGGCGCCTGTCCCTTCTGGACCCGCGTCGGCGCGGAGGCGTTCGGAGGCTGGGACCAGGTGGACGTCGCCGAGGTCCTGGGCCTGCACCGCGGCGTGGCGCGGGTGCGCCACCTGCCGCTGCTCGGCGCGCCGCGGCTGGTGCCGTCCTTCGCGCGGCGGCTGGAACGCTACACCTCGATCATGGGCCGGCTGTACCAGGGGGTGCGGGCGGCGAGCGGGTGCGGCGTCGTGGTGGACTCCTCCAAGGTGCCCGGTTCGGCGTACACCGCGTGGCGGGTGCCCGGTATCGATGTCCGCATGATCCACCTGGTGCGGTCCAGCTACGGCGTGTGCTACTCCCTGACCAAGGAGCTGCCGAACCCCGACTACCGTCACGACCTCATGCCGCGCCAGTCGCCGGCCCGCAGCGCGCTGGAGTGGTCGGGGTTCAACCTGTCGCTGGACGTGCTCGGTGTGCTCGGGGTGCCGGCCATGCTGCTGCGGTACGAGGACTTCGTGGCGCAGCCGCGGGCGCAACTGGACCGGATGCTCGAGTTCCTCGGCCGGCGGGCCGACCCCGCGGCGCTGGCGTTCCTCGGTGACGACCGGGTGGAGCTGCGGCGCACCCACCTCATCGCGGGCAACCCGATGCGGTCCAGGTCCGGCCCCGAGCCGCTGGTGGCGGACGAGGAGTGGCGGTCGCGGCTGCCCCGCCGGTCCAAGTGGCTGGTCGGAGCCATCACCGCCACCGGTCTGGCCAGGTACGGCTACTCCTTGCCCTATGCCGGATCCCGGCGCATGACCCCGGTATGACCTGGACTCGCCGATCCATCCCTCAACGTGGACGAGATCACCACGGGTGCTCTTCACTCGTGACGACCGCCGGGGAACGCCCCGGCGCGGGGGAAGCGATGTGGGGGACGGATGAGTGGTCACGTCATCGTGCTCGATGACGACGAGGAGACCGGGCGGCGGCTGAAGTACTACTCGCGCGCCGCCGACGTCGCGTACTGGACGGAGCTGTGGCGCGCGGGGGAGTGGCGCTACGACCGCGCTCTGGAGGGCCACCTGCCGCACCACCTGCGGGCCACGTTCAGCAGGTACGTGCCGCCGGGGGCCCGGGTGCTCGAGGCCGGGGCGGGGCGCGGCCACTTCACCGTCGCCGCGCACGCCCGGGGTTACCGTGCCGAGGGCCTGGACTGGTCGGCCGAGACCATCGCGGAGTTGCGGCGCCGCTTCCCCGAGATCCCTTGGCACGTCGGCGACGTGCGCAAGCTGGAGTTCGCGGACCAGTCCTTCGACGCGGTGTACTCACCCGGCGTGTGCGAGCACTTCGAGGAGGGCCCCAGCCAGATCTTGCTGGAGACCTACCGGGTGCTGCGGCCGGGCGGGGTGGCCGTCGTCGTCACGCCGTGCTTCAACCGGTGGATGCGGGCCCGGCCGCACCTGTTCGCCGCCGACGGGCGGCCGGCCGGGGATTTCTACCAGTTCGCGTTCAGCCCCGAGGGCATGGCGGCGCTGCTGCGCCGGCTCGGCTTCGAGGTGGTGCGGATCCGGCTGTACGACACCGTGGACACCATGATCAAGTTCGCGGGGTGGCGGGTGCCGCGGCGGGCGGTGAAACCCCTGGCGATCATGGACTACCTGCCTGTGCTCCGCACATGGGGCCGGTGCTGCGTCTGGGTGGCCCGGCGGCCCTGACCTGCCGCGACACGCGGTGATCTTCGAGGCGATCACTCCGCGTACCTGATCGTTTCACTCTGTTACCTTGCCTGAGGCAGGAGGGGGAATCCCGGCATGACGACGGTGGCCGAGCCGCGGCCGAAGCTGGTCTACGTGATACCGCATCTCTCCGAGCACGAGAGCGAGCACTTCGCGCACATCCCCGCGCTGCTCGCCGAGCTCGGCAAGCGGGTCGAGGTGGCCGCCGTCGTCGAGCGCGGCAGCCCGCCGCCGCGGCTGGACGGCGTGCGGCTGCTGGTCCGCGTACGGGGCGCCGGCCGCCTGGCGCGGGTGCTCGGCACCCTGCGCGCGGTGCGGCGCTGCGCCGCGGCGGGCCACCACACCTACTTCCTGCGCTACTCCCGGCTGTTCCTCGCCGTGCTGGTGCTCACCCGGCCGTTCTACCGGCACCGCATCCTGCTGTGGCGCAGCGGCATCAGCGACGTCGCGCCGCCCGAGGCCGGGCGCACGCCCGCGCGCGTGCTGAACGACCTGCTCAACTGGCTGCTGCTGCGCTTCGTGCACCGGTTCGTCACCGGCCCCGAGTCCATGGTCGCCTACATGTCCCGGCGCTGGCGTGTGCCGCCGCGCAAGATGGCCCTGCTGTACAACGACGTGGACACCGGCCGCTTCGCCCCCCTGCCCTCCGACGGGCGGCGCAAGGCGCGGGCCGACCTCGGGTGGGCCGAGGACGAGTTCGTGATCCTCTTCGTGCACCGGCTGTCGTACCGCAAGGGCGCGCGGCTGCTCGGCCCGTTGTTCCGGCGGCTCGTCGCCCGGGTCGACGTGCCGGTGCGGCTCGTCGTGGTGGGCGACGGCCCCGACCGCCCGGACGTCGAGCAGGCCGCCCGCGCGCCGGAACTGCGCGGCCGCATGCTGGTGGTCGGCGCGCTGCCCAACCGCGAGCTGCCGCGCATGTACGCGGCGGCGGACTGCCTGCTCATGCCGAGCCTGGAGGAGGGCTTCCCCCGGGTGATCGTCGAGGCGATGGCCGCCGCCCTCCCCGTGGTGGCCACCGACGCCGGCGGCTCCGCCGACGTGATCGGCCCCGACTACCCCTACATCTCCCGCGTGGGCGACACCGCCGCACTGCTGCGCCACCTGGAGGCCATGATCGCCCTCCCGGCCTCCGCCCGCGCCGAGCTCGGGGAGCGCCTGAGGGCCAGGGCGAACGAACGGTACACACCGGCCCGCGCCGCCGAGATGCTCCGGGGCCTGCTGTGACCGTGCACACATCACCGGCGGGCACCGTGCCGCCCATGGCCGCGGGGAGCCGCCCGACGGCGGGCGCCGTGCCGTCCGTGAGCGTGGGGACCCGGGCGGAGGGTGTGGTGCCGTCCGTGAGCGTGGGGACCTGGGCGGAGGGTGTGGTGCCGTCCGTGAGCGTGGGGACCCGGGCGGGGGGTGCCGTGCCGCGTGGGGTGTCCGTGCTGGTCGTCGGGTCCCACCCGCTGGCCGACGACGACGCCAACCTCACCGTCGCGCGCGGCCTCGCCGAGCGGCTCGGCGGCCGGTACGAGTTCGTGGTGCCGCGCGGCCCCTCGGAGCCGGCGCGGCTGGACCTGCACCCGGTGCACGTCCACCGGGTGCGGGCCGGTGGACGCCTCGACTACCTGATGGCCGCGCGGCGGGCCGTGGACGACGTCACCGCCGGGACCTGGCAGGTGCTCATGTCGAGCAACCCGCTGGCCGCCATGGTCATCGAGAGCACCAGGGCCAGGCGCGCCCGGCCGCACATCTTCCACATCCAGGGCGAGATCGTGCGCCCCGGCCCCGAGTACGGTGGCCCGGCCAAGCGGCTCGCCCTCGCCGCCGTCACCCGCCTGGGGGTGCGCCGCGCCTCGGGCGTGCGTGTGGTCAGCGAGAGCCTGCGCGCCGCCGTCGAGCCCCGGGCCGCCTGCCCCGTGGCCGTCATCGGCAGCCGCGTCGACACCCGCCTGTTCCACCCCGGCGCCGGCACCCCCGGCGCCCCCCAGGTGGACGCCGTCATGGTCGGCGGCCTGGAGGACGTCAAGAACCACATCACCGTGGTGCGCGCCTGGCCCGACGTCGCGGCACTGGTGCCCGGCGCCCGCCTGCTGATCGTCGGCGAGGGCCGCCGCCGCGACCGCCTGGAGGCCGAGGCCGCCGCCCTCGGCGTGCGCCACCTGGTGGAGTTCCGCGGCCGGGTACCGCACACACTGGTCCCCGCCGTCCTCACCTCGGCCCGCCTCCTGATCCACCCGTCCTGGTCCGAGGGCCAGCCCCGCGCCGTCCTGGAGGGCATGGCCTGCGGCCTCCCGGTGGTGTGCAGCGACATCCCCGCCCACCGCGAGATCGTCCCCCCGAGAGCCGGCCGCCTGGTCCCCCCGTCCGACCCCCACGGCTTCGCCGAGACCGTCGCCAAGGTCCTGGGCACCCCCGACGCCGCCGCCGAGATGGGCCTCCACGGCCGCACGCTGGTCACCCGCCACCACGACCAGGTGAAAGGCCTGGACCGCTACGCGGACTTCATCAGGGCCGTCGCGGCAAGCCATCGAGGGACGCACGGCCGATGACGGTTCAGCGAGCCGGCCACCGGGCACCGCCGGGGCCGGGGGACAAGGAGCGGCACGTCGGGTGCCTCGCGGCGGGATGCCGGGGGGCGGGCCGGGTGACGGCGCTCCCGCGTGCCGGTCGCCGGGTGCCGGCGGGGCCGGATGGTACGGAGCGGCACGTCGGGTGCCTCGCGGCGGGATGCCGGGGGGCGGGCCGGGTGACGGCGCTCCCGCGTGCCGGTCAACGGGTGCCGGTGGCGCCGGATGGTGTGGAGCGGCACGTCGAGTGCCTCGCCGTGAGATATCGGGGGACGTCCGGGCGATGAGAATCCTGCGAGTCAGTTACCGGGTGCCGCCGGAGCCGGGGGGCAAGGAGCGGCACGTCGAGTGCCTCACCCGTCAGCAGGTGCGGAACGGGCACCATGTCACGCTGGCGTTCCGGCGGGGGCGGGTGGTGCCGGACGGGGCCGAGGTGCTGGCGTTGCGGCGGACCGCGTTGTCGCCGGTGCTGGCACTCAAGTCGGACGTGCTGGCGTTCGCGGCCGAGGTGGCGGGTGCGATGCGCCGGCGGCCCCGGCCCGACCTGGTGCACCTGCACGGCGATCACGTGGAGGCGTCGGTGCTCGGCCCGGTGTGCCGCAGGCTCGGCGTGCCGCTGGTGCTCACCGTGCACGCCGCGTTGTCGCGGCGGCATCCCCGCTTCACCCGTGCGGCCCTCCGGCACGTCGGCTCCTTCATCGCGCTCGGCACGGCCACGGCGGGAGACCTGGTGCGGGCGGGCGCCGACCCGGGCCGCGTCCAGGTGGCCTCCAGCGGGCTCGACCTGCCCGCCATGGCGCGGCTCGCGCCGGACGGCCCGCGCGAGCCCGGCCTCGTGGTGAGCGCCGGTTCGCTCGAACCCATGAAGAACCACGCGCTGCTCGTCGAGGCGGTCCGCGAACTGCGCCGCACCCGCCCCCACGTACGGCTGGTCGTCGCGGGCGACGGCCCCGAGCACGACAGGCTGCGCCGCCTCGCCGGCCCCGGCGTGGAACTGGCCGGGCGCCTGCCCCGCGAGGAGCTTTACCCGCTGGTGCGCCGCGCCGAGGTGTTCGTGCTCGCCTCACGCCGCCTGCCCGGCAAGGGAGAGGGCGTCCCCACCGCGGCCCTGGAGGCCCTCGCGCTGGGCACACCGGTCGTGGTCTCGTCCGACGCCACGCTCGACCCGGTCGTCACCGACCGCGCCGCCTACCGCGTCTTCCGCTCCGGCTCCCTCGCCGCCCTGACCGCCGAACTCGGCGCCGTCCTCGACGACCCCGCCACCCGCCGCGACCTGGAGAGACGCGGCCGCGCCGCCGCCGCCACCCTGGACTGGCCCGCCATGGCCACCCGCATGGAACTGTCCTACGACCGCGCCCTAGCCGTGGCGCCCCGATGAGCCCGGACCCGGCCCGCCCTGCGGGCCTTCCGGACCCGGCCCGCGCGGCGGGCAGTGGGACGCGTGGGGGGAGCGCGGGGGAGCGGGACGGTGAGCTGCATGTGTGTGAGGTCGTGAAGACGCTCGATGTGGGGGGCGTCGAGGTGTTGCTGGTGGAGCGGCTCAGCCGGGCACCGCGGGTGGGGACGCGGTACACGGTGGTGTGCCTGCGGGCCTCGACGGGGGAGCTGATCGGGCGGTTGCGCGCGGAGGGGGTGGCCGTGGTCGATCTGTCGGGCGGGGCGCGTGCCCTCGGGTACGCGCGGCTGGTGGCCGCGGTGCGGGGGCTCGCGCCCGATGTGCTGAACGTGCACTCGCCGGCCCCGGCGATCGTGTTGCGGCCGTTGCTGCGGCTGGTGTCGCGCCGGCGGCCGCACCTGGTGTCCACCGTCCACTACGCCTACCGCCCGGCCACCGGGCTCGCCGACCGGCTCGTCACCTCGCTGATCGTGCTGATGGACCGGGTCACGCGGCGGCTGGACGACCGCACCGTCGCGGTGTCCGCGCTGGTGGCCCGCTCGCCCTCGGTGCGGCGGGCCCCGGGGCTGACGACCCGGGTGCACGGCGTGGACGTGGCCGAGCAGCGCCGCTGGGCGGCGCGGGCCGCGGAGACGCGGCGGGAGTTCGGGGTGCCGCCGGACGCGTTCCTGCTGGCCTGTGTCGCCAACTTCCGGCCGCAGAAGAACCACCTGATGCTGGTCGAGGCCGCCGCGCGGGTGCTCGCCGAGCGGCCGGACGCGATGTTCCTGCTGGCCGGGGGCGGCCCGCTGCTGGACCGTGTGGCCCGCGCGGTGCGCCGCCGCGGCCTGACGGAACGGGTCCGCGTGCTCGGCCCGGTGCCGCGGGCCAGGCGCCTGGTGGCCGCGGCCGACCTGCTGGTACTCAGCTCCCACTACGAGGGCCTGCCCGTCGTGGTGATGGAGGCGCTCGCCGCCGGCGTCCCCGTGGTGTCCACCCGCGTGGGCGGCGTGCCGGAGCTCGTCGTCAGCGGCCGCAACGGCGTGCTGACCGAACCGGGCTCCGCCGGGGCGCTCGCCGCGGGCGTCCTGAGCGCCATGGACCCCGCCGAGCACGCCGCGCTGCGCTCGGGGGCGCTGACGGGGGCGCCCTCGGTGGACCTGCGGGGCACCGCCGAGTGGTTCGAACGGCTCTACGAGGAGCTCGCGGGTCCCGCGCGGCACGCCTGAGCCGGCCAACGGGGTCCTGACATGTACGCGTATCCGCTGATCGGGGGAAAGCAGTGATCGGTTCAACGCAGGCGGTGGTGACGGGGGTGGCGGGCTTCATCGGCTCGCACCTGGCGGAGTCGCTGCTCGGCCGGGGGGTCCGGGTGATCGGCGTCGACCGGCGCCCGGTGTCCCGCGACCCCGTGGCGGCCCGCAACGTCGCCCCGCTGACCGGGCACCCGGAGTTCCGCCTCGTCGAGGCCGACCTGGCGGACCTGGACCTCGCGCCCCACCTCGCGGACACCTCGGTCGTCTACCACCTGGCGGGCATCCCCGGCGTGCGGTCCTCCTGGGGCGACGCGTTCGCCGACTACCTGACCTGCAACGTCCTGGTGACCCAGCGCCTGCTGGACGCCTGCGCCGCGGCCCGGGTGCCGCGCATGGTGCTGGCGTCGTCCTCCAGCGTGTACGGCGGCACCGCCGGGCGGCCGTCCAGGGAGACCGACCTGCCGAGCCCGCTGTCGCCGTACGGCGTCACCAAGCTCGCCGCCGAACGGCTCGCCCTCGCGCACGCCCGCCGGGTGGACACCGCCACCAGCGTCGTCGCGCTGCGGTACTTCACCGTGTACGGCCCGCGGCAGCGTCCCGACATGGCGATCGGCCGCGTGCTGCGCGCCGCGCTCACCGGCCGTCCGCTGCACCTGTACGGCGACGGCCTGCAACGGCGTGACTTCACCTACGTCGGCGACGTCGTGGCCGCCACCCTGGCCGCGGCCACCGCGCCCGCCAGGGACGAGGTGGTCAACGTCGGCGGCGGCTCCGACGTGTCCATGCTGGACGTGCTGGACTGCGCCGCGGGGATCGCCGGCCGGGAGGTGCCCGTGCGGCGGGAGGGCCGCCAGCCCGGCGACGTGGAGTCCACCCTGGCCGACCTCACCAAGGCACGCGACCTGCTGGGCTACCAGCCGGTGATCTCGCTGGCCGACGGCATGCGGCTGCAGTGGAAGTGGCTCCTGTCCGAGGACGGCGACGAGCACGCCGGTGCGACCGCTGGATGAGACGCCCCGCCGTCCCGCTCCCGGATCCCGGGGCACGGGCGTGACCGACCTGTACACCCGCATCGGCTCCTGGGTCCGTCCTTCGGCCCGGCGCCAGATGCGCGACTTCGCCGTGCTCGGGGCCGCCGGGCAGGTGGAGGCCGTGTTGTCGCTGGCGGCCACCGCCGTCCTGGTGCGCCTCACGGGTGCGGCCGGGGCGGGGGAGGTGCTGCTCGCCCAGTCGATGGCCGCGGTGTGGGCGCTGCTGTGCGACCCGAGGCTCGGCGACGCCGCGCAGCGGTTCGTGCCGGTGCAGGAGGCGGGCGACGCCGGCGGCGGCACGTGGTTGTTCCGCCGCCTGCTGCGCCTGGACGCGCTGATCGGCCTGGCGGGCGCGGCGCTGGGGGTGACGCTGGTCACCGTGGCCGGGCAGGCGGGCGCCGCGCCGCCGGGGCCGGCGTCGCTGCTGGTCCTCGCCCTGCTGTACCAGGGGGGCACCGCGTCCCGGGGCACCTCGGCGGCGGGTTTCGCCATCGCGGGGAAGCTGGAGCTCCTCGGACGGCTGCGGCTCGGCTTCGCGGTGCTGAGCTGCGCGGCCACCGTCACCGCGCTGGTGCTCGGCGGGCCGGTCGCCTACCTGGCGGCCATGGCGTCGGCCGCGGCGGTCACCACCGCCGTGCTCGCCGTGCTGGCCCGGCGCGCCGTCGGTGCCAAGCTCGGCCCCGCGCCGCGCGGGCCCCGGCGCGCCCCGGCCGGGCTCGCCCGGTTCGCGGTCACGACCTCGGCGGCCACCTGCGTGTCCCTCGCGTCCGACAACGGCATCCTCACCCTGGCCGGCCTGCTCGGAGGTCCATCACTCGTGACATTCCTGAAGATCGCCGCGGCGCCCGGACGGCTGTTCCTCGCGACCGTGAGCACGGTGACGGCGCAGCTCTACCCCCGCCTGGCCTCGGCCGCCGTGCGCGGCGACGCGGGCGCGATCCGGCGTGACGTGCTGCGGGCCACGGTGCCGCTGACCGTGCTCGGCGTGGCGGCCGCCGGGCTCGCGCTGCCGCTGGCGCGGCCCGCGCTCGCGCTGGTGTACGGCCCGGCCTACGTGACCCTGGCCACCGCGACGCTCGTCCTGCTGGCCGCCGGATGCGTGCGCGGCGCGGTGGTGTGGGCCAAGGTCCTGCCGCTCGCCGTGGGCCGGCCCGCCGTCCGGCTGGTCGCGGTCGCCACCGAGGGGGTGCTGCTCACCGGGGCCCTGCTGCTCGCCCTCCACCTGACCGCCGGCCCGGAGGCCGCGGCACGGGCGTACGCCCTCGGCGCCCTCGCCGTGGCAGTGCTCTTCGCGGCGGGCTGGCTGGCCCTGCTCCGCCCCCTGGCGGGCCGCCCGTGAACGCCGCCGCCCCCACCCCGCCGCCCGGCCGTGAAACCCCGGGCGCCCCCTTGACCACCCGGCCGCCCGCACACGGTGCCCGGCCGCCCGCGTACGGTGCCCGGCCGTCCGGGCTCGGCACCCGGCCGGAGGGGCCGCCGCGCCGGCCGGACGCCGCGACCGTGCTGCGGTGCGTCGCCGGGCTGCTGGTGGGGGCCGTGGCGTGGCTGCTCGGCCTCATGGGCGAGACGGCCACCCGTGACCTGCTGGCCGGCGTCGCGCTGTTCCTGCTGCCGCTGGACGTGCTGCCCGCCCTCGTGATCGTGACCGTGCGGGACGGCACTCCCACCCTCGGCGCGTTGTCGCCGAGCGACGTCGTGGCCCTGGTCTACCTCGGCCGGCTCGCGCTGAGCCCGCGCCTGCTCGCGGTGCGTCTCACCGCCCCCCGCCTGGCTCTGATCGCGTTCCTGCTGTGGGCGTTTTTCGTCACCTACAACGGCTACGGCCTGATGACGGCGCTGTCGCGCATCGCGGTGTACGCCGCCGTCGGCATCGCGGTGACCTACCGCGCGCGGGGCGACGCGTGGCTGCGCGCCGCCGTCGTCGGCCTCTCGCTGACCGAGATCGCGCTGTACCTGCCGCACGTGCCGGAACGGCTGCGCGGGGTGGTCATCGACGACCCCGCGCACGCCGGCGTCCTGTTCATCGCGGCGCTGCTCGTCGTCGCCGCGTCGCGGATGCCGGGCGCCGCGAAGGCCGCGCTCACCGTGGTGCTGCTGTTCGGCGTCGCGATGACCCTCACCCGCGCGGTGTGGTTCGCCCTCGTCGTGGTCGCCCTCGTCGCGCTGCTGCCGCGCCGCTGGTACATCCCCGTGCTGCTGCCCCCGGTCCTGGCGCTCGTGGCGCTGCCCCTGGTGCCGTGGATCACCGGCGTGTTCGGCCTCAGCACCAGGTCGGCGGCGCTGCGCGTGCGCGGCATCACGGCGGGGTGGGCCGAGTTCATGGACAGGCCCCTCACCGGGCACGGCTGGGCGTTCTCCTCCGGTGCCAAGGAGACCGGCCTCATCGGGGTGGACACCACCTCGATCTACAACCTCTGGCTCTACCTCGGCGCGTGCACCGGCCTGGTGGGCCTCCTCCTGTTCGTCGTCTACGTCTGCCTGCTCGGCCGCGCCGCCGTGCCCGACACGGTGGCGTACCTGTTCCTCGCGGCCGTCCTCGCGATGTCGCTCACCGAGATGCACCTGTACGGCGTGTCGCTGGTCGCCGTGCTGTTCTTCACCATGACCTCCGCCACCGGCAAAGCCCCCGCCACGGATTCGCCAGCCGTCCCGGTGTCGCAGGGACCCGGCACCGGACGCCGCTACTGTCGGCCGTGATCGTTGATCACCGGGACCACGTCGAAGGGGCAGTTCATGGGAAGAGTCGCCACCGCCCGCCGGTGGGCCAGGCACAGCGGCATCAGGCCCGTGGCCGAGGTGACGGGAAGCTGGCTGGCGACCCGGTTCGCGCCCGGCTGGGTGCGGCGCAACACCGCCCCGGCCCTGCACGACTTCGTGTCCTGCGGCGGGCCGCTCGCCAGCACGGCGCCGGTGTTCCTGGAACGGCTCGGCTGGCCGGCCGCCGAGATCCAGCCGCTGCTGCGCGAGTACGAAGACGTCGCCCTGCGGATCGCCGAGCGGTACGAGGCGACCGAACTGGCGTTCCCGCAGCGTTTCGGCGTGGAGGCCGAGACCGGCTTCTTCGTGTACGCGGCCACCCGGCTGCTCGCGCCGGAGGTCGTCGTGGAGACGGGCATCGCCGACGGCCGCTCGTCCTTCTTCTTCCTCAGCGCGCTGGAGCGCAACGGCAAGGGCACCCTGCACAGCTTCGACATCAACCCCAGGGCCGGCCGCCTGGTGGGCGACCACGACCGGTGGCGCCGCAGGATCGTCGACCGCGCCGCGCCCGAGGCGGCGTTCGTCGCGGCGCTGCGCGGGCTCGGCGGCGTGGACTTCTTCTTCCACGACAGCGACCACCGCTACCTCGGGCAGATGCTGGAGTACGAGAACACCTGGCCGCTGATGCGCGCCGACGGGCTGTTCGCCAGCGACGACGCCGACGTCAGCCGCGCGTTCATCGACTTCTGCCAGGCCAGGGGGCGGCGCCCGTGCTTCCTGTTCGACAACAGGAAGATCACCGGGGCCCTGCGGACGTGACGAGCCCCGAGCACTCGGGAGGACGGCCATGTGCGGCATAGCGGGGGTCGTGTCCACGGGACGGCCCGACCCCGCGCTGGTGCGGGACATGTGCGACGCGCTGGTGCACCGGGGGCCCGACGCCGAGGGGTACCACGACGACGCGCACGCCGGGCTCGGCATGCGGCGGCTGGCGGTGGTGGACGTCGCGGGCGGGACGCAGCCGGTCTACAACGAGGACCGCACCGTCGTCGCGGTGTACAACGGCGAGCTGTACAACTTCCCCGACCTGCGGCGCGAGCTCATCGCCCGGGGCCACCGGTTCACCGGCGAGGGGGACAGCGAGTGCCTGGTGCACGCCTACGAGGAGTTCGGCGACGACCTGGTGCACCGGCTGCGCGGCATGTTCGCGTTCGCGTTGTGGGACACCCGCCGGGGGCGGCTGCTGCTCGCCCGCGACCGGGTGGGCAAGAAGCCGCTGTACTGGCGGGCCGGGGGCGCGTCCCTGTGGTTCGGCTCGGAGCTGAAGTCGCTGCTGCGCGACCCCGCCGTCCCGCGCGAGCTGGACCCGGTGGCACTGCACCACTACCTCACCTACCAGTACGTGCCGGCGCCGTGGTCCATCTACGAGGGTGTGCGCAAGCTGCCGCCGGGTCACCTGCTGGTGTGGCAGGACGGCGTCACCGAGGTGCGCAGGTACTGGCGGCTGGACAGCGCGCCGCGCCCGGCCGGCACGGAGGCCGAGGAGGCCGAGCGGCTGCGGGAGCTGCTGCTTGAGGCCACCCGGGTCCGCATGGTGAGCGAACGGCCGCTCGGGGCGTTCCTGTCCGGCGGGCTGGACTCCTCGGCCGTCGTGGCCGCCATGGCCCGGCAGGCGTCCGGGCCGGTCAAGACGTTCACCATCGGCTTCGAGGACCAGGCCTTCGACGAGCGCCGCTACGCGCGCATGGTCGCCGAGCGGTACGGCACCGACCACCACGAGCTGGTCGTGTCCCGGCCGGGCACCGAGCTGCTGCCCGAGCTGACCTGGCACTACGACGAGCCGTTCGCCGACTCCTCGGCCATCCCGAGCTTCTGCGTCGCCCGCCTCAGCCGCGCGCACGTCGTCGTGGCGCTGAACGGCGACGGCGGGGACGAGTGCCTCGGCGGGTACCGGCGGTACGCGGCGATGGCGCGGCTGCGGCGCGTCCCCGTCCCCGAGGCGGCCCGGCCGTGGTTGCGGCGACTCGGCGTGGCGGTGCACTCCCGCGCCCCGGCGCGGTCGCGGCTGCGTGACGCCGGGCGGGTGGTGGAACTGCTCGGCCTGCCGCCGGCCCTTCGGTACGCCCGCCTCATGTCGTGTTTCGGCCCGGCGCAGAAGGCGGCGCTGTACACCGACGCGCTGCGGGAGCGGGTCGCCGGGGTGGACAGCTACGCGCTGCTGGAGGACGCGTTCGCCGCGTCCCGCGCCGCCACCGACGTGGGGCGCCTCATCGACGTGGACATCGCGACCTACCTGCCGGGCGACCTGCTGGTGAAGATGGACATCGCCACCATGGGCAACTCGCTCGAGGCGCGGTCGCCGTTCCTCGACCACCACCTGCTGGAGTGGGCCGCCCGGCTGCCGCTGGAGCTGAAGATCCGCTCGGGCACCACCAAGTACCTGCTCAAACGGGCCGTGGCCCCCTGGCTGCCCGCCGAGGTGATCGACCGGCGCAAGGCGGGCTTCGGCGTGCCGCTGGCGCGATGGCTGCGCGGCGGGCTGCGCGAGCCGGCGTACGACGTGCTCACCGACCACACCGCGCGCTCACGCGGCCTGTTCCGCCCGGCGGCGGTGACCCGGCTGCTGCGGGCGCACGACGCCGGGCACGACCACGCCGACCGCATCTGGGCGCTGATGCAGTTCGAGCTGTGGCATCGGGCCTTCGTGGACCGGCGGGAGAGCCGGGCGCCGGCCCGCGTGCCGGGGAATTGATTGTTTTCGTTTCGGGTAAAGAGCGTGCGGCGCCTTTCCCCGGGCCGGTAGGCCATTACCTACCATGGCGTCATGACGCTGTTCACGGTCGCCAGGAACGCGATGCGCCCGGCATATCTTCCCACGATGGCGCACAAAGTCTATTTGCGCCTGCGCCACGGGCACGACCGTGAGAGAAAGGCCGCCGAGGGGTGGGCGGGCGCGCACGCGCAGGACATGGACGCCTGGGGCCGCCGGGCCGACCCGGCGCTGTGGGAGGAGTCGGTGGCCTTCGCCCGCACCCTCGAGACGTCCGCACGCCCCACGGTGGAACGGGTCGCGGCGGCCGGGGTCGACCTCGGCGGACCTGCCGGGATCGAGCTGCTGTACTTCCTCACCCGGGCCCTGCGCCCCGCCGTCGCGCTGGAGACCGGGGTGGCCGCGGGGTGGTCCACGGCGGCGATCCTCGGCGGGCTGGCGGCCAACGGGGGCGGCCAACTTTATTCCAGTGATTTCCCGTTGTTCCGGATATCCCATCCCGAGCGTTATATCGGGTGCGTCGTCCCGCCGGAGCTCCGGGACTCATGGAGCCTGCACATCAAAGGCGACCGCAGGAACCTGCCGGAAATCCTCTCCCACGTCCCCCCGATAGGCCTGTCCCATTATGACTCCGACAAGACGCGGAACGGGCGGGAGTATTTCCTGCACCGCGTCCGGCCCCACACCGCCCCCCGCCACGTCCTCGTCATGGACGACATCCAGGACAACCTGGTGTTCCGCGAACACGCCGCGACCTACCCCGCGTTCCGCGTCTTCGCCTACCAGGGCAAGTACATCGGCCTCACCGGCCCCGGCCTCCCGGCCGTCGAACGAGGATCCCGCTGATGCCCATCACCGCCACCGGGCGAGGAGTCCGCTGATGCCCGTCACCGCCACCGTCCCGCCGCCCTTGTGCTGCCCCGCCTGCCGCACCACGCTGCGCTCCGGCCACACCGCGCACACGTCACCGTCCACCGGTGTCGCGGAGCAGCTCCGCTGCGACGGCTGCGGCGCCACGTACCCGGTGGACCGCGGCATCCCGCGTTTCGTCCCCAAGGACAACTACGCCGAGTCCTTCGGCTACCAGTGGAACCGCCACCGCCTCACCCAGCTCGACTCCTGCACCGGCCTCCCCATCTCCCGCGACCGCCTGTTCCGCCAGAGCCACTGGACCCCTGAATCGCTCCGCGGCACCCAGGTACTCGAATGCGGCAGCGGCGCCGGCCGCTTCACCGAAGTCCTCTGCGAGACCGGCGCCCAGGTGACGTCGGTGGACATCTCCAGCGCCGTCCACGCCAACGCCGCCTCCAACGGCCACCACCCCAACCTCCGCCTCGTCCAGGCCAGCATCTACGAGATGCCCCTCCCCGAGAACGCCTTCGACCACCTGCTCTGCCTCGGCGTCATCCAGCACACCCCCGACGTGGAACGCACCTTCAAGACCCTGTTCCGCCACCTCCGCCCCGGCGGCCGCTTCTGCGTGGACGTCTACGCCGCCCCCGTCGCCTACCCCCACCTCCGCCAGCTCCTGCGCCCCCTGACCAAACGCATCCCCCCCGCCCGCCTGTACAGATGGGTGGAGAAACTCGTCCCCCGCCTCCTCCCCGTCTCCACCGCCCTGTCCAAGGTCCCCGCCGCCGGCCCCTACCTGACCCGCCTGGTCCCGGTGGCCAACCACACCCACCTGGGCCTGACCAAGACCGAAACCGCCCTGACCTGGTCCGTACTCGACACCTTCGACTGGCTGTCCCCCTGGCACGAGAAACCCCAGACCCGCCGCAGGTTGCTCCGCTGGACCAAGGACCTCTCCTTGCGGGAGGTCACCGTCGAACGCCACCGCGGCCTGTACGTCGTCAGAGGCGTGAAGTAGCGGCCCGGGGCCGCCCGGCCGTGGTGGGCCGGGCGGCGTCGCTCACGAGCGGTAGTTCCAGCCGGACGCGCGCCAGCGCGTCGGGAGGAGCAGGTTGCGGGCGTCCACGATGTTGCGGTGGCGGACCACCGGGGTGAGCACCGACGGGTCCAGGTCCTCGAACTCGGTCCAGTCGGTCAGGAGCAGCACGACGTCGGCGCCGCGGGCCGCGGTGAGGATGCTGTCGGCGTACTCCAGGTCGGGGCGTGCCCGGCGGGCGCTGTCCACCGCGACCGGGTCGTGCACGACCACCCGGGCGCCCTCACGGCGCGCGCCGGCCGCCACGGCAAGGGCGGGGGAGTCGCGCACGTCGTCGGTGTTGGGCTTGAAGGCGGCCCCGAGCGCGCAGACCCGCGCCCCGGCGTACGAACCCCCGAGCAGCTCGCGTCCCAGGGAGAGTATGCGGTCCCGCCGCCCCAGGTTGATCACGTCGACCTGCCGCAGGAACGCGGCCACGTCCTCCAGGCCCAGCTCCGACGCGCACGCGTACAGCGCGCGGACGTCCTTCGGCAGGCAGCCCCCGCCGAACCCGAGACCGGGCCCGAGGAACCGGGGCCCGATGCGGTCGTCGTAACCGAGTGCCTCGGCGAGTGGGAGGACCGCGGCGCCGGTCGCCTCGCAGACCTGGGCGATGGCGTTGATGAACGAGATCTTCATGGCGAGGAACGCGTTGGCCGACACCTTGACGAGTTCCGCGGTGGCGTAGCCGGCCACCACGACGGGACATCCCTCCTCGATGACCGTCCGGTACACCTCCCGCAGCACCTTCTCCGCCCGGGGCGTCTCCACCCCGAACACCAGCCGGTCCGGCCGCAGCGTGTCCTCGATGGCGTGACCCTCCCGCAGGAACTCGGGGTTCCACGCCACCTCGACCTGGTCCGTGCGCCGGGCGACGATGTCCGCCATCCGCCGCGCCGTCCCCGCCGGCACCGTGGACTTGCCCACGATGACCGACGGCCCGGACAGCCGGTCCGCGAGCTCGGTGAACGCCGCCTCCACCCACCGCAGGTCCGCCGCGCACGACCCGGGGGCCTGGGGTGTGCCGACGCACACGAAGTGCGCATCGGCCCCGGCGAGATCGTCGTACGACGTGGTGAACCGCAGCCGGCCCGACTCCACCCCCTTGCGGAGCAACGCACCGAGGCCGGGCTCGAAGAACGGCAGCTCGCACGCGGACAGCGACGCGATCTTCTCGGCGTCCACGTCCATGGCGACGACGTCGTGCCCGAGCTGCGCCATACCCGCCGCGTGCGCGGTGCCGAGGTAGCCGGTGCCCACCACGCTCACGGTCAACCCGGACGCAGCCATCAAGAACTGATCTTTCCGGTGCCCGCGTCCACGGCGAACACCCGGCCGGGGCCGCCCGCGCCGGACAACGTGCCGGCCGGCGCGTGACAGGCGTACCCATGGCCCTGGAGGTGCCCGGCGCCGACCGGCGGGTGCCCGGACGGGGCGGCGGACCCTGGGCTCGACGCCCGGCCGGCCTGGCTGTGACGAAGCGTGTGGCCACGGTGTTCGTGATCCTCGGTGTCGAAGGGAAAGTACGTCCTGCGGGTGTCCTGGTGGACCGCCCGTGCCGGGCACGCCACCACCCGCCGCGATCCGCCGCCGGCCACGCCGGCGCGACGGGCCGCCGCCTGTGCCGGGTACGCCATCACTCGTCGCGGTCCGCCGCCGGCGCGGCCGGCCTCCGGCGGGGTGGCCGGGCATCGGCCGTGGTGGTGCGACGGCCCCCCTGCCGGCCTCGCGCCGGCGACCCCGGACCGTGGGCCGGCCGGCGCCGGCAGGTTCACGCACCTCCCCGTCCGCCGTCCGCCGCTTGCCCATCGCGCCATTCCCGCCACCTCCGAGATCTGATCGTTTTCCGGCAGGAGATCTTTTTTAGGCCCCCGCCACGCGCATGAGCGCCCCCGGCGGGCCAAGACACGGAAGAGCTCTACTCAAATCGGTGGCTGGACGGCGCTTTACGTGGGGTTTCAGGGGATTTCGGCCGGCAGACACGCCTGGCCGGTGCGGGTGACCGTCCCCACCGCCGCGGCGATCTACAGTCGGGCTCATCCGAACGTGAAGGGCGGGGTCATGGGGGAGAGACTCGTCGTCGTCGGGCAGGGCTACGTGGGCCTGCCGCTGGCGATGCGCGCGGTGGAGGCCGGTTTCGACGTCGTGGGCGTCGACGTGGACACCTGGCGGGTCAAGCGCCTGGAAGCGGCCCAGTCGTACGTCGAGGACATCACGGACGAGGAACTGGCCGCCGCCCACCGCACCGGCCGCTACCGCGCGAGCACCGACCACGCCGACGCCGACCCGTTCGACGTCTGCGTGATCACGGTCCCCACCCCGCTCCGCGACGGCGTCCCCGACCTGCGGCACGTCACCGCCGCCGGCGAGTCGATCGCCCCCCTGCTGCGCCCCGGCGCCACCGTGGTCCTGGAGTCCACCACCTACCCCGGCACCACCGAGGAGCACCTGCGCCCCCTGCTGGAGGAAGGCAGCGGCCTGCGCACCCCCGGCGACTTCCACCTCGGCTACAGCCCCGAACGCATCGACCCCGGCAACCGCCACTGGCACCTGGAGAACACCCCGAAAGTGGTCGCCGGCCTCGACGCCGACGCCCTGGAGCACGTCCGCGCCTTCTACGGCCGCATCGTCCGCCAGGTCGTCCCCGTGTCATCGCTGCAGGTCGCCGAACTGTGCAAACTCCTGGAGAACACCTTCCGGCACGTCAACATCGCCCTGGTCAACGAGCTGTCCATCTTCGCCGCCCAGCTCGGCATCGACGTCTGGGAAGCCATAGACGCCGCCTCGACCAAACCCTTCGGATACATGCGCTTCACCCCCGGCCCCGGCGTGGGCGGCCACTGCCTCCCCATCGACCCGTCCTACCTGTCCTGGCGGGTGAAACGCAGCCTCGGCCACAACTTCCGCTTCGTGGAACTGGCCAACGACATCAACGACCACATGCCCGACCATGTGGTCCACCGCCTGACCCTGGCCCTCAACCGCCGCGGCAAACCCGTCAACGGCAGCCGCGTCCTGGCCCTGGGTCTCGCCTACAAGAGGAACACCGGGGACTGCCGGGAATCCCCCGCCCTGGAAGTGGTCAGGTCCCTGACGAAACTAGGCGCCAAGGTCCACGCCGCCGAACCCCACGTGGACCCCTTCCTCCTTCCTCCCGGCATCCACCTGACGACCCCCACCCCCCAGGAACTCACCAAAGCCGACGCCGTGGTCATCCTCACCGACCACGACCTCTTCGACTACGAGACGATCCGCACCACCGCCCCTTTCATCTTCGACACCAGAAACCGCTGCCACGGCCCCAACGTGGAACGCCTGTGACCACGCCGCCCTCCGGCCGGCGCCGGTCAGTAGTAGATGTACTGGTCGACGTCGACGGCGGCGCCCGCCGTGGCCAGCCACTCGACGAGTTCCCGGCTCAGTGAGATCCCTTTCTCCAGTGGTTCGTCCGGGGTGCGGAACTCCTGGACGACGACCAGCGAAGCCTCCCAGCCCTTGTCCGCGCATACGTCACGAAACCTGCGCGCCAGCGGAAGACCCCACGAGACCAACGCGTCGAACGCCTCCTCCGGCCGCTCCACCCGCGGCCCCGGCCCCAGGGGGACGCTCCAGGAACTGAACTTGTGCGGCCGGCCGGTTCTGACCGACGGTTCTCCGGCACGGGTCGCGGTGCCGGCCGCCATGCCCGTGGCGGCCGTCACCTCCGCCGGATCGCCGTCGTCGCTGACGAGACGCAGCGATATGCGAAACATTGCTATCGATCCCACTTGAAGCTGGTTCTGATTTTTGCCTTGCCATCCTTGCGGATCAGCCAATAGTAGCCGTCCGATCCCCTGTACACGTCGAATCTGGAGATCTGCGCACCGCGCCCGAGCTCGTCCTGCTTCAGTTCGTGCGGGTCGATGCCGTACTTCTCCTCCAGCTCCTTCTCCAGACGCTTTTCTTTTATCTTGTTGAAGGAGACGGCTTCCTCTATCGCCTTATCGGCGGCGTCTCCGCAGTCCGGCTCGGAACTCGCGTTGGCATTGTGCACCAGCACGTCGGCCGAGCCCACGGACACGTAGTAGGTGTGGAAGCCCTCGATCTCCAGGTTGTGCACGCGCTGACCCGGCCGATGGCCACGTTCGACTCCGGTGATCAGAAGGTCCGCGCCGCCGGGCGACCGGAGACGCATACCAGGCCGCAGCGCGGAGGCGTTGAACCAATGGCCCTGATCACCCACCCAGAAGGGATGTCTGTCCGTCGCGACGACCACACCAGAGGCGACCGTTATCGTGACGACGTCCTTGTCCCCGAGGTCGGTCAGCAGCGCCTCGACGCGCTTGGCTTCGGTCCGGCCGGTCTCGGGATCGTAGGCGAGCACCCTGTCGCCCACTTCGACGCTCTCGATCGGCTTGTGACCGCCATCGGCCATCAGTACTTTCACGCCAGGAACGAAGCTGCTGCACGACTTGATGGCCTTGCCCAGATAGCCGCCGAGCTTCTGACCGGCCTTCCCGGTTTTGCTAGCGAGTTTGAGACCTGCGACCGCCAGTTTCTCACCCGGGATGAAACTCGCCGCGAATAACGCGCACGAGCCGACGCTGCCTTCAGTGCATTTAACCGCATCTTCGAGCATGAATTTCACGACGCCGGCGGTGAAGCGGGCCACGTTTCCCGCCACGCTGTCGTCGTAGTACTCGAACGGATCGAACCCGAGAAGTTGTTCCAGTTGCTGGTCGATCCGGCCGATGCACAGGTAGTCGGAGCAGTGAGTCCGCGCGACGAGCAGGTTCGCGACCGCCTGCCGCCAGCGTTCCGCCTCTTGGATCGCGCGCTTGGCGAGCTTCTTCTGCTTGAGGTACTCCTTGCACCAGACCGACGCTTCCTTCTTGCACAGATGGTCCTTGTAGCTGTCGCATTCCGCCTGGTTGGTGCATGGGATGAGGCCGTTGGGGTCGGAAAGCCCCACAGGGTTGCCCCCTGCGTAGCTGTAGGGATTGGTCCACTGCGGCCGGGACATGTCCAGCAGAGGGTCGGTGGAGACGAACCTCGCGATGGCGGGGTCGTAGTAGCGAGCGGACAGGTAGTCGAGACCGGTCGAGCCGTCCTCGATCTTGCCCAGGAACCCGCGATCGGTGAACGGAAGGTCGTCGACGCCTCGGCGCTCCCCGTACGGGAGATAGCGTTCGCGGCTGACCTGGCCGGTGGTGTCGTCGACGGCGAGTTGCTGGCTGCCCTGCAGGCCGGAAGCCAGCCAAGTCAGTCCGCTCGCACCGGAGCGCATGGCGACGGTGGAACCGTCGGGAGCCGCGTAGTAGCGCTTGCCGGTGAGCTGACCGTTCGCCAGCTCGAGCTCCATGGACCCGAGGAAGAGCGTGACCCTGCCGTCGGGGTCGCGGCGGATGAGGCGTTCCCCTTCGGCGTCGTACACCATCGTGGTGTCCTTGCCGTCGATGGTGGCCTTGGTGAGCTTGCCCAGTTCGTCCCACTGGAAGGAGCCCGCTTTGCCGGCCACGGTACGGGCGGTGAGGCGGCCGGCGTCGTCATAGGTGTAGCTGTCGCTGACGCCGCCGGGACGGTCGATGGAATTCACCGCGTTGGGACGGACCGCCGTGGCACCAGGTGCCGGGTAGCGGTAGGCCGAAGCCCGGCCGTTGTCGGTGAAGGTGGTGATGTTGCCGACGGCGTCGTAGGCGTACTGCTGCTTGTACGGATCGATGCCTTGCCCGTCGGCACCGGCCACACCATCGGCACACGAGGTGGCGGTCGTGGTCCACGCTTCCGACAACCTCTGCAGGCCGTCATAGGAGAAGCATTCCGACTGCCCCGGGGTGCCGCCTGGAACCGCCGAGGCGGCGTCGAGGACACGGGTGATCTGACCGGCGGTGTCGTAGTAATACCGGTCGTCCTGCGCCACCTGCGGGGTGCTGGTGTCAGCCTTGGCCGTGGTAACGACGCGGGTCAGCCATCCCGTGGAATCGTTCCAGGTCAAGGCACGTTTGATTTTGCCGGCTGCGCCGTAGGAGCGCTCGGCGAGCCGACCCGTCGGGGTGTACTGGGTGGCCTTGACGTAGGTGAATCCGCCGCCGAGATCCGACGTCAGCCCGTACGCCAGCCCGAGATCGGTGAAGGTAGAGGTGATCTTCTCGGCCGGGAGCCCGCCTGCGGCCGGCATGCCCACCTCGCTGAGCTTTCCCGAGGCGTCGTACCCGGCGGTGAACTGATAGTCCCCGGCGAGCAGGCCCTCCGAGGACGGAATCGTGAGAACCGAGCCGGTGGGCCGCCCCATAGCGTCATAGCCGGTGATCCGGTCCACGTAGGCGTGATCGTTCACGAACCGTGTGGACGACGTCAGCTTGCCTTTGGCCAGGGTGTCGTAGACCCACTCGACCAGCTTGACCCCCGTGCCGGCGTCCCCCGACCACGCGGCGGTCTTCCTACCCAGATCGTCATAGCTGTAGGAGACCTTCTGGCCGTTGCCGTCCACGGTCCACGCGAGGAGGCCGGCGGCATCGAAGTGCTGCTGACTGTCGCCGGCGTCGGGATCGTGAGCCGATGTCCGGTGTCCCTGCAGGTCATAGGTGAAGGTTCGCCGGTTGCCGTTGGCGTCCACCATCGTGGTGACATGACCAGAGGTGTCGTACGTGTACTTCGTATCGTGATGCGTGGACGCGTCGGCCCACTCTTCGATTTTGGTGGTCTGATCCCTGATGTCCTTGTGGAAGACGCTCTTCCCGCCCACGGGCGGCTGGACCTCAAGCCGATCACCGAAGTACCGCGTGATGTTGCGCCGCAACTCTGCCGAGGCGCCGTACTCGATCTCCGCGACGGTACGACCCACGCCGTCGTAGATCAGTTTGGTCCACTGAGGCAGGCTCGTCAGCACGGGGTTGAGGAGTCCGCTCCCGGGGGCGCCGGAGGCGTAGGCGGCACCGGATGTGGCGGCGGTGAGCCCGCGCGCGTCGTAGGCGATCGCCTTGATGATCCGGCCGCCGGCCGGCGAAGCGGCCTGGGTTTCACGTGGCCGCCCGGTGCCGTCGACATAAGTGTGCGTGCTCACCCATTTGGCGGTTGAGCCGGACCCCGACCGCAGGGTGTTGATGGTGGTCTTGGCGGCCGAGGTGGGCTGCCCGAGCGTCCCGTCATAGGGAATCGTGTAGTTGACGTATGCTGCCGGTGTGCCACCGCTCTGGGGGCGTTCGGGGGTCCACAGCCGCTGAGTACGGCCGAGAGCGTCGTATTCGAGGGTGACCTCGTTGCCGTCCGAGTCGCGCATCCTGACGTTCTGACCGGTCGCCGGTGCGGGCCAGTTCGTCCCTGTGTGACCCTTCGGGTTGGTCACCGTGATTCCCTCGACGGGGTATCCCGTCTGCGGCTTGTACGCGGTCGTCGTGGTCATGCCACGCGCGTCGGTCGTGGAGGCGGGGCGCCCGTACCTGTCGTAGGTGGCCCGCACCGTCGCGAACTCGGTGTCGCTGACGGACGTCCGGGTCTCGGTGGCGTCACCGCGGGTGGGGGTGTTGGCGGACGGGCTCGTGGCGCCGTCGTACAGCGTCACGGTCCTGGCCAGCAGGGTTCCCGAGGTGCAGGCGTCGCCGGCCCGGCGCTCCACGGTCGCCGGATAGTGGAGCAGCCACTTGGCGGTGTTGCGCGCGTAGGTGAAGGTGGTGCAGGTGTTGTCCGCGGCGTCCGCGGTGTCGCCGTAGTCGTTCACCTTGGTGGGCAGGCCGTAGGAGTCGTAGGCGGTGCGCTGGTCGGCGTAGCGGAATCCGCTGGTGACGGCTTCGCGGGAGACCTGGCGGCTGGTAGTGACGAGCGACGGGTCGTGGATGCCCGGGCCGTTGCCGGCCAACTGGATCGCGTACTCGTACCGTGTCGAGCGGACCTCGGCGTAGCCGCCCAGGACCGGACCACCCGGAGGGGTGGTCGGCGTCGCGGTGGGGGTCGGCGTGGGAGTCCGGGTGGGGGTGGGCGTCGGGGTCGAGGTGGCGCAGGCGCCGAGGTCGAGCCACGAGGAATCGACCCCGGGTTCGGCGCCGATGCCCATGTTGAGGTTCTTGGCCTCCCAGTGGTGGCTGACCCAGGTGACGCGGTTGCCCTTGCCGTAGAAACTTGTCCTGGACCATGTGGGATACGTGCACGCGGACGTGGCGGTGCCGGACAGGCCGCTGAGGAGTGCGCGGGCGGGAGCGAGCGCGGCGCCGATCACTTTGGCGCCGTGGAGCGCGGCCACGGGTCGGGTACCCGCCGTGGCGAGGCCCGGCCGTGGCGGAGAGCCGTGACGTTGTGCGGGAACCGGTGGCCCGGCCGCCGGGCGGCCTTGTGCCACGGAGGGGGCGGCGCCGTTGCCGATGGTGGTGGCGCGCCAGGTCTGTTCCTGAAGGATACGGCCAGCCAGGACGCGCAGGTCGTTGTAAGCGACGCCGTCGAAGTCGGTGACGCGGGTGCCCTTGGCGCTGCCGGAAGCGTTGGGGTCGTCGTACATGCCGCGGAAGAAGGCGGTGGTGGTGACGCTGTAGTCGTCGGGGCTGGCGCCGGCGCCCTTGATGGTGCGCACGGTCTGGTAGCCGCGGAACTCGTCCCAGTCTTCCGAAAGAGTCTTGCAGTAGCCGGTGACCGGCGGAGTGCAGACCAGTCCGTTCAACGTGGTGGCCTTCATGTAGTCGAAGGCGCGTGCCCAGGCCGGGGTGCCGAGGTATTCGTAGCGGGTGGGCATGTCGGGTGAGCCGCCGACCAGGTCCTTCTCGACGGTCTGGGTGACCAGCCATTTCATGTAGACGGCGCGGCTGGTGCGGGGGATGCCGCTGGAGTCGTAGTAGGTGCCGAGGGTCGCCCGGTAGCAGTCGCGGGCGTTGGTGTCCCAGCCGGTGCTCGGGTAACCCGAGGGGTAGGGGCAGGGATTGGCCTGCCCGTAGTACACGTCGGTGCGCCCGCCGAGGCCGTTGTAGACCGCCGAGATGCGGGGCATGCGTAGCCGGGCCTTGCCCTGGGCCTCGTCGTAGTCGGCGCGGTTGTCCAGCAGGGTGGCCTCGAAGTCCACCGGCGGCAGCGGGATGTCGGGGCCGTCGCCGGCCAGGCCGACCGGGCGCAGGGTGTCCAGCCACAGCACGGGACCGGCCGGGGGCAGGCCCTGCAGGATCTGTGTGTAGACCCACTTGTAGCCGGCCTCCAGCCGGTACACCTGATCCCACTGCGAGGTCGCCGGATTGTGGACCGAGGTCACGATGGTGTTCAGCCGCTTGGAGATGTAGAACGCCGGCCCGGGGGTATCGCAGGGCTGGATCACGTCCGCAGGGCCGGATGGACAGTTCAGGTCGGTGGGGGTGTCGTTGTCCCACGGCATGCCGGAAACGGGCGGGGTTCCGCGGTCGACGGCGTTGAAGGTGACCCGGGCGGTGTGCGCCGAGCCGGCGACGTTGGTGTTACGGCCGTACTCCACCTGCGCCAGGTATCCGCCGCGGTCGTAGGCCACCCGGAAGGCTCGTCCGTCACCCAGAGGCCCCGGCTGGCACAGCGCGCCGACGGTCTTGCAGTACCAGTTCTCCTCGCGGGTGTAGGTGTAGTCGACCACATTGCCGTGGGGATCGGTCTCC
Organism: Sphaerisporangium sp. B11E5; assembly: GCF_039871875.1. NCBI lineage: Bacteria > Bacillati > Actinomycetota > Actinomycetes > Streptosporangiales > Streptosporangiaceae > Sphaerisporangium > Sphaerisporangium sp. B11E5. Next base: position 48,712 of record NZ_JBDPMD010000037.1, on the reverse strand, counting down.
TGGTCCAGGTTCCACCGCCAGGTGGCGTTGCACAGTCCCGGCGTGCCGGTCTTGGAGTAACTGGAATGACATGGCTCGCCGGTGTCGTCACCCACGTACGCGGTCTGCCAGTTGGAGTCCCGCTGGGCACCGAACCGGTAGGTCGTGCCATCGGTGGTGGTGACCACCCAGGACGACAACCCGGAGGCGACGTCCAGTACGTAGGCGACCTTCCAGCCGTAGTCCTCCACCGTCTTCCAGGTGCCGCTGCTGCGGTCCTTGACGATCGCGGAGGACTTGCCGTCCACTGACAACACCAGGTAAGAGGTGGTGTGGTCGGTGGTCGCCGAGTCCCCGTCGTTCTCATCGGGGGACTCCCAGCACTGATGCTTCCAGTTGACCTGGTCGGGGTTCTTGGTGGTCTCTGCCGTGTCGTCGGAGCACGGCCGGAAGCGGCGCTCGACGTACCCGGTCGGGACGTCCCACCCCATGCCGGCCACAGAAGCCTGGTTGTTGGTGTAGTTGGTCAGCCCGTCGATCGCCGACGACGAATACGACAGCGCCAGCTTGGGAGCCTCGCCGGCCACCGGCGGCGGCACCGGGATCGGGTAGGTGTAGGAGAACCCGCCGCCCGAGAGCCCGACCTGCCAGGAGCCTGCCGCCTTCAGGTCGGTCGCGGCGAAGTTCCCCGTACCCGCACCCGGATCCTCGGCCGCTGCCATCGTGGCCATCACATACACGGTCCCTTGCGACGATGGCGTGGCCGCGGAAGCGTCCACCTCGGCCACCAGGTGCCGCGAGGCGGCGTCATTGTCGCTCGGTACGAAGCGGGCCTTCGCCGCGGACTTGGCACATACCGTGTCCGGCCGTGCTTCCAGCACACACGCCGGCATCTCGATCAAACCCAGCCGGGATGCCGCGCTGGCGGGCAACGCGGCGGCGAATCCGGAATAGTCGAGACCCACCCGTACACGTCCAGGCGTGTGGGCACCATCGGCACGCGTGACTCGCACCCCCACCGCCACGCCACCCAATCGCTTGGCCGCGTCGGCGCTCAATGTCTCCACCCGCACCTTGCCCGGCGAGCCGGTTCCACTCGCCTGAGCTACCGTGACGGGCTGACCGGGCACTTTGGCGGCACCGGCACCGATCGTGACGTCAGCCACTCCCGCACCGGGCCACACCGGTGTCGGCGGCTTCCCCGCCGGGAAAGGAAAGTCCTCCGCGCCGTCGACGGCGGCGACCTTGCGAACGGGTTGCCCCTCCACCGGCCGCTCCCGCGCCGCGGAGGCAGACGAGGAAGGCGACACAAGATCGGTGATCAAACCGGCACCGGCGCCCGTTAACACCACGGAAAGAATCGCGAACAGCCAAATTTGAGCATGCCGAAAACGCACGCCACACCCTCCGAAATCCCCGTCAATCCGCGGCGTCGGCCTCAGCCGGCCGCGTAAACCCCGTATAAATCATGCCAAATCGAATTTATTTTCATCGGCACCAGCGAACGTGTCAATGCGCCAGTGGAACGACGTGGGCATCACGGGGGTAGCCGCGTGGGCGGGCTTTGGGTCGTGGATCACACCCAGGAGGCCGGGGCGTGCGGTGTCTCGGCCGGAGTCAGCGGCCCATGCGCCGGGCGGCGTGGCGGATCACGCCGGACGGGATGAGTCGGGCCACGCTCGCGATGGCCTTGTAGCGGGCGTCCGGGACGCTGACCGGGATGCCGCGGGCGAAGTCGCGCATCGCTGTGGCGACCACTCGGTCGGCGTCGAGCCAGAGCCAGGACGGGATGCCAGAGGTGTCGATGGACGCGCGTTCGTGGAACTCCGTGCGGACGAAACCAGGGCACAGGGCCATGATCCGTACGCGGGGCTCGGGGATGCTCAGGGCCATGGACTGGCTGTAGTTGACCACCCAGGCCTTGGAGGCACTGTACGTGCCGCCAGGGAGGAAAGCGGCCACCGAGGCCACGTTGATGACGCCGCCCCGTCCCCGGGCACGGATCGAGGGGAGCGCCGCCATGGTGAGGCGCAGGACGGCCTCGCAGTGCAGGCGCAGCATGCGGACCTCGTCGGCGACGGGCACGTCCGCCGTGCCGTACCTGCCCTCGTGGCCGAACCCGGCGTTGTTCACCAGCAGATCGACCCCCGCCCGCAGCCGTTCCTCGACCGTCGCGAGGCCCTCCTCCGTGGTCAGGTCGGCGGGGAGCACCTCGGGCTCGACCCCGTACCGCCTCCGCAGCGCGGCGGCGCTCTCCTCCAGCCGCTCGGCGTCCCTGGCCACGAGGACCGGCGTCAGTCCGTCCCCGGCGAGCTTGCGGGCGAACGCGGCGCCGATGCCCGCGGTGGCGCCGGTGATCAGTGCGGTAGGCATGCGGGCAGACTAGCGGCCCGCATGCCTGCTCCTGCACCACCACGGTGGGTCAGACGGTGAACCGGCCGCTCTTGACGGCGTCCAGGAACGCCGACCACTCGGTGAGGGAGAAGATCAGCGCGGAGGCGGCAGGGTCCTTGCTGTCGCGGACGGCGAGGACACCGGGCAGGTTTGAAGCGACTTCGACGCATTGCTCGTCGGCGCTGAAGCTGCTCTTGCGCCACCGTGCGTCGTGGAGGTCATACGACACGTGCGTTCACCACTTCCTCGATGAGACGGAGCGACTGCCTGAACGGTAAAGCCTCGGCTCTGATGGCGTCATATCGAAGCATCAGCTGAGCGATCTCCAGGTGCCCTCCGATGATGCGTCCGTGGGGCTGGCCTTCGATGAAGGCGATATAGGGGGATCCGTGGCGTTCGGCGATGATGAAGCCGCCTGACAGCCCACAGTGCGCCCCCGTCTCGTAGGGGACGATCTGGAGGGTGAGCTTCGGATGCTGAGACATTTCCAAGAGGTGGCTCAGCTGTTCCGGCATGACCTCCGGCTCGCCGATCCTTCGGTGGAGGACCGCCTCGTCCATCAGGAAGCTGATGGTGGGAGCGTCGTGCCCGCGCAGGATCGACTGGCGTTGCAGGCGGCTGGTGAGCCTTTCATCGATCTGCGCGGCGGTGATGCCTGGCCGCTTGGAGATCATCTCGCGGGCGTACGCCTCCGTCTGGAGCAGGCCGGGGACGATGGTCGGTTCCCAACTGCGCAGTCCTGTCGCGTCCTGTTCCTCCTCCAGCCACGGCCGGAGGTTCTCGGGGGCGTTCTTCCATGTGGTGGCGACGTAGAGCCGTTCCATCGTGCCGTCCAGGCCGAGGGCTTGGTCGCACAGGCGGGCGAACGGCTCGGTGGGTGGGCGTCTGAGTGATTCCACCATGGCTACCTGGGAACCTGAGTAGCCGATGCGGTCAGCCAGGCCGTGCTGGGTCAGGCCGGCGGCGTTCCGGTGCCGTTTCAGCTCGAAGGCGAACAGAGCGCGGGGCGACTCGCGGGGGTCGAGCTCGCTGGACAATTCCTGCCTATTTCCTTTCTAATCGGGCGATTAGTCGTCTTACCTCTATTCTCGCGGCGATTGTAGGTCAGGTGTGAGGGGAAAGCGCTACCGATCGTAGCGGGACGCCGCCAATCTGGTGGGGCGAAGTTCGCAGGAAGTGCGCGCTTCGGCGAGGGAAAGGGCGTGCCCCATGCGAACGGGGAAACTCTTAGGAGCCATAGAGTTGGCCGGTTCTCCGGAATCGGTCAAGGCTGCGCGTGAGTTCGTGAGGCGGCGGCTCGGCGACGGGCACCCGGCGCTGGACGACGTGACGCTGCTGGTGTCCGAGTTGGTGACGAACTCGGTGCTGCACTCCAGGTCGCGGGGTGGAGGGCGGGTCGCGGTGGCGATGGCGGACTGCCGCGACGTGATCCACGTGGATGTCGTCGACGCGGGAGGAGACGCGTTTCAGCCGGTATCTGGGGATATGTTCAATGAAAACGGGCGAGGGCTCATGCTCGTACGGGAATTGTCCAGAGATTGGGGAACCCATACGGACGAAGGCGGGCGAGTCGTGTGGTTTCAGGTCGCGTACCAAAGCTGATTCGCAATGCAGGAGAAGGCCATCCTGGCGTGGAGGTGTTCTGCTCGTCTGGTCGGCATTTCCGCCTCACAGGAAGGAACTCGCGATGACCACTCCAGCAGCCCGCGCGGGCGACGACAGGGCTTTCCCGGACGTCGGTATCGATGCTTTCCTGAGCCACTTCATCGTCGCGGTCCGGTTCCACGCCGGGGACCGGGCCGGTGATCTCGTCACCTTCTCTCTGCCCTCGGCCGTGCAGACGGTCGCCAGGTCGCGGCCCTTCGTCCCGGCCGAGGACGGTGAGCGGGCCGTCTTCCGGCTGCCGGAAGGGGCGACCCTCGCGGACGAGGTCGGCCGGGACGACTTCCTCGTCTCGCCGCGCGGGTTCTTCGCGCAGGACCGCGAGCAGGTGTGGTTGCAGATCCTCAACCTCGACGCCAGGGGGGAGACGCCGTTCGGGCCGGTGCGGGTGATTCTCGGGGAGACGTTCAAGCGGGAGTACCCGGATCTGTTCCAGCCGTCGTTCGGTGCCGCGCAGTCGCTCGGGGAGCGGGGCTTTCCCGCACGGCTGTTCTTCAGTCCGAACGCGGTCATCGAGACGCCGCTCGGCGCATGGAAGACACGGCCGAAGGCGCTCGTCGGGGCGGAGATCGGCGAGTTCCCGCCGATCGGTTCCTATCCGAGCCTGCAGGAGCCGGTGCCGCTCGACGCGGTCGAGTCACTGCGTGCCCTGGACGACCCGCTCGCGCCGGGGAGCCTCGCGCCGGTCGCGACCATCAGCGCGCTCGCGCACCCCATCGACGCTGTCGTCCACGACGCGCAGGAGGCGTTCACGGCCATACAGCGGTCGCTGAGCTGACCGGCGGGCGTCCCCGTCCGCACGGGGACGCCTGTCGCGGCGGTGTTCAGAGTTCAGCGTTCGGAGGGGGCTCGTCCTGCGGGGATCGGGTGGATCCCCGGCGGGTCGGCGAGGGTGCGGACGCGTGGTATCGGGGAGGGCAGCAGCCAGAGCAGGGACAGTGCTCCGCCGACGGCGGCGATGAGGAGGGTCGCGCGGAGGCCGACGAGGGTGGCGAGGAGGCCGCCGAGGACGGCGCCCGCGGGGCGTAAGCCGTAGTTGACGGTGCTGAACGCGCCGGCGACCCGGCTGCGCATGCCGTCGGGGATCACGGCCGCCTGGAGGGAGTTGAGGTTGACGTCGAACAGCATGACGCCGACGCCGGAGAGGAACTCGGCCAGGGCCAGGGCCGTGGCGCGGGCCCAGAGGGGGCCGTCCGCGGCGGCGATGACGGCGATCGGGGCGGGGAACAACACCGCGCCCACGACGATGCTGCGGCCCACGCCGAACCTCCGCGAGACCTTCGGGGCGAGCACCGCGCCGAGGAGCGAGCCTGTGGCGCCGATCCCGAACGCCATGCCGATGACTCCCGCGGACAGCCCGAGGTTCCGGCTGGCGAACAGCACGATCAGGCCGCTGCCCGCGACGAAGGTGAAGAAGTTGACGGTCGCCGCGCACCCGAGGCTCGCCCGCAGCACCGGGTGACGGACGACGAACACCAGTCCCTCCCTGGCACGCCGCAGCAGGGTGGGGGCCGCGTGGTCATGGGCGGCCGGTGGTTCGTTCGCCGGGACCCGGCCGACGAGAACCGCGGACGCCAGGAACGTCAGGGCGTCGACGACGACGGCGACGGGGGCGGTCAACGCCTGGACCAGGACACCACCGGCCGCCGGGCCGGCGACGTATGACGCCGACCGGCTGGCGCTGAGCTTGCTGTTCGCGTCGACGTAGGACGACCGGGGCACCAGGTGGGCGAAGAACGGCGAATAGGCGGTGTTGAACAGCACTCCGGCCGCGCCCGTCAGCAACGCCACGACGTACAACTGGCCGAGGGTCACCGCCTCCAGCAGATAGGCGGCGGGGAGGGAGAGCAGCACCGCCGCCCGCACCAGGTCGGCGAGGACCATCAGGCGCCGCTTGTCGGCACGCTGGTCGACCCAGGCACCGAGGACGATCGCGAGCAGGTTCGGGGCCCAGATGAGCGCGGTCAGCCACGCCACCTCGTTCGCCGAGGCCTGCAGCGCGCCGACCGCGATGAGCGGCAGGGCCAGTTCGGTGATCCTGTCGCCGAACTGCGAGACCGACTGGCCGGCCCAGAAACGAAGAAATCGCCGATCCCGCCACAGCGACGCGGGTGACGCCTGGTCGGTGGCGTTCACGACGTCCCGCCGGCCTGCTCCTCGGCGCCGTCCGGCAAGGCGTAACGCAGCAGGCGGACGCCGCGGGCGCCGGCCGGCCGCGCGGCCTCGTCACGTGTCACGTAGGGCGCGAGGATGTGCTCGATCGCGTCCTCGATGGCGGCGAGCTCGTCGGCGGAGACGACGACCCGGGTGTCGGCCAGACCCGCGCGCCTCAGCCACTCCGGTTCGAGCGTGGGCTCGACCTCAGTGGCCCACCGGCTCGGCAGGTCTCCCGAGCGCAGGAACATCTCCCGGGACAGGACGCGCGCGGCCGACCTGCCTTCCTCGTCGTCCGGATCCGCCGGCGCCTCGAACCGGAAGCCGCGCGCCACCGCCTCCCATCGCCGTTGCCGGCGGTCCGGGCCGGGCTCGGCGTCGCGGACCAGCCCGAAGCCCGCCAGGTGCCGCAGGTGCCAGCTCGTCACCGACGGGGTCGCTCCTACGGCCGGCGAGAGCTGCGTCGCCGTCGCCGGGCCGTGTCGCTGCAGTTGTTCGAGGATCGCCAGCCGCACCGGGTGCGCCAGTGCCCGCATCGCGTGCGGATCGGTGATCTCGATGTCGCCGAAGCGGTTACCGGTGTTCATAGTGTGAGAGTCTTCTCTCACAATTCTTGAGAGTCAACTCTCACATCTGCGGCACCGAGGAGCCCGCCGAACACCCTTCACGAACCCTGCGGTCCGCCTCCGGTCATCCCGTGCACGGCCGGGACGGTCCCCAGGCGGCCCTTCTGGAAGTCCTCGAACGCCTGCCGCAGTTCCTCGCGGGTGTTCATGACGAACGGGCCGTAGTGGGCCATCGGCTCGCGGATCGGCTGCCCGCCCAGCAGGACGACCTCCAGGGCCGGGGTGCGCGAGTCCTGCTTCTCGTCCGCGCGGACGGTCAGCGAGGAGCCCGCGCCGAAGACGGCGGTCTGGCCCAGATGGATCGGACGGCGGTCCGCGCCGGCGGAGCCGCGGCCGGCCAGGACGTACGCGAGGCCGTTGAAGTCCTCACGCCAGGGCAGCGTGAGCTCGGCACCCGGGGCGAGCGTCGCGTGGATCATCGTGATCGGGGTGTGCGTGACGCCGGGACCGGCGTGACCGTCCAGCTCGCCCGCGATGACCCGCAGGAGCGCGCCGCCGTCGGGGGAGGTGAGCAACTGGACGTTGCCGCCTCTGATGTCCTGGTACCTCGGCGCCATCATCTTGTCCTTGGCCGGGAGGTTGACCCAGAGCTGGAGGCCGTGGAACAGCCCGCCGGACATGACCAGGTGCTCCGGCGGGGCCTCGATGTGCAGCAGGCCCGAGCCCGCCGTCATCCACTGGGTGTCGCCGTTGGTGATGGTGCCGCCGCCACCGTTGGAGTCCTGGTGGTCGAAGACGCCGTCGATGATGTACGTGACGGTCTCGAAACCGCGGTGCGGGTGCCACGGGGTCCCCTTCGGCTCCCCGGGCTGATACTCCACCTCGCCCATCTGGTCCATCATGATGAACGGGTCCAGGTACCGGTAGTTGATCCCCGCGAAGGCCCGGCGCACGGGGAAACCCTCGCCTTCGAAGCCACTCGGCGCGGTCGTCACGGCCAGCACGGGGCGGGCCACGGCCTCGGCGGGCGCGGCCACGCGCGGCAGGGTCAGGGGGTTCGCGACGGTTACGGCAGGCATGGGTCCAGCTCTCCTCTATGTGGAAGTTCTCGCAGGTCAGCGAAGGGGCAGGGGGACGGCGTAGCCCTACAGGCGGCGGGCGGCGGTCACCGCGCGTGCCGCCGGGCACCGGGCCGTGGCCGTCCCGGGGACTGGGGTGGCCACGGCGTAGTAAGGGTGTCGGCGGTGACGGCCGGCATGCGAACCTCCTGGTAGGGCCGTGCGAGGTGTGGCGTTCGGGGTCTCGCACGCCGCTACAACAGAAGTTTATGTTTCAACTATTCCCGGTCGTCTGGTGCCGCCGTCGCCGCCGGTCGCGACACCCTTGTGTCACAAGTCGAGCTAAGTTTCCGCCAAGATTTGGTCAAGATTTTTCCGGTTGCCCTCGGGGAGGGACCCCAAAAAAAGGGCACAACAACCATGATGACCCGCAAAGCGGAGGTAAGGCCCCTGTGGAACGGACGCGGGTGGGGTCGCGGCTGATCGCCATGGCGATCGCCGCCGTAACAGTGGTCACGGTGACCTCGGCCGGCTGTGGTGGCCCGAGTTTCACCTATGTGATGGGCAGCGACGGGCAGAGCTACTTCCGGGTGCCCGCGACGTGGCGGCAGGTGGACCAGAAGGCGCTGGACCGGGAGGTGTTCGGCGACCTGGACTCCGCCACGGCCCAGCTACGCAAGAAACTGTCCTGGACCGTGGGCTACGACGGCTACCACGTCCCGTCGGCGGACCATCTCTACGACGCCGGCGACTCCGACAAGCCGTTCGTCTTCGCCATGGTCAAGAACCTGACCGAGGCGCAGCGCGACGGCATCTCGCTGGACGGCCTGCGCAACGCCGCGGGGCTCCCGGTCGCCGTCGAGGACGAGCTGCGCGACCAGATGGAGAAGACCCCCGGCTATCCCTTCAAGGACTTCGAACTCCTCAGCGACGAGGTGCTCCCCCCCAAGGACGGCGTACGCGGCGTGCACGTCGTCTTCAACTTCAAGGTGCAGGGCGGCCCGGTGCAGACCTTCGACCAGACCGCTTACCTCGCCGCCGACGGCACGCGCGTGTCCGTCCTCCTGATCCGCTGCTCGGCCACCTGCTACCGGTCCGAGGCGGAAGCGATCGGCGGCGTCGCGCAGTCTTTCAAGGTCAAGCGGCTACCCGGGTGAGCCCGGGCGGCCTGGTGACCGTGAGGAGTCCCGATGACACAAACCCCCACGCCCGAGGCCGCCGGCCTGCGGGCGCCTGACTCCGGCCCGGTCGCCACCGGCCGGGTCACCATGCCGATGTGGGACCGGCTCAAGTTCCTCATCGGCCTGAGCGTGGCATATCTCGTCCTGGTCTGGCATCAGATGGCGAGCTTCGAAGGCATCATGCCGTTCACCGAGGCCGCCCAGGTCACCGCCACCGAAGGCGCCGGGCGCATCGTCCTCGTGCTGATCGCCGTCGAGGCGCTTCGACAGGTCCACTTCCGCGTCAGCGAGAAGTCCCCCGGCTACCACCGCTTCTGGACCAAGAAGGTGTTCGGCGGGTTCGACCGCTGGAGCCGCCGCCGCTTCAGCGACTGGAACCGCTTCCGCATCGCCCGGGCGCTGAAGTGGCTGTTCTGGATCGCGCTGCTGGCCCTGGTGCTCGGCCAGGTCCTCGGCACGTCCCCGCTGCTCGCCCTGTTCCAGGCGCCCGCCCTGCTGTGGCAGGTGCTGCCGTACGGGCTCCAGCTCGCGTTCGCGTTCTTCTTCGTCATCATCCAGTTCGTCGGCCTGTTCTGGTTCATGTCCAGGGGCGGCGTGGAGACGTACTTCCCCGACGACATCAAGACCCGTTTCTCCGACGTCTGGGGCCAGGACCACGTGGTCGAGCGGGTCAAGGAGAACATCGTCTTCCTGGAGAAGCCCGACGAGATCGAGGCCAAGGGCGGCTACGTGCCGAGCGGCCTGCTGCTGTGGGGCCCGCCCGGCACCGGCAAGACCCTGATGGCCGAGGCCGTCGCGGGGGAGACCGGCAAGCCGTACGTCTTCGTGGACCCCGGCGCCTTCATCAACATGTTCATGGGCATCGGCATCCTGAAGGTGAAGTCGCTGTTCCGCAAGCTGCGCAAGCTCGCGCTGCGGTACGGCGGGGTGATCGTCTTCTTCGACGAGGCCGACTCCCTCGGACGGCGCGGCGCGCTCGCCCAGCAGGGCCCGCCCGGCGGCCGCATCGGGTTCGGCGCCGGCGACGCCTGCCACGGCTTCGGCTACCTGTCGGACGAGACGCGCTCCCTGCTCACCCGGCGTTCCCTGACCACGCCGGCGGACGCGCCGCCCCAGCAGCGCGAGCGTTTCATGGGCATGCCGATGGGCGGCGGCAGCGGGGACATGGGCACGCTGCAGGCCCTGCTCACCGAGCTGTCCGGCCTGAAGAAGCCCCGCGGCCTGGTCAACCGGTACGTCCGCAGGCTGTTCGGCATGCGCCCGAAGCCCCCGCCGAAGTACCGCATCCTCGTCATGATGGCGACCAACATGCCGAACTCCCTGGACGAGGCGCTGCTGCGGCCCGGCCGCATCGACCGCATCTACAAGGTGGGCTACCCCTCCAAGGCCGGCCGGGTGCGCACCTACCACGGCTACTTCGGCAAGGTGCGCCACGAGCTGACCGCCCAGCAGATCGACAAGCTCGCCACCATCACGCCGTACGCCACGGGCGCCACCATCAAGGACCTGGTCAACGAGTCGCTCATCACCGCCATCAGGGACGGCAGGGACGTCATCACCTGGCACGACGTGATGACGGCCAAGCGGCTCAAGCAGCTCGGCCCGCCCGAGGACGTCGAGTACATCGAGCGCGAGCGGCACGCGGTGGCCGTGCACGAGGCGTGTCACGCGGTGGCGGCGTACCGCACCCGCCAGCACCTGGAGATCGACCTCGCCACCATCGAGAAGGGCGCGGACTACCTCGGCATGGTCTCCAGCATCAAGCCAGAGGACCAGTTCACCCGGTGGCGCAGCGAGTACGAGGCCGACATCATGGTGTCGCTCGCGTCGCTGGCCGGGGAACGCATGTTCTTCGGCGACGACAACTCCTCCGGCGTCTCCGGCGACCTGGAGAGCGCCACCATGGTCACCGGGCTGATGGAGGCGTACTGGGGCATGGGTGTCGGCATCGCCGCGCTGCCCGCGCTGCAGCAGCTCGGCATCAGGGACGGCAAGGCGGCCCCGCCGCAGCCCGGGTCCGGCGGCATCGGGTACACGCAGGAGCCCGGGACGTCGCGGGACCGGAACGTGCCGGACATGCTGGCCGAGCGCATCGAGTACAACCTGGCGCGGCTGCTGACCAAGACCGAGGAGCTGCTGCGGGCCAACCGGCGCGAGGTGCTCGCCGTCGCGCACGCTTTGGAACAGCACAAGACGCTGTCCGGCGACGACGTGATCGCGGTGATCGAGGGCACGCGGGGGCCGCTGGTGGACGGCACCGTGTACCTCGCCGACGAGTTCTACGACGAGCTGGAGGCCTACCACACGGTGGCCGCGGAGGCGCACCGCACGCACAGCCACGTCACCGCGCCGCTGCCCCGGCCGGTGGCCGCCCCGGCGGCCGTGCCGGTGATCGCCGGTCAGGTGATGTCGCAGTCCGTGGTGCTGTCGCCGCCGCCGGACCCGCCCACCGGGCCGCCGGTGATCGCGCCGCAGGGTGGCGGGGCGCCCGTCGTCCTGCCCGGTGGCAACGGCGGGGTGGTCATGCCCGGCGCGCCCGCCTCCAACGGCGGCGTGTCGCCCGATTTCATCCCGTGGAGCGTGGAGAAGCCCGCGCCGCGGGAGGCCCCGGCGACCCCCGCCGCGGTGCCGCTGGAGGCCGGGCGGTCGGCCCGTCCCGTGCTGCTCGCGCTGGCGGCCGTCGCGGCGCTCATGTTGTTCGTGGTCCTCGGGCTGGCGGTGTTCGGCGGCGGGGCCGAGGGGCCACAGGCGAACGTGGCGCCGGTCACCGGGGTCGCGGCGTTCGTCATCGTGGTGGTGCTGGTGGCCGTGGCGTGCGCCATCGCGTTCATCGTGGTGCGCAACCACCAGGCCGGGCGCGCCCGCGCCGAGGCGTCGCGGGACCGGGCCGTCGAACGGGCGCAACTGCTGGCCGCGGCCATGGACCCGGAGACGGCGATGCGCCTGCTCGGGTACGACGGACGCAACGGGCAGCACGGTCAGAACGGGTCGTGACGGATTCGGGCCCTCCCGCGGGGGAGGGCCCGATCACCGTCCGGCCGCGGTCGTCAGAGGCGGAACTCCAGGTCAGGCACGATCTCGGCGACGTCCATCTGGGCCTTCTGCAGGCGGCCCGAGTAGTCCCAGTTCATCGCCTGCCAGCGGGTGAACTGGTCGAGCACCCACATGCCCGACTGGCGGCTGCCGTTGCCGGACCTGCCGTTGCCGCCGAACGGCAGGTGCGCCTCGGCGCCGGAGGTGGAGTTGTTGACGCTCACCATGCCCGCGCCGACGCCCGAGCGGAACCGGAAGGCCGCCTTGGGGTCGGTGGTGTAGATCGAGGACGACAGGCCGTAGCCGGGGCGGTTGGCCAGCGCGATCGCCTCGTCGAGCCCGCCGAACGTCGTGACGCCGACGACCGGGCCGAACGTCTCCTCCATGAACAGCCGGTCCCCGGGACGCACGCCGTCCACCACCACCGGGTGGTAGTACAGGCCGCCCGCGCCGTCGAAGTCCCCGCGCGGGTTCTGCGCGGTGATGCGGCCGGTCGCGCCGGTCACCACCGTGTGGTGCGGCTCGATCCACCTGAGGTGGTCCTCGAAGCGGTCGGCGAACCGGTGGTCGAGCATCGGGCCGTACAGCACGTCGCCGCGCGGGTCGCCGACCTTCGCCGCGGCCACCGCGGCCGCGTACCGCTCCACGAACTCGTCGTGCACCGACTCGTGCGCGATCACCGTGCCGAGCGAGGTGCAGCGCTGGCCCGCCGTGCCGAAGCCGGAGAACAGGGCGCCCTCCACGGCGAGGTCCAGGTCGGCGTCCGGCATGACGACCATGGGGTTCTTGCCGCCGAGCTCCAGGCACGGCGACTGCAGGTGGCGCCCGCACAGCTCGCCGATCCTGCGGCCCACGGCGGTGGAGCCGGTGAAGCCGACCTTCTGCACCGTGCCCTCCTCCAGCGCGGCCTCCAGGCCCGTGAAGGTGGCCGGGCCGTCGGCGAACACGATGTTCAGCACGCCGTCCGGCAGGCCCGCCGCGGCGAACAGCCGGTACAGCGCGTGGGCCGACGCGGCGGCGTACTCGGCGGGCTTCCACACCACCGCGTTGCCGCACAGCAGGGCCGGCACGATGTACCAGCTCGGCACCGCGACCGGGAAGTTGCCCGCGGTGATCACCGCGGCGACACCCACGGGGACCCGGAACGTGAACAGGTTCTTGTCCGGCATCTCCGACGGCACGGTCTGCCCGTACAGCCTGCGTCCCTCGCCGAGGAAGAAGTCGCAGGTGTCGACGATCTCGCGCACCTCGCCCAGCGCCTCGGCGTACGGCTTGCCGATCTCCTCGGTGACGAGCCGCGCGAGCTCCTCGGCGTTGGCCTCCACGAGCCGCCCCATGGACGCGACCACCCGCCCGCGCACCGGGGCGGGCACCCGCTCCCACTCGCGTTGCGCCGCCGACGCCGCGCTGCACGCCCACGCGAACGTCGCGCCGTCCGCGAGGCGCACCTTGGCCACGGTCTCCGTGGTCCGCGCCGGATTGATCGAGTCGTAGGCCGCGGCATTGGTGTCCTCGGCGGCCTTACCGCCGACGACAGAAACGATCCGCATGCTCACCGTCGCCCTCCTCGAATCGCCCTATCCCCGCATTCTGCCGATACCACAACCGCTCACTCCTGAACCGGTCCCTGCCGAGGCTCACAACGCGGTGAAGTCCGCGAAGTCGAACCCCGGCGAGACCACGCAGCTCACCAGTACGGCCTCGGCGCCGGCCGGCCGCGCCGCCTGCCAGGTCCCCGCCGGTACGACGGCCTGCGGCACCTCCCCATCCTCCACCCGCGCCCCCAGAGTGACCTCGGCGGCTTCCCCGGGACGCTCACCCCTCCCGCCGAGTGTCAGCGTCAACGGGCCGCCCCGGTGCCAGAACCACACCTCGTCCGACCGCACCACGTGCCACACCGACTCCTCGCCCGGCGCGAGCAGGAAGTAGATCCCCGTGGCGCTCTGCCGCACCCCGCCGTACCCCGGCGGCCGGAGCTCGGCCGCCGTCCGCCAGGTCTCGCGGAACCACCCGCCTTCGGGGTGAGGCAGCAGATCGAGCGCCTCGGCGACCACCGGCCGCTCCCGCAGCCCCGTGAACGCCCCCGTCACGTCCCTGCGCAGGAACCGGACCCGTCCGTCCTCCACGGCGACCACCGGCTCGGGCCCGGTGAACTCCCGGGCGGCGACCCGCAGCGCTTCGTCCTCGCCGGCCACCGGGACGGAGGGGCCGTGGGGGTACGCGTCGTACGTCATCAGCAGCATCCCGCCGATCGTAGGCGACATTTCACGACGTGTCCGATGTCGGGGTTTAGCGTGGGAAACATCCCCTCTGACCAGGTATGAGAAGCGGCCGTGAAATGTCGGAGGGGGTCGATAGTGTGCCTGTGTGATCGAACGTTGGAGTCGTGATCAGGTCCTGGCGCTCGCCCCGGACGCGTCGTCCAAGAAGGGGGCGCAGAGTGTCAGCGGCCCCGGCAAGTGGCCGGTCACGGGCGTCATGCCCGATGTCCTGTGGGGAGAGTGCAAAGGCAGCGGAGCCACGCCGTACCGCGCGTGCGTCGACCTCGCCGACACCGCCTACCGCTGCAGTTGCCCCAGCCGCAAGTTCCCCTGCAAGCACACCCTCGGCCTGCTCCTGCTGTGGTCCGCCGACGGCGTGTCCCCGGCCGACGAGCCCCCCGCCTGGGTGCGCGAGTGGCTGGAACAACGCCGGGCCCGCGCCGCCCGCACGGCGCCACCACCGCCCCCGTCCCCGGACGATCCACCGGGCCCGGGGTCCCGTTCCGCGGCGGGGGAGGCCGCGGACGGAACCGGCGGGCCGGACGCGACGGGAGCCGGGCCGGAGGGCTCCGGCGCCGGCGGGTCCGCGGGGGCGGACGGCTCAGGCGCCGGTGACGGCGCGAGGCCGGGCGGCGCGGATGCCGGCGGGGCCGCGGGGCCGGGAGGTGCCGGCGCGGACGCGGCGGCGCGCAGGGCGGCGCAGCGGGAGGAGAGGGTGACGGCCGGGCTGGCCGAGCTGGAGCGGTGGCTCGCCGACCAGATCGGGCAGGGGCTGGCGAGTGCGCGGCGGGACGCTCCCGCGCAGTGGCAGGAGCTGGCGCGGCGGCTGGTGGACGCGCAGGCGCCGGGGGTCGCCGGGTTCGTGTCCCGGCTGCCCCGGGTGCTGGCCGACGAGGACTGGCCGTCCCGCCTGCTCGGGGAGTACGGCCTGCTCAACCTCCTTGCCGTCGGCCACCGCCGCGCGGCCGTCCTGCCCGGGCCGTTGCGGGACACGATCCGGTCGCGCGTGGGCTTCCCGGTCTCCCGGGAGGACGTGCTGGCCGGTGAGCGGGTCCGCGACGAGTGGGACGTCCTCGGCCGGCGGGACGACGAACAGGACCACCTGGTGTCCCGCCGCGTCTGGTTACGCGGCCGCCGCACCGGCAGGTTCGCCCTGGTCCTGTCCTTCGCCCCACCCGGCCAGCCCTTGGACGCCTCGCTGGTCACCGGCACGGCCGTGGACGCCGACCTCGCCTTCTACCCCGGCGCGACGCCCCTGCGGGCCCTGGTCGCCACCCGCCACGCCCCCGTCCCCGCCGCGCCGCCGGAGGGCACCACCGTGGCCGGCGCCCTCACCGAGATCGCCGGCGCCCTGACAGGCGACCCCTGGACCGACTCCTGGCCCGTCGTCCTCCGCGCGGCCACCCCGGCCAGAACCGACGGTCTCTGGCTGCTGACCGACCCCGGTCCTGAGGCGGCCGGAGAGGCGGGAGGCGATCCGGCGGCGCCCGGGTCCACCGGCTCCGCGACCCCCGGTACGGACGGGAACGCGCCGGGGCCGCCGGGGCTCCTGGTGCACCCCGTGGCGGGACATCCGTGGCGGCTGCTGGCGGTGTCCGGGGGGCGTCCGGTGACGGTGGCGGGGGAGTGGACGCCACGCGGCATCCGGCCGTTCACCGCCTGGGACGAGCAGGGCCGGATGGTGGTGCTGTGAACGGCAGGAACACGAGAGGTGGTGCGGTGGACGCCGAAGGTGTGGGTTCAGCAGAGGGTGGGCTCGCGGTGAGCGGTGGTGCGGTGGACGCCGAGGGTGCGGGATCGGGAGAGGGTGGGCTCGCGGTGAGCGGTGGTGCGGTGGGCGCCGAGGGTGCGGGATCGGGAGAGGGTGGGTTCGCGGTGAGCGGTGGTGCGGTGGGCGCCGAGGGGGTGGGTTCGGCAGAGGGCGGGTTCGCGGTGAGCAGTGGGGTGGAGTGGGAGCGCATGGTGTCGGCGGCGCTGGTCGGGGTCGATCGGCGGCCGGAGGGGGATCTGCTGGGGCGGGCCGCGGCTTATGTCGTGGGGGTGCGGGCGGGGGGACGGGCCCGGGGTGGGGAGCCGTTGCCCGCGGCGCCTGACGAGGAGCAACCCATGGTGCCGCGGGCGGCTGGGGAGCGGGCGGGGCGGATCCTTGACGGGGAGCATCCGCGGTTGCTGCCGGAGTGGCTGGAGGCGGCGGCGGCGCGGGGGTACCGGCTGGTGCCCGAGTTGCTGCCGCAGGTGCTGGACCACGGGGCGCGGGACCGGTCGCTGCGCGCGGCGATCGGGGTGCTCGCGGGGGCACGCGGGCGGTGGCTGGCGGGGCTCAACCCGGCATGGGCGTATGTCCAGGACGAGGCCACGCCGGTCGTGGTGCCGGGGCCCGTGGTGGCGGAGACGGCCGTGGCGGGGCCCCCGATGGATCTCTGGGAGTACGGCACCCGGGGCGACCGCCTCGCGTACCTGCGGACGTCGCGGCGGGCCGACCCGGCGCGAGCGCGTGAGCTGCTGCGCGAGGGCTGGGCCAAGGAGGCACCCGAGGACAGGGCGGCGTTCGTCCACGCGCTCGCCGAAGGGCTGTCGATGGACGACGAGCCGTTCCTGGAGGACGCGCTGGACGACCGCAGGCGCGAGGTGCGCGGGCAGGCCGCCGACCTGCTGACCAGGCTCCCCGCGTCGCGGCTCGGGAAGCGCATGGCCGCACGGGCGGAGCGGTGCCTGACGTTGTCCGGCGAGCGGCTGCTCGCCGAGCCGCCCGAGGCCTGCGACGCCGCCATGGAGCGGGACGGCGTCCGCTCCCGCGCGCCGGCGGGCACCGGGCAGCGGAGCTGGTGGCTGCAGCAGGTGATCGCGCGGACCCCGCTCGTGTTCTGGACGGAGCGTTTCGGCCTGCCCGCCAAGCAGATCGTCCGCCTGAAGGTGGTGGAGTGGCCGCGCGAGGTCCGCCTCGGCTGGGAGCGGGCGGTCGTGCTGCAGAACGACCCCGAGTGGGCGCGTGCGCTGTTCGCCGTGGAGCCGCTCACCGACCTGCTCGCCGTGCTCCCGCCCGCGGAACGCGCCGGCCAGGCGGCCGAGCTGGTCCGCGGCCAGCCCGTGGACGGCCAGCTCATCATGATGCTCGGCGGCATCCCCGGGCCCTGGGGCCCGTCCCTCACCGAGGCCGTCCTCGACAAGATCGTCGAAACCGTCGGCCACCAGCCCTGGAACCTCGGCGAGCTCGTCCGCCTGGCCGGTGAACGCGCCGACCCCGCGGCCCACGAGACCGCCGCCACCCGTTCCCTCGAACCCGCCGTCCAGGAGGTCGCCGACGTCCTCCGCTTCCGCCACGCCATGCTCACCGAGCTGGGAGTCCTCCGATGACTCCCGACCGGAGCGAACTGATGATCACAAATGTCCGTGCCGTCGCGCGTCGTCACCACGTGAGAGCGAGCTGAGAACACCCATGACAGTCCTGCGTCCGCACGCGGAAGATCAATATGCCGAGGAGCTGGCGATCCTCGCCAAGACCGACGAGCGGCCGCGGCCGCCGGGGTGGAAGTTGTCGCCGTGGGCGGTGACGACCTACATCGTCGGGGACGGGGATCAGATCACGCCGAAGTACATCGGGCCCCGGCGCATCGTCGAGGTGGCGGTGGCGACGCTCGCCACCGACCGGGCGCTGCTGTTGCTCGGGGTGCCGGGGACGGCCAAGACCTGGTTGTCGGAGCACCTGGCGGCGGCCGTCAGCGGGGACTCGACGTTGCTGGTCCAGGGCACGGCCGGGACGGCGGAGGAGGCGGTGCGGTACGGGTGGAACTACGCCCGGCTGCTCGCCGAGGGGCCGTCGCGGGAGGCGCTCACCCCCAGCCCGATCATGCGGGCCATGGCCGAGGGGCGGCTGGCCCGGGTGGAGGAGCTCACCCGGATGCCGTCGGACGTGCAGGACGCGCTGATCACCGTGTTGTCGGAGAAGACCATGCCGGTGCCCGAGCTGGCGACGGAGGTGCAGGCCACGCGGGGCTTCAACGTGATCGCGACGGCGAACGACCGCGACCGCGGGGTGAACGAGCTGTCCAGCGCGTTGCGGCGGCGGTTCAACACCGTGGTGCTGCCCGTCCCGGCCAGCGAGGACGAGGAGGTCGACATCGTGTCGCGTCGTGTCGCCCAGCTCGGCCGGTCCCTGGAGCTGCCGGAGACCACCACGGCCATGGAGGAGATCCGCCGCGTGGTCACGGTCTTCCGCGAGCTGCGCTCCGGCACGACCTCCGACGGCCGCACCACCGTGAAGTCCCCGAGCGGCACCCTCAGCACCGCCGAGGCCATCTCGGTGCTCACCAGCGGCATCGCCCTCGCCGCCCACTTCGGGGACGGCGTGCTGCGGCCCGGTGACGTCGCCGCGGGCATCGTCGGCGCCGTGATCCAGGACCCGGTGTCCGACCGCGTCATCTGGGGCGAGTACCTGGAGACCGTCGTCCGCGAGCGCCCCGAGTGGCGCGACTTCTACCGGGCCTGCCGCGATGTCTCCTGACGTGGCGGCCGTGGCGCCGCCGCCGCACCCCTCCGGTCCGGACGGCGTGGCCGCGTCCGGTGACCCGGCGCCTGTGGGGACGCCGCCGCAGCCCTTCCGGGCGGACGGCGCGGCGGCGCATGTGGTGCTCGGGGTGCGGCACCACGGGCCCGGGTCGGCCCGGGCGCTGGCGGCGGAGCTGCGGCGCCTGCGCCCCGACATCGTGCTCATCGAGGGCCCGCCGGAGGCGGACGCCCTCGTCGCGCTGGCCGCGGACCCGGACATGGAGCCGCCGGTCGCCCTCCTCGCCCACGTGCCGGGCGAGCCGTCCCGCGCGGGGTTCTGGCCGTTCGCGGTGTTCTCCCCGGAGTGGCAGGCCATCCGGTACGCCCACGAGGCGGGCGTACCCGTCCGCTTCTGCGACCTTCCCGCCGCCCACAGCCTCGCCGGACCCCCACGCGGCGCCGCGGACGCCGGCGACGGCCCCGGGGACGAGGCGCGGCCGGAGGACGGGACGGAGGATCAGGACCCCGGCGGCCGGGACCCCATCGGGCGGCTGGCGGAGGCGGCCGGGTACGACGACCCGGAACGCTGGTGGGAGGACGTCGTCGAGCACCGGGGCGACGCGCCGTTCGAGGTGATCGCGGAGGCCATGGAGGCGGTGCGGGAGGGGTACGTGCCGGACGAGCGGGAGAGCCGGCGTGAGGCGTACATGCGCAGGACGGTCCGCGTGGCGTTCAAGGACGGGTACCGGCGGGTGGCGGTCGTCTGCGGGGCCTGGCACGTGCCGGCGTTGCGGGTGATCGGCGCGGCGGCGCCCGACGAGCGGGTGTTGCGGGGAATCCCCAAGGTCAAGGTCGAGATGACCTGGGTGCCGTGGACGTACGGCCGGCTGGCCTCGTGGAGCGGGTACGGCGCGGGGGTCGGGTCGCCGGGGTGGTACGACCATCTGTTCGCCTGCCCGGAACGGCCGATCGAGCGGTGGATGGCCCGGGCGGCGGCGGTGCTGCGCGACGAGGACCTGCCGGTCTCGTCCGCGCACGTCATCGAGGGGGTGCGGCTGGCGAACGGGCTGGCGGCCGTGCGGGGACGGCCGCTCGCCGGGCTGAGCGAGGTCACCGAGGCGGTGCGGGCGGTGCTGTGCGAGGGCGCCGAGCTGCCGGTGGAGATGATCCAGCGGCGCATGGTGGTGGGGGAGCGGCTCGGGCACGTGCCGGACGGGACCCCCATGGTGCCGCTGCAGCGCGACCTGCGGGACCGGATGCGGCGGCTGAAGCTGCGGGCCGAGGCGCTGGAACGCGACCTCGACCTCGACCTGCGCAAACCCCTCGACCTCGACCGGAGCCGCCTGTTGCACCGGCTCGGGCTGCTCGGCGTGCACTGGGGGGTGCCCCGGGAGGCGCGCGGCAAGGGCACCTTCCGGGAGTCCTGGCGGCTGGAGTGGCGGCCCGAGTTCGACATCGAGCTGATCGAGGCCGGGGGGTACGGCACCACCGTGCCCGCCGCCGCGTCCGCCCGGGTGCGGGAGCTCGCGGCGGGCGACCGGCCGCTGGCCGAGCTCACCGAGGCCGCCGAGCGGTGCCTGCTGGCCGACCTGCCGGACGCGTTGCCGTCGGTGTTGTCGGCGGTGTCGGACCGCGCGGCGCTGGACAGCGACGTCACGCACCTGATGGCGGCGCTGCCGCCGCTGGTGCGGGCCGAGCGGTACGGCGACGTGCGCGGCACCTCCGCCGAGGGGCTGTCGGCGATCGTGGAGTCGCTGCTGGCCCGCATCCGCGCCGGGCTGCCCGCGGCCGTCACCGGCCTGGACGACGACTCGGCCCGCGCGCTGCTGCGCCACGTGGACGCCGTGCACACCGCCGTCGGGCTCCAGCAGGAACGGCGCGAGGGCTGGCTGGCCGTGTTGTCCGGCATCGCGGCCCGCGACGACCTGCACGGCCTGATCGGCGGCCGGCTCACCCGCATCCTGCTTGACGCGGGCACCGTCCCCGCCGACGAGGTGGCGCGGCGCATGTCCCGCTCGATGTCGGCGGGTTCCCCGCCCGCGCGGGCCGCCGCCTGGATCGAGGGCTTCCTGGCCGGCAGCGGCCTGCTGCTGGTGCACGACTCCACCCTGTTCGCCCTGGTGGACACCTGGCTGTCGGGCCTCGCCCCCGAGGCGTTCGTGGACGTGCTGCCCCTGCTGCGCCGCACCTTCGGCGCCTTCCCGGCCCCCGAGCGCCGCGCCGTCGGCGGCCGCGTCACGGCCGCGCGCACGGCCCCCGCGGCCGCACCGGAGGCCGATGACCCGCGCGCGGCCCCGGCCGTCCGCACCGTACTGGAGATCCTGGGAGTGAGGGGCTGATGGACGAGCGGGTACGCAGGTGGCGGCTGGTGCTCGGCGGCGAGGCCGACGGCACCGGGTGCGAGCTGTCCGGGGCGGACGCGCGCATGGACGCCGCGCTCGCCGCGCTGTACGACGGCGGCGGGCGCGGGGCGGAGAGCGGCGGCGGTGGCGGTGGTGACGGGCGGCGCGGGGCCGGGCTCGGGGCGTCGGCGCCGCGGGTGGCGCGGTGGCTCGGGGACATCCGGTCGTACTTCCCGTCCACGGTGGTGCAGGTCATGCAGAAGGACGCCATCGAGCGGCTCAACCTCACCCGGCTGCTGCTTGAGCCGGAGATGCTGGAGGCCGTCGAGCCGGACGTCCACCTGGTCGGCACGCTGATCTCGCTGAACCGCGTCATGCCGGAGACCGCGCGCAGGTCGGCGCGGGCGGTCGTCGCCAAGGTCGTGGCCGACCTGGAGCGCCGCCTGTCCCAGCGCACCAAGACCGCGGTGTCGGGCGCCCTGGACCGCTCGGCCCGCACGTCACGCCCGCGCCGGGTGGCCGACATCGACTGGGACCGCACCATCAGGGCCAACCTGAAGAACTACCTGCCCGAGCGCCGCACCGTCGTGCCGTCCCGCGTCGTCGGCTACGCCCGCAGGCAGCGGGCCGTGCTGCGCGACGTCACCCTCTGCGTGGACCAGAGCGGGTCGATGGCCGCGTCGGTGGTGTACTCCAGCGTGTTCGGCGCCGTGCTGGCCTCGATGCGCACCCTCCGGACGTCGCTGGTGGTGTTCGACACCAGCGTCGTCGACCTCACCGACCGCCTGCACGACCCCGTGGAGCTGCTGTTCGGCACGCAGCTCGGCGGCGGCACCGACATCAACCGCGCCATCGCCTACTGCCAGGGCCTGATCACCCGTCCCGCCAACTCCATCTTCATCCTGATCAGCGACCTGTACGAGGGCGGCGTCCGCGAGGAGATGCTGCGCCGCGTCGCCGCCATGACCGCCTCAGGCGTCCAGGTGATCGTGCTGCTGGCCCTGTCGGACGAGGGCCAGCCCCACTACGACCACGACAACGCCCAGGCCCTCGCGGCCCTCGGCGTCCCCGCGTTCGCCTGCACCCCCGACGCCTTCCCCGAGCTGATGGCCGCCGCCATCGAGCGCAGGGACATCGCCCGGTGGGCCGAGCGCACCCTGGCCGTCCGCGGCCGGCACTGACCCCTGTTCCGGTCCTCCGGTTTGGCCGGGGTGACGCGAGCAGGCACCATGGAGGGCAGGGGTCGAGAGAGGAATCACATGCCGCGCGTTCGTGAGCTTGAGGTTTTCCGGCTTGTGCTGCCGTACGGCAGGCGGCCGGAAAGCATTTTGGTGAAGCTCACGGACTACGGCGGCATGACCGGCTGGGGCGAGGCCGTGCACTCCCCGGCCCGCGGGAACGGCGACGGCGTCCCCGCGCGGGAGCCGGACGCCACGCTGGTCAAGGCGTGGGGCACGATGGAGGAGTCCCTGGCGCCCGCGCTGCTCGGCGTGGACTGGGAGCACCCCGACGAGCTCGGCACCGTGCCGGGCGGCTCCGCGGTGGACCTCGCGTGCTGGGACCTGTGGTCCCGCATGCGGGGCGTGCCGCTGGCGCACGCCCTCGGCGGCACCCGCACGTCGCTGATCGCGACGGTGCGGCTGGCCGCCGAGCGTTCCCTGGAGGCCATGGTGGCCCGGGTCAACCGCCACGTGTGCGCCGGGTACGCGCACGTCACGCTGGACATCCACCCGGGCTGGGACGTCGAGCCGGTGCGCGCCGTCCGCCAGGCCTACCCGGCGCTGGCCCTCGCCGTGGACGGCAGGGGCGCCTACACCGCCCTCGGCGACCTGCCCTCCCTGGACGCCTACGACGTCACCGCGATCGAGCGCCCGTTCGGCGGTCCCGCCGGGGACGCCGACCTCGAACTGCACGCGCTGCTGCAGGGGCAGGTGAACTCCACGGTCGCCGTCGAGGTGCACTCGGTGGCGGCCGTCGAGGAGGCCGTCGCCGCCCGGGCGGGCACCGCGCTGCTGCTGCGCCCGTCCCGCTTCGGCTCCCTGCGGGCCGTGCGCCAGGCCCACGACCGCGCCGCCGAGGCCGCGTGGGACATCACCGCCGCCGGCGGCCGCGGCACGGGCCTCGCCCGCGCCGCCACGGTGGCCGTCGCCAGCCTTCCCGGGTGCACGCTGCCGAGCGACGTCACCGAGCCGCCGCGCAGCGCCCAGATCGTCACGCCGCCGGTCGGCGCGTCCGGCGGTGTGGTGGCCGTGCCGCTGACCCAGCCCGGCCTCGGCCACCTGGTCGACGAGGACCGTGTGCGGCGCCTCGCGACCGAGTCGTTCCGCTTCTGACGCGGTCCCCCCGGACAGGCGCCGATCAGGCGCAGCCGTCGCCGAGGCGCCGGGGCGCCCCCGGTGTGGACGCGGCGGCAGGCCGCCTCGGGGTCTTGGTCACGCCCGGCGTCGGCGTCGCGCCCGGCGTGGCCGTCGCGCCCGGGGTGGCCGCGGGGGTGCGGGCCACCGGGGGACGCAGGGCGCGGGCGGCCGTGCGGCGGATCAGCGCCCAGTCCGGCGAGCCGGTGTTGATCAGCGGCGGGACGAACTGCACGCCGGTCAGCCGGGCGCCGCGGACCTTCAGCGCGAGGGGCACCAGGTGCTCCAGCATCGCCCGGGGGATGTCGGTGCGGAACATGCCCTTGGACGCCCGGGCCAACTGGTTGAAGCGCAGCAGCACGGTCGCCGGGTCGGCCTGCTGCACCAGCGCGTTGAGCACGCACCGCTGCCGGCCCATCCGGGTGTAGTCGTCGCTGTTGGTGCGCGACCGGGCGAACCACATGGCGTCCGCGCCGCGCAGCTTGCGGGTGCCGGCCTTCACCAGGCCCTCGTTGTACTTGCCGAACACGACGTCCACCGGCACGGTGAGCGTCAGCCCGCCGAGCGCGTCGATGATGCGCGCGAGGCCCCACATGTTGGCCAGGGCGTACCAGTCGACCCGCAGCCCGAGCGTGTACCCGATGGTCTCCTTCAGCGTCTGGGGCCCCATGCCCTTGCGCCCGCCGAAGATCTCCGGGTGGGACTCGGCGTACTGCCACACCGAGAACAGCAGGTCCTCGCGGGACCCGTCGGGGTTGGTCGGCAGCCGGAAACCGTTCGGGAACGCGCGGTGCATCGGCGTGCCGGGCGGGAAGCGGACGTTCTCCAGGTTGCGCGGCAGGCTGAACAGCACGGTGTCGCCGGTGCGGACGTGCACGCTGGCCAGGTTGATGCTGTCGGTGCGCACCCCCACCCGGTCCGGCTGCCAGTCGCCGCCGAGGATCAGGACGTTCACCCGGGTGCGGCCCGCCCACGGGTCCTCCGGCTTGGCGGGCGCCCCGGTGGCCGCCGCGGCCGCGGGCTCGTCGAACACCGCGTCCAGCGTGGCTCCCGACACCAGGGCGTACTGCGCGACGACGGCGAACGGCATCGCGACCGCCACGGCCAGCGTGCCGGTGAGCACGCCCGAGACGATCTGCCCCACCTGGGACAGCTCACCCGGCCGCAGGACCACGTACGACCGCACGAGCAGGGCGAACCAGCACAGCCCCGCCACGCAGGCGATGACGATGACGCCCCGCAGCCAGGCGGGGTCGAGCAGACGCCCGGCGAGCCCGGCGTCCGCGGTGAGGGCGACCACGACGAGCGTGGCCAGGACGAGGAAGTACGCCCCGAGCAGCAGGAATCCCGATCGTCGGCGGCCCGCCCGCAGGTGTGCCGCCCCCGGCACGATGGCGGACAACGCCGTCCAGCCGATGACCCCGGCCGTCCCCGGTGGCTTGTTCGCATGGCGCAAGGTTGTCAGTACCTCCCCGTTTCCAGGGGCGGCACGATATTCGCCCCACCCGACGCGCACGTGAACTCTTCACCAACAGATCAGGATTTATATGGATACGTCTGGCGGAGCTGCAGGCCACAGGCTCACCGCCAGAAGCCGGACCGCCCGCGGCGGGCCCCGGCTTCGCCAGGGGGCGCCGCGAGCCCGCGGCAGGGCCCGGTCTCACCCGGGGCAGCCGCGAGCCCGCGGCGGGCCCCGGTCTGGCCCGGGGCAGCCACAAGCCTGCGGCAGGGCCCGGTCTGGCCCGGGGCCGCCGCGAGCCCGCGGCGGGCCCCGGTCTCACCAGGGGAAGCCGAAGAGCCCGTAGTAGGCGGCGATGAGCAGCAGGCCGCCCGTTCCGCCGAGGACCGCCGCGATGGTGAACCGCTGCCATCGTCCCGGTTCCCAGCCGTCCTGCACCGCGGCGTACACCGCCGCCGCGGCCGTGACCTCCTGCACCAGCATGAGCAGCGCCAGCACCCGGACCACCAGCCATCCGGACAGCACCGCGGGCCACGCCCCGGCCTGGTTCACCGAGAACAGCACGATCAGCGTGATGAACGCGACCACCGCCGTGAGCAGCCCCACGCCGGTCCACGCCATGCGGCGCAGCCGCCGCCGGATGGCCGGCCACTGCGGCGACCGGGCCGGCGACACGAGGTCCCGGTCGCGCATCCGCACCACGAACTCGGTGACCGGCGCCGCGACGTACGCCACCGTGGCGAGCATCAGCACCAGCGTGAGGATGGCCCCGCCCGCGTACCACGGCGCCTGCGGCACGTCCGCAGTCTCGTACCGCTGCACGGGTGTGGCGCCCGCGATCTGCGCGCCCGGCGGCGGCAGCGCCGTGCCCGGCAGCCCGAGCACCCAGTTGGCGAGGGTCTCCAGGTAGCCCTTGGTGAACGGCCCGCCGTTGACCCGCATGGCGTGGTCGGCGCCGCCGAGGAACCGGATCGTGTACTTGACGTTGCCCGCCGCCCGCAGCCCCGCGGTGAGCTTCTGCGTGCTCTCCACGAACGGGATGGAGGGGTCCATCGTGCCGTACAGCGCGAGCACCGGCTGGGTGATCTGCCGCAGCGCCGGGTCCGGGTCGTACCGCAGGAAGTCGAACCCCACGCCGCCCATCGCCTTGGTGAGCAGCTCGCGGACCCCCGACGGGGCGTGCAGCCGTTCGAGCTGCTCGTTCAGCGCCCACGCCACCTGGCGCAGCGGCGTGACGTTGGGGGAGGAGACCATCACGGCGAACCCCACGTCGAGGCTGCGCGCCGCGAGGGGGATCACCCAGCTCCCCTCGCTGACCCCCCACAGGCCCACCCGCGAGGGATCGACGTCGGCGCGCAGCTTGAGCGCCTCGATCATGCGCAGCGCGTCGTCGGCGAGCAGGGAGAAGTCGCGGTGCCGGAAGTCGTAGCCGACGGTGCGCTTGTCGTAGGTGAGCGTCACCACCCCGGCCCGGGCCAGCCACGTGGCCTGCGTGGTGAACTCGCCGCGCACCCCCGGGCCGGAGCCCTGCACGAACACCAGCGCCGGGTGCGGCCCGGGTGTGGCCGGCGCGCGGATGGTGGCGCCGAGCGTGGTGTCCCCGGCCGGGACGGTGATCTCCTGCGTGACGATGGCGCCGTCGTGGCGGACCGGGCGGACCTCGGCGGACGGCTGCGGCGGCAGGTGCTGGAAGCTCAGGTCCTCACGGAGGGGCGGCGGGTCGAACGCGGGCGGGGACAGCAGGTATCCCGTCGCGGCCAGCGCCGCGAGAAGCAGCCCGACGGCCAGACTCAGACGGCCCCGCTCGCTCACGCCACCTCCTCGGTCGGGGCGGCTCGTCGTGGCGAGGGCTTTTCCGCCCGAAAATGACCTCCGATCAGTAGGTTAAGTCACGCGGGTGGAACGATGGTACCTGAGGGGCCGCATTTGTCATTGGGACCTGTTAGCTTCCTGCTCCATGCGTCTGCTGCATACCTCGGACTGGCACCTGGGCCGGGCCTTCCACCGTGAAAGCCTCATCGCCGCCCAGGCCGCCTTCGTGGACCATCTGGTCGCCACGGTCCGGTCCGAGCGGGTCGACGCCGTGGTGATCGCCGGAGACGTCTACGACCGGGCCCTGCCGCCGGTGGACGCGGTGGAGCTGTGCGGCGAGGCGCTGCGGCGGCTGACCGACGCCGGGGCGCGCGTCGTGCTGATCAGCGGCAACCACGACTCACCGCGCCGGCTCGGTTTCGGCGCCGACCTCATCGACGCGTCCGGCGTCCACCTGCGCACCGACCCCGCCGGGGTGGGCCGCCCCGTGATGATCGAAGGCGTCGCGGTGTACGGCATCCCGTACCTGGAGCCCGACATGGTGCGCGCCCCCTGGGGCCTGACCGAACGGGGCCACCACGCGGCCGTCGCGCACGCCATGTCCCTGATCCGCGCCGACCTCGCCGGCCGCGGCGCGCCGTCGGTCGTGCTGGCCCACGCGTTCGTCACCGGCGGCGAGTCCAGCGACAGCGAGCGCGACATCAGCGTCGGCGGCGTCCCCCACGTCCCGGTGTCCGTCTTCACCGGCGTCGACTACGTCGCCCTCGGCCACCTGCACGGCCGCCAGCGCATGACCGGGTCCGTCCGCTACTCGGGCTCGCCGATCGCGTACTCCTTCTCCGAGGCGGACCACCTCAAGGGCTCCTGGCTCGCCGACGTCGGCCCCGCCGGCCTGACCGCCGCCACCTTCGTCCCGGCCCCGGTGCCCCGCCCCCTGGCCCGCCTGCGCGGCCACCTGGAGGACCTTCTCACCTCCCCGTCCTGGTCGTCCCACGAGGACCACTGGCTCCAGGTCACCCTGACCGACCCCGTGCGCCCCAAGTCGGCCATGGAGCGCCTGCGGCAGCGTTTCCCCCACACCCTGAACCTCGTGTTCGCCCCCGAGAACGCGCCCGCCGCCCCGCGCGTCCCGCGTCTCGCCGGCCGCCCCGAGATCGACGTCGCCCTCGACTTCGTGCGCGACGTCCGCGGCGAGCCCGCCGACGCCGCCGAGCGGCGGCTCCTGCGCCGGGCCGTCGAGTCGTGCCGCGCCAAGGAGGCCCTGGTTTGAGGCTGCATCGGCTGGCGCTCACGGCCTTCGGGTCGTTCCCCGGGCGGGAGGAGGTCGACTTCGACGCGCTCGGCGAGGCAGGGTTGTTCCTGGTGCACGGCCCCACCGGCGCCGGCAAGACGACCGTGCTGGACGCGGTGTGCTACGCCCTGTACGGCAGGGTGCCCGGTCAGCGCGACAGCGCCCGGCGCCTGCGCTGCGACCACGCGCCGCCCGGCCGGGCCCCCGAGGTCGTGCTGGAGACCACGCTGCGGGGGCGGCGCCTGCGCGTCACCCGCTCCCCGGCGTGGGACCGCCCCAAGCTGCGCGGCGAGGGCGTCGTGGAGGAGAAGCCCAAGATCCTGCTGGAGGAGCTGCTCCCCTCCGGCGAGTGGACGTTCCGCTCCAGCCGCTTCGACGAGGCCGGCGACCTGATCGGCGGCCTGCTCGGCATGAACGCCGACCAGTTCTGGCAGGTCGCCATGCTGCCCCAGGGCGACTTCGCCCGGTTCCTGCGCGCCGACGGCGACGACCGCCGCAAACTCCTGGAGAAGCTCTTCTCCGTCCGCCTCTACACCGCTGTGGAGCAGTGGCTCGCCGACCACCGCACCCGCACCGGGCAGGACCGCCAGACCCTGCGCCACAAGGTCGACTCCACCCTCGACCACATGCGCGGCGCCGCCGGCCCCCTCCTCCTCGAAGCCGCAGGCACCGGCACGGACCCCGACCCCGCCGAGTGGGCGGCCGCCCTGGTGTCCCAGGCGGCCGGGGTCCGGGACACGGCCGGGCACGCCGCCGAGGAGACGGCCGCCACCCTGCGCGCCGCCCGCGACGCCCTGGAGAACGCCCGCGACCTCGCCAAGCTCCAGCGCGCGTACGCCGAGGCCCTGACCCGCCGCGACGACCTGGACCGCACGGCCGACGAACGCGCCGACCTGGAGGCCATCCTCGCTGAGGCGGCCCGCGCCGACCGCGTGCTGCCCCTGATCCACCAGGCCGAGCACCGGTCCGAGGCGGCCGCCAAGGCCGCGGAGCTGGCCTCCGACGCCCTGGCCCGCCTGTCCACGGGCCACGACGCCGGCGTGGACGAGCTCATGGGGCTGGAGCGTGAGCGGCGCGACGAGATGGCGCGGGTGGAGCAGCTCCGGGTGGAGGAGAGGCGGCTGGCCGAGGTGAACGAGGAGCTCGGCCGGCTCGCGGAGCGGCTGGCGCGGCTCGCGGAGGAGGACGGGGACGTGGCGGGGCGGCTCGCGCTGCTGCCCGCCGAGCGGGAGCGGGCCGGGGAGCGGCTGGCGGGCGCGCGGGTCGCGGCGTCGCGGCTGCCGGCGGCACGGGCCGAGGTGGGTGCCGCGCGTGACGACGTGGAGGCCGTGCGGCTGCGGGACACGCTCGCCGCGGACGCGGAGTCCGCGCGGCGGGAGGCGTCCCTGGCGCTGGAGCGGGTCGAGGGACGCGGCGGCCCGGAGGGCGGCGACATCGGGGAGTGGCTGGCGGCGGCGGCCAGGGAGGTCCAGGACGAGCTGGCGGCCCTGGAGGCGCGGCGCGGGGACGAGGAGCGGCGGGCGGAGGTGGAGCGCACGCTGGCGGACGTGGAGGAACGGCTGGCGCGGGTCGCCGAGCGGGAGGCGGGCCTGGCGGACGCGCGGACGCGGTCGCTGGAGATGCTCGCGGAGATCGAGGAGCGGCTCGCCGAGGCACGGGCGGACGCCGCGGCGATCCCGGCGGCGGTGGCGGCCAGGGACGCCGCGGTGCTCCAGGCGGAGCAGGCCGCCCGGCGGGACGCGCTGGAGGGGGAGCTCGCGGAGGCCGAGGAGGAACGGCGGGCGGCCACCGACGAGGCGCAGGAGGCGCGGGACCTGGTGCAGGCCGTCCGGCAGGCCCGCATGGACGGCATGGCCGCCGAGCTGGCCCGGGGGCTGCTGCCCGGCGAGCCGTGCGCGGTCTGCGGGTCGGACGACCACCCGGCGCCCGCGGAGCCCGAGGAGACGACGCCGACCTCCCACGACGAGCAGGAGGCCGAGGCGCGGGCCGAGGCGGCGCAGGAGGCGCGGCAGGCGGCCGAGGGGCGGGTGGCGGCGCTGGCCGCCCGTCTGGAGGAGGCGGCCGCGCAGGCCGGGGGGCTGAGCGTCGCCGAGACGCTGGCGGCGTGCCAGGAGGCCGAGGCGGAACTGGCGCGGCTGCACGCCTCCGCCGCGCGGGAGCCCGCGCTGGCCGGAGAGGCCGCCGGCCTGCGGGCCGGCCTTGAGGACGCGGCGGCCGGCGCGCGTGAGCTCGCCGTGGAGGCCGCCGAGTGCCGCGCCGCCCTGGCCGTCCTCACCGAGGAACTGGACCGTCTCACCCGCACGCTCGACGCCGCCCGGGGCGACGACCCCAGCGTGGCCGCCCGGCGCGACCGCCGCGCCGAGGAGTCACGGGTCCTCCAGGCCGCCGCCGAGGCCGCCGCCCGCGCCGAGGAGGCCGCGGCCGCTCACGAAGCGGCACGCGAGGCCGCCCGTCGTGCCGTCCTGCGCCCCCGTCCTGCCGCCGGCTGGGACCCGCCCTGGGCCACCGCGCCACTGGAGCCGCCCGTCGCGCCCGGCGAGGACGCCGTGGTGGCGATGCCGGCCGACGCCGAGCCTCGTGTGGGCGCTGTGGCGGCGATGCCGGCCGACGCCGAGCCTGGCGAGGAGGCCGTGGTGGCGATGCTGGCCGAGGCCGAGCGGGTGCTGGCGTGGGTGGAGGAGGAAGCCGCGCGGGAGGAGGAGTCGCTCGCGGAGACCCTGCGGGTGGAGGAGGAGCTGGCCGAGGCCGGCGAACGGGCCGCGCGGCTCGGCGTGGAGATCGCCGCCGAGGAGGCGCGGCGGGACGGGCTGGTGGCGGACGCCGCGCGGCTGGCGTCCCTCATCGAGGAGGCCAGGGGCGAGGACGCCTCGCTGACCGCGCGGCTGGAGCGCCTCGCGCACGAGGCCGAGCTGCTGCGCGACGCGGCGGAGGCGGGCCGGGCCGCCGCGACCGCCGCGGCCGAGGCCACGCAGGCGTGGGACCGGGCCGGGCGGGCGGCCGAGGACGCCGGGTTCCCCGGCGTCGCCGACGCCCTGGCCGCGGCCCGCGACACGGCCGCGCGGGAGGCCATGGGCGAGCGGCTCCGTACGCTGGACGCGGAACGCGCCGCGGTGGGCAAGGCGCTGTCGGACCCGGCGCTCGCGGCGGCGGCCGCGATGCCGGCACCGGACCTCGCCGCCCTTGAGTCCGCCCACGACGAGGCCGAGCGGCAGCACGCCGCGCGGGTGTCCACGCGCGACCAGGCCGCGGCACGCCACGACCAGCTCGCCGGCCTCGCGACCGTCCTGGACGGCACGCTGGCCGAGTGGCGTCCCGCCGAGGAGGCGTACCTGCTGGCCAGGCGTCTCGCCGAGCTGACCGGCGGCACGTCCTCCGACAACACCGAGCACATCCGCCTGTCGTCCTACGTGCTCGGGGAACGGCTGCGCCAGGTCGTGGACGCCGCCAACCACCGCCTGGACCACATGTCCGGCGGCCGCTACCTCCTGCTGTACGACAAGCGCAAGACCGCCGCCGACCGCAGGCGCGCCGGCGGCGGCCTCGGCCTGCGGGTCCTCGACGGCTGGACCGGCACCGACCGCGACCCCGCCACCCTCTCCGGCGGCGAGGCGTTCATGACGTCCCTCGCCCTGGCCCTCGCCCTCGCCGACGTCGTCACCGCCGAGGCGGGCGGCGTCGAGCTCGGCACCCTCTTCATCGACGAGGGGTTCGGCACCCTGGACGAGGACACCCTGGACGCCGTACTCGACATCCTCGACGACCTGCGCGACGGCGGCCGGGCCGTCGGCATCGTCAGCCACGTCGCCGAGCTGCGCTCCCGCGTCCCCGCCCAGCTCAGGGTGCACAAGCACCGCCACGGCTCCACCTTGGCGGTCGCCGTCCCCGGCTGACCTCTCTGCAGGTCTACAGGGGAGGGAGCGTGATGGGCGCCAGGAGGTACGCGCCGGTGGCCAGCGCCGCGACGGAGATCAGCAGGAACAGGAAGACGAAGAACCCGGCGGGGAAGGGCGTCAGCCGCGCGAGCTGGTCGGCGTCGGAGTCCGGGGCGCGTCCGCGGCGGCGCTTGCGGCGCAGTTCCAGGATCGGCCGGATGCCGCCGAGCAGCAGGAACCAGGACGCCGCGTGCGCGCCCCAGCCCTGCACCTCCGGCGCGGTGTACATGGAGAGCGTGAAGACCGCCCCGCCGATGGTGACCAGCGCGACGGCGCCGTAGATGTTGCGGATCATCAGCAGCATGCCGGCCAGCAGGACCAGCACCGTCCACAGGAAGATGGTGACGTACCCGGCGGCGGTGAGCCACGCGGCGCCGAGCCCGATGAGGGACGGGGCGATGTACCCGGCCGCGGCCGTGAAGATCATGCCGGGCCCGGTGGGCCGGCCCCGGGTGAGCGTGACGCCCGAGGTGTCGGAGTGCAGGCGGATGCCCTGGAGCTTGCGCCGGGTGAGCAGCGCGACGACGGCGTGGCCGCCCTCGTGCGCCACCGTGATGAGCCCGCGCGACAGGTGCCAGGCGGTGGGGTGCAGCACGACGACCAGAGCGGCGAGCGCGGCCAGCGCGATGATCCATAAAGGGGGTGTGGGCTGCGCCGTGGTCAGGCGCGTCCAGAGCGCGTCGAGCGTCTCCAGGGGTGCCACCTCCGTCGATCGGCCACGGTACGGCGCGACCTAGCATCCCATGATCGGAAGGGCACCGTGTACGCCTGTTTCCGCACCGGCCCGCAAGCCCCTGGTCAGGCGCTGTGCGTCCGGCACGGAAATGATCGGTCCAGGTCATCGAGGGAGATGCGCGGAGAACGGGAGGGGCGGTGGCAGGGTAGGGCCGGGACCACGGGTTCATCGGAAGTTCGGAATGTAGGGCTAAGGTCGGACACGGCCGGTGGAGGGAGCAGTTCAGGAGGGAGGGGACGTGGCGGAGCGGCGGACCCGGGGCCTGCGGAGCCTCGTGCGTGGGCCCGTGCGGAGCGGGGAGCGCCGGGAGGTGGCGCCGGAGCAGTCCATGGACCCCAGGTCCAGGGAGGACGGCAGCCCGGCCCGGCACAGCGTGATCGACAACGCGATCTACGTGGACGGGCGCCGGGTGGCGTCCCCGCCGTCGCTGCCCGAGGCGGTGGCGGCGCTGCGGGGAAGGCCCGGCAGCATGGCCTGGATCGGCCTGTACCGGCCGTCCGAACGCGAGATGCTGCACATCGCCGAGGAGTTCGCCCTGCACGAGCTCGCCGTCGAGGACGCCATCGTGGCCCACCAGCGCCCGAAGGCCGACCGGTACGGCGAGACCCTGTTCCTGGTGCTGCGCGCCGCCCGCTACCTCGACTCCGAGGAGAAGGTGGAGTTCGGCGAGCTGCACGTGTTCGTCGGCGCCGACTTCGTGCTGACCGTCCGCCACAGCGAGGCCCCGGACCTGTCCAAGGTGCGCCGCCGCATGGAGGAGGACCCCGACCTGCTGCGCCAGGGCCCGCAGGCCGTGCTGTACGCCATCCTCGACGCGGTGGTGGACGGCTACGCGCCGGTGGTCGCGGGCGTGCAGAAGGACATCGACGAGATCGAGGTGCAGGTCTTCGGCGGCGACCCGGCGGCCCCGCGGCGCATCTACGCGCTGTCCCGCGAGGTGATCGAGTTCCAGCGCGCCACCCGGCCGCTGCTCGCCATGCTGGAGGGCCTGATCGCGGGCTCCCCCAAGTACGGCGCGGACGGCGAGCTGCAGCGCTACCTGCGCGACGTGGCCGACCACGCCATCACGGTCGTGGAGCGGGTGGACAACTTCCGGCAGATGCTCCAGGACATCCTGATCGTCAACTCGACGCTGGTGAGCCAGGCGCAGAACGAGGAGATGAAGAACGTCACCCAAGCGAGCTACGCGCAGAGCGAGGAGGTCAAGAAGATCTCCTCCTGGGCGGCCATCCTGTTCGCCCCCACCCTGGTCGGCACGATCTACGGCATGAACTTCGAGCACATGCCCGAGCTCGGCTGGGTGTTCGGCTACCCGTTCGCCGTGGCGCTCATGGGCGTGGTGTGCCTCACCCTCTACGTGGTCTTCAAACGCCGCGACTGGCTGTAGGGCAGAGGGGTAGGTCCGCCGGTATGGAAGACCGTGAGCTGGAACTGCACGCCGTCGCGATGGACGAGTTCGGCCTGCGCGTCGGCATGGTCCGCGCGGACCAGTGGGACGCACCCACGCCGTGCTCGGAGTGGACGGTCCGCGACCTGGTGAACCACCTGGTGGTGGAGCAGCTGTGGGTGCCGCCGCTGGTGGGGGGCGCGACGGTGGCCGACGTCGGCGACCGGTTCGACGGCGACCAGCTCGGTGACGACCCGGCCGGCGCGTGGCACCGGGCCGCGGCCGAGGCGCAGGCGGCGTTCGCCGCGCCCGGGGCGCTGGACCGCGAGGTGCATCTGTCCTACGGCACAGTGCCGTGCCGCGTCTACTGCCGCGAGATGGCCACCGACCTCGCCGTGCACGCCTGGGACCTCGCGCGGGCCCTCGGCGTGGACGAACACGTCGACCCCCGGTTGATGGCCGCCGCCTACGACCACCTGGCCCCGATGAGGGAAGGCCTCACCGGCACCGGCCTGTTCGCCGAACCGGTACCCGTCCCCGGCGACGCCGACATCCAGACCCGCACCCTCGCCCTCACCGGCCGCCGCCCTTAGGGCTCCTGGCACCACAAGTGGCGGGCTTGACCTGGCCGGCGGCCGGTGTCGCGCACGAGGCCGCTCGGCAGCGGGACGCGGCCGGCCGCGCGGTCGCACGCGATAAACCCGGTGACGCCGACGATCACCCCCGGGATACTGGTCGCCGATGGATGAGGTCGAAGTGGTCGTCGCCCATTCCGAGCGCGCGACCCTGCGCGTCGGCGACGTGTTCCTGAAGGTGGACGCCGATCAGGCGCGCATCGACGCCGAGGTCGAGGCGATCGCCCTGGCGCCGGTCCCGGCCCCGAAGGTCCTGTGGCACAAGCCGCCGGTGCTCGCGATCGCCGCGGTCCCGGGGACGGCGCTCGGCCGCCTCGGCGAGCCGTCGACCGCGTCCCCGGCGGCGTGGGCCGCGGCGGGCGCCGCCACCCGGAGGCTGCACGACGCGCCGTTGCCGCCCAGGCCCGGCCGGGCCGGCCGGGGCATCGACGAGTTGGCGGCGGATCTCGACGGCGAGTGCGAGTGGCTCGTGACGAACGGCGTCCTGCCCGCCGGCCTGGTCACCCGCAACCGCCAGGTCGCCGAGGCCGCGCTCCGGCCGTGGGCTCCGGTGTTCACGCACGGCGACCTGCAGGTCGATCACGTGTTCGTCGAAGGCGACAGGATCACGGGCATCATCGACTGGTCCGAGGCGGGCCAAGGCGATGCCCTGTTCGACCTCGCCATCTTGACGCTCGGGCACAAGGAACACCTCGGCGACGTCGTCGCCGGCTATGGCGCCGACGTCGACCTCGACGTGATCCGCGCGTGGTGGTCGTTGCGAAGCCTGCTGGCGATTCGCTGGCTGGTCGAGCACGGCTTCGACCCGTTCGCGCCGGGCTGCGAGGTCGACGTGCTGAGATCCCGCGTGTGATGCCGCACGGCCCGGCCGCTCTGAGAAGTCCTGTCGGAACGATCGGCGTCGGGCTCGTGCGGGAACAGGGCTAGGGCAGCATCTTGCGGGCGGCGTCCTCGATCTCGGTCTCGGACAGCAGGACGTGGGCGGCGGCGTCGCCGAGGGGGACGAAGCTGTCCCTGGAGGTGACGCGGGCGACCTGGCCGGTGAAGCCGGCGTCGGCCAGGGCGGCCAGGACGGCCTCGGAGACGCCGCCCGAGCTGCGGGTCTCGTCGGCGATCAGGACCTTGCCGGTGAGGCCGGCGGCGCGCAGCAGGTCGTCCACCGGGAGCGGCGCCAGCCACCGCAGGTCGAGCACCCGGCAGCCGCGGCCCTCGGCGGTGAGCCGGATCGCGGCGCGCAGGCTCATGCGCAGGCCGTTGCCGAACGTCACGATGGTGAGGTCGCGGCCGTCGCCGTAGGAGCGGCCCCGGCCGATCGGCACGTGCGTGTCGGCCCACCGGGACGGCGGCGCGTACGGCGCGAGCCAGCCGTTGTCGCCGTCGTCCATCAGGTCCCGGGTGTTGTACAGCGCGATCGGCTCGAGGAACACGCACACCTCGCCGTCGGTCTTGGCGGCGGCCACGCAGGTGCGCAGCATCGCGGCGGCGTCGTCCGGCCGGGCGGGGGAGGCGATGACCAGGCCGGGGATGTCGCGCAGCGCGGCCACGGAGTTGTCGTTGTGGAAGTGGCCGCCGAAGCCCTTCTGGTAGGCGTAGGAGGCGACCCGCACCACCATGGGGTTGCGGTAGGCGCCCTTGGAGAAGAACCGCAGGGACGCCGCCTCGCCGCGTATCTGGTCGAGCGCGTTGTGCAGGTAGGCGAGGTACTGGATCTCCGGGATCGGCAGCAGCCCCGACACCCCCGCGCCGAGCGCCAGCCCGAGGACGGCCTGCTCGTCCAGCACGGTGTCGAACACCCGGCCCGCGCCGAACCGCTTGAGCAGCCCCCGGGTGACGCCGTACACCCCGCCCTTGCGCGCGACGTCCTCACCGAACACGATCGCCTCGGGGTAGGCGCCGAGCAGGTCGGTCAGCGTGCGGTTGACCGCCTGGGACAACGTGAGCGGGCCCTCGCGCGCGGGCGGCGGCGTGCCGAACAGCGTCTCGCGGGCGAGGGCGGCGCGGGCGGCCCGCGCGGCGACCTGAGCGGGACGGCGCGGCGCCAGCGGCTCCATGACCTCGGCGGCCGAGCGCAGCCGGGGCCGCCGGGTGGATTCGAGCGCCAGTTTGAGCACGTGCTCGCGGATCGTCTCGTACCGCCCGAGCAACTCGTCGGGGTCGGCGAGCCCCGCCTCGACCAGCAGCCGTGCCGTGGCCACCAGCGGGTCGCGCTCCAGGTCGGCGGCGATCTCGCGCGGCGTGCGGTACGCCGACTCGACGTCGGAGCCGGCGTGGCCCATCAGCCGCACGGTGCGCAGGTGCAGCAGGGCCGGCGCGCGGCGGGTGCGCACGTGCTCGGCGGCGCGGCACGCCACGTCGTACGCCTCGGGCAGGTCGCAGCCGTCGGCCTCGAAGCGGGGGATCAGCGGGTGCGCGGCCGACTCCACCCACCGGCTCGGGGTGCGCACGCTGATGCCGATGCCGTTGTCCTCGCAGACGAACAGCACCGGCAGCGGCAGCCCCTGGTAGGCGCAGTACGCGGCGGTGTTGAAGCCGGTCAGGGCGCTCGCGTGGTTGACCGACGCGTCGCCGAAGCCGCACACCGCGATGGAGCCGTCCGGCCAGGGGGTGCCGGTGACGCCGAGCTTGCGTGCCCGCTCGATGGCGAACGCCACGCCGACCGCGCGGGGCAGGTGGCTGGCGATGGTGGAGGTCTGCGGGATGATCGCGAGCGCGGGGTGGCCGAACACCTTGTGCCGCCCGCCCGCGATGGGCTCCTCGGCCGCGGCGGCCAGCCCGAGCAGCACGTCGCGCAGCCCCTCCTCGGCGAGCCGCCCCGCCTGGGCGGAGCGGGCCAGGTAGAACGCGCCGGAGCGGTAGTGGAGCAGCGCGGGGTCGGTGGCCCGGACGGCGGCGGCGACCGCGGCGTTGCCCTCGTGGCCGGCCGAGCCGATGGTGTAGAAGCCCTCGCCCTGCTCGCGCAGCCACCGGGCCGCGATGTCGAGCAGCCGGCTGGCGACCTGGACCTCGAACAGGTCGCGGCACAGGGCGCCGGTCAGCGTCGTGCCCGGCCGGATCAGGAGGCCGGGATCACGGCGTTCCCCCGGCGTCAGCGCGGCGACCGACTCGGTGAAGTGCGTCTCGACAGTGTCGCGGGCCACATCACCGATTATGTCGCCCCTCGGCGCGCCGCGTCCCGGGGCTTGCCGATACGGCCTGCCCCGGGACGGCCCGCCGCGACACGCCGCGGGGGGAATGCGAACTTCGCCCCGGTCAGCCGTCGCGCCGGAACTGGGCGATGGCGACGCCGACCAGCGCGACGCCCATGCCCGCGATGATGAGGAGCTCGACGCCCGCGGGGACGGGCCAGCCGAACCAGTGCACGCCCGGGTTGAGGGCCTGCATGACCTGCGGGGTCACCTCCAGGTGGCTGAAGACCGCGTGGCGCATCGGGTCCACCGCGTACGTCAGCGGGTTGATCTTCGTCAGGAAGTCGAGCCATGCGGGCAGGTTGGCGAGGGGGAACATCGCGCCGGACAGGAAGATCATCGGCATGATGGCCATCTGCATGATGCCGAAGAAGGTCTGCATGTTCTTCATGCGCGCCGCCAGGCTCACCCCGAACGCGGTGATGGTGAACGACGCCAGGAACATCTGGCCGAGCAGCGTGAGGATCAGGCCGGGGGAGTAGGGCACGTTCACCAGCCCGGCCATGGCCAGGATGATCAGGCCCTGCGCGGTGGCCATGAGCCCGCCGCCGAGACACTTGCCGATCACGATCGAGGACCGGCTGACCGGCGCGACCAGCATCTCGCGCAGGAAGCCGAACTCCCGGTCCCAGACGATCGACCCGGCGGAGAACATCGCGGTCGTGATCACCGTCATGGCGATCACGCCGGGGTAGATGAAGGTGCGGAAGTCCACACCCTCGACCGGCCCCTGCGAGACCAGCGTGCTGAGGCCGGTGCCCATCACGAACAGCCAGAGCACCGGCTGGATGAGGGTGGAGATCATGCGGGTGCGGTCGTTGACGAACCGCAGCATCTCGCGGTGCAGCACGATCTTGACGGCCCGCAGGTCGTGCGTGACGCTGCGCCGCGGGACGTGCACCCGGACGACGCCGGGCGTGGTGACGCCTGTGGACATCTTCCTACCTCCTCGCCATGGCGCGCATCCACGACGTGGCGCCGCTCTCGGCCTCGGCGTCGCGGATGGTGGATCCGGTGTAGTTCATGAAGACGTCGTCCAGCGAGGGACGGGACACGCTGACCGAGCGGATCGGCACGCCGAGCTCGGCGAACAGCCGGGGCACGAACTCCTCGCCCGAGGCCACCGCGAAGGTCACCTGGCCCTCGCGCACGGCCGCGTCGATGCCGAAACGCTCCTTCAGCGCGGCGATGGCCTCGGTGTCGTCGCCGGTATGGATCTGCACCCGGTCCTTGCCGATGCTGGCCTTGAGCGCCTCGGGGGAGTCGACCACCACGATCTCACCGTGGTCGATGATCGCGATGCGGTCGCAGTACTCCGCCTCGTCCATGTAGTGCGTCGTCATGAAGATCGTGATGTCCTCGGTGCGCCGCAGCTTGTTGATGTACCCCCAGATGGCCGACCGGGTCTGCGGGTCGAGCCCCACGGTGGGCTCGTCGAGGAACAGCACCCGGGGGGAGTGCAGCAGGCCCCGGGCGATCTCCAGGCGGCGCTTCATGCCGCCGGAGAACGTGAGCACCTTGCCGTCCTTGCGGTCCCACAGCGCGACCATCTCCATGACCTGGCGGATGCGGTCCCCGACCACCTCACGCGGCACGCCGTACAGCTCCGCGTGGAACCGGAGGTTCTGCTCGGCGGACAGGTAGCCGTCCAGCGTCGGGTCCTGGAACACCAGCCCGATGTTGCGCCGCACCTCGTCGCGCTCGCGCACGATGTCGTGCCCGGCGACCTCGGCCGAGCCGCCCGTGGGCCGCGCCAGGGTGCACAGCATGCTGATCGTGGTGGTCTTGCCCGCGCCGTTCGGCCCGAGGAACCCGAACACCTCGCCGGGCCTGACCTCGAAGTCGATGCCCTTGACCGCGTCCACCTTGCCGTAGCTCTTCCTGAGGCCCCGCACCGCCACGGCCGGTGCCTCGTCCCTCTCGTTCGCCGTCACTCGTCCCCCTTGCCGTGCTCCGCCGGCATGTCAGGTGCGCCGCCGTCCTCGTCCTCGGCGAGGATCGCGAAGACCGAGCGCCTGGTCCTCTTGAGCAGATCGCGCGCCGCGGCCGCCTGCCGGGGGCTGGCCACCCGGATGAGCTGGCCGAACGCCTCGTCGAGCTGGCCCCACAGCATGCGGAGCTGCATGATGTCCTCGGGCAGCGTGTTCGCCACCTCGGCCCAGGGCGAGGTCGTGTGCCGCGCGGTCCCACAGCGCGACGCGGTCGCGGCCCTCGTCGGTGAGCCGGTAGATCCGGCTGCCCGCGGCCTCCTCGCCGCTGACCAGCCCTTCGTCCTCGAGCTGCTGGAGCGCCGGGTACACCGACCCGGGGCTCGGCCGCCAGATGCCGCCGCTGCGGGCGTGGATCTCCTGGATCATCTGGTAGCCGTTGCGTGGCTCCTCGTGCAGCAGGGCCAGCAGCGCCGCGCGCACGTCACCCCGCCGCACGCGGGGCGCGAAGTGGCCGCCGAGCGGTGGCCCCGGCGGGCCCGGCGGGCCCCATTCGCGGTACCGGTGCCCCTCGTCGTGCCTGGGCGGGCCGTGCGGGCCGGGAGGAGCCGGGCGCAGCCAGTCCCGGGGATCGCTCATGTCCTCACCTTCCCAACTATCGAGATACGTGAACGATATATCTAGATAGTTGAGACGAACAACCCATTTCTGGTGAAGGACGGGAAAGTTAAGGCTCGTTAACGAACGTGTGCAGCGCCACCCGGGCCATCCGGTGCAGAAGCTCGGCCATCTCGGCGCGCGGCAGCTCGCCCGCGCTGTGCGGGGTGGAGTTGAGCAAGCCGAACACCGCGTGGGTGGCCGCGCGCAGCCGCGCCGGCCGGGCCGCGGGGTACAGCTCGCTGAGCACGGTGACCCACTCCTCGACGTACAGCCGCTGCAGCCGCCGGACGCGGCGGCGCTCGGCCTCGGGAACGTTCCCGAGCTCCCGGTCGTGCACGGTGATCAGCGCCGGGTGGTCGAGCGCGAACTCGATCTGCCCGGCGATCAGCGCGTCCAGGGCCTCGGCGCCGTCCGAGGCCCGGGTCACCCGCTCCACCGCCGCGCCGCGCAGCCGTTCGCTGACGTCGAGCAGCATCTCGGCCAGCAGCGATTCCTTGCCGTTGAAGTGCCGGTACAGCGCGGGCCCCGAGATGCCGACCGCCGCGCCGATCTCCTCGGTGGACACCCCGTGGAAGCCGCGCGCGGCGAACAACGTGGCCGCGGCGGACAGGATCTCCCGGCGCCTACGGCCCGGAACTCGGGTAGGACTCCGCATAACGGTCACGAGCCGCAATGGTAGACGAATACGTTAATGCTGACTAACATCCAGGGGCGGTGTTAGCGCGCGTTAACCCAGTCGACAGAGGCAGGAGGTACGTCGCCATGGCGCCTGTGCTGCGGACGGCCGCCGTCCCGGAGGGCGAGGAGTACAAGCGCAACGCCGAGGTCAACGAGCGCCTGGCGGCCGAGTTGCGTGAGCGCCTCGCGACCGCCGCACTCGGCGGCCCCGAACGCGCACGGCGTCGGCACCTCGACCGGGGCAAGCTGCTGCCCCGCGACCGCGTCGCCACCCTGCTCGACCCGGGTTCCCGCTTCCTCGAGCTGTCCCCGCTCGCCGCCACCGGCCTGTACGGCGACGAGGCCCCGGCCGCCGGCATCATCACCGGCGTCGGCCGGGTCAGCGGGCGCGAATGCGTGATCGTCGCCAACGACGCCACCGTCAAGGGCGGCACCTATTACCCCGTCACGGTCAAGAAGCACCTGCGTGCCCAGGAGGTCGCCCTCCACAACCGCCTGCCGTGCCTGTACCTCGTCGACTCGGGCGGCGCGTTCCTTCCCCTTCAGGACGAGGTGTTCCCCGACCGCGAGCACTTCGGCCGCATCTTCTACAACCAGGCCACCATGTCCCGGCGGGGCATCCCGCAGATCGCCGCCGTGCTCGGCTCGTGCACGGCGGGCGGCGCCTACGTGCCCGCCATGAGCGACGAGGCGGTGATCGTGCGGAACCAGGGCACGATCTTCCTCGGCGGGCCGCCCCTGGTGAAGGCCGCCACCGGCGAGGAGGTCAGCGCCGAGGAGCTCGGCGGCGGCGACGTGCACGCCCGGGTCAGCGGCGTCACCGACCACCTCGCGCGCGACGACGCCCACGCGCTGTCCATCGTGCGCGACATCGTGGCCACCCTCGCGCCGCGCGCCGCCGCCCCCTGGGAGCGGGCCCTGCCCGAGGAGCCGCTGCACGACCCGCGTGACCTGTACGGCATCGTGCCCGCCGACACGCGCGTGCCGTACGACGTGCGCGAGGTGATCGGTCGGCTGGTGGACGGCAGCCGCTTCCTGGAGTTCAAGGCCGAGTACGGCCCGACGCTCGTCACCGGCTTCGCCCACCTGCACGGCCACCCCGTGGGGATCGTCGCCAACAACGGCATCCTGTTCGGCGAGTCGGCGCTCAAGGGCGCCCACTTCATCGAGCTGTGCGACCAGCGCGCGGTGACGCTGGTGTTCCTGCAGAACATCAGCGGGTTCATGGTGGGCCGCGCCTACGAGGCGGGCGGCATCGCCAAGCACGGCGCCAAGATGGTCACCGCGGTGTCCTGCGCCCGGGTGCCCAAGTTCACCGTGGTGATCGGCGGGTCGTTCGGCGCGGGCAACTACGCGATGGCCGGGCGGGCGTACTCGCCGCGGTTCCTGTGGATGTGGCCGAACGCCCGCATCTCGGTCATGGGCGGGGAGCAGGCCGCGAACGTGCTGGCCACGGTGCGTCCCGCCGGATCGGGGGACGAGGATGAGTTCAAACGGGGCATCCGTGAGCAGTATGAGGAACAGGGCAATCCCTACCACTCCACGGCCCGCCTGTGGGACGACGGCGTGATCGACCCGGTCGACACCCGCACCGTTCTCGGGCTGGCCCTGTCCGCGGCGGCCAACGCCCCGCTCGACCCTGTCGGCTACGGCGTCTTCCGGATGTGAGGCATGTTCGACACCGTTCTCGTCGCCAACCGGGGTGAGATCGCCCTGCGGGTCCTGCGCACCCTGCGGCGCCTCGGCGTCCGCTCGGTCGCCGTGTACGCCGACGCCGACGCGGGCGCCCCGCACGCCGCGGCGGCCGACCTCGCGGTGCGGCTGCCCGGCGGGTACCTCGACATCGAGGGCGTCGTCGCCGCGGCGCTGGCCACCGGCGCGCGGGCCGTGCACCCCGGGTACGGCTTCCTGGCGGAGAACGCCGCGTTCGCCCGGCGCTGCGCCGAGGCGGGCCTGGTGTTCGCCGGGCCGCCGCCCGCCGCGATGGAGGCCATGGCCGACAAGATCCGCGCCAAGGCCACCGTCGCCGCCGCCGGGGTCCAGGTGGTGCCGGGCGGCGCCGAGCCGGGCGACGACCTCGCCGCGGTGGCCGAGGCCATCGGGTACCCCGTGCTGATCAAGCCGTCGGCGGGCGGCGGGGGCAAGGGCATGCTGGTCGTGCGGTCGGCCGGCGAGCTGCCCCAGGCGCTGGAGTCGGCGCGGCGCACCGCCGTGGCGGCGTTCGGCGACGGCACGCTGCTGCTCGAGCGGTTCGTGGCGAACCCCCGGCACATCGAGATCCAGGTGATGGCCGACTCCCGCGGCGGCGTCGTGCACCTCGGGGAGCGCGAGTGCAGCCTCCAGCGCCGCCACCAGAAGATCATCGAAGAGGCGCCGTCGCCGCTGCTCGACGACGCCACCCGGGCCGAGATGGGCGCCGCCGCGGTCCGCGCGGCGGCGGCCGTCGGGTACGTGGGCGCGGGCACCGTCGAGTTCATCGTGCCGGGCGACGAGCCGGGGCACCCGGGCTACTTCATCGAGATGAACA
This sequence comes from Sphaerisporangium sp. B11E5, assembly GCF_039871875.1. NCBI lineage: Bacteria > Bacillati > Actinomycetota > Actinomycetes > Streptosporangiales > Streptosporangiaceae > Sphaerisporangium > Sphaerisporangium sp. B11E5. Next base: position 5,013 of record NZ_JBDPMD010000037.1, on the reverse strand, counting down.
CCCGGCTCCAGGTGGAGCACCCGGTCACCGAGCTGGTCACCGGCCTCGACCTGGTGGAGCTGCAACTGCGCGTCGCGGCGGGGGAGCCGCTGCCGTTCGCGCAGGGCGAGGTGCGGGCACGCGGCCACGCCGTCGAGGCCCGCGTGTACGCCGAGGACCCCGCGCACGGTTTCCTGCCCACCGGCGGCCGGGTGCTCGCCCTCGCCGAGCCCGGCGCGACGGGGGTGCGGGTGGACTCCGGCGTCCGGGCCGGCAGCGTGGTCGGCAGCGACTACGACCCCATGCTGTCCAAGGTGATCGCGTGGGGCCCCGACCGGGCGTCCGCGCTGCGGCGGCTGGACGCGGCGCTGCGCGAGACCACCGTGCTCGGGGTGACCACCAACGTCGCGTTCCTGCGGGCCCTGCTCGCCGACCCGGCCGTGGCGTCCGGCGACCTCGGCACCGGCCTGATCGACGAGCGGCTCGGCGCGCTGCTCGCCGCCGCGTACGGCGACGGCGCCCTGCCCCCGGACGTGCGGGCCGCCGCCGCGCTCGTCTTCCAGGACGACCTGGCCGCGGCCGCGGGGGACGACCCCTGGGACGTGCCGGACGGGTGGCGGCTCGGCGAGCCCGCCTGGACCACCTGGGTGCTGGAGACCCGCGGGAGCACCGCCCGGGTGAGGGTGCGCGGCCTGCCCGCGCACGGCGCCGAGGTGGCGCCGGGCGACGAGGCCCCTGTCGCGGCGCGGCTGGCCCGCGCGGACGGCGAGGTGCTGGTGACCCTGGACGGGGTGGCGCGCCGGTACGCCTGCGCCTCCGACGGCCGCACCCTGTGGCTCGGCAGGGACGGGCAGGCCTGGGCGATCACCCCGCACGTGGCGGGCGACCCCGGCGACGCGGCCGCGGCGGGCGGGGCCGGCGACGGGGTGGTGCGCAGCCCCATGCCCGGCACCGTGTTGCTGGTCAAGGTGGTGCCCGGCGAACGGGTCACCGAGGACCAGCCGCTGCTGATCGTCGAGGCGATGAAGATGGAGCACACCGTGACCGCCCCGATCGACGGCGTCGTCGCCGAGCTGTCCGCACGCGCGGGCCGCCCCGTCGACATGGACGCCGTGCTCGCCGTCGTGCGCCGGGAGGAGGAGTCGTGATGCGCCAACCGATGCGGGTCCCGGCCGAGGGCCTGCCGGACCGGGTGACGATCTACGAGGTCGGCCCCCGGGACGGCCTGCAGAACGAGAAGACCGTCGTGCCGGTGGAGACCAAGGCCCGCCTGGTGCGCCGTCTCGCCGCCGCCGGGCTGACCACCATCGAGACCACGAGCTTCGTCCACCCCGAATGGGTGCCGCAGCTCGCCGACGCCGAGGACCTGCTCACCCGGCTGGAACAGGTGCCCGGCGTGCGGTACCCGGTGCTGGTGCCCAACGAACGGGGCCTGGACCGGGCGCTCGCGCACGGCGTCACCGAGATCGCGATCTTCGGCAGCGCCACCGAGACGTTCGCCCTGCGCAACCTCAACCGGAGCCTCGCCGCCTCGATCGAGATGTTCACCCCCGTGGTGACCCGCGCCACCGAGGCCGGTCTGCGGGTGCGCGCGTACCTGTCGATGTGCTTCGGCGACCCCTGGGAGGGCCCGGTGCCGGTCGAGCAGGTCGTGCGGACCGGCAGGCGGCTGCTCGACCTCGGCTGCGCCGAGCTGTCCCTCGGCGACACCATCGGCGTCGGCACCCCGGGGCACGTCACCGCGCTGCTCGCCGCCTTCGCCGCCGCCGGGGTCGGCCCGGAGCGGCTGGCGGTGCACTTCCACGACACCTACGGCCAGGCGCTGGCCAACACACTGGCCGCGCTGCGGGCCGGGGTGACCGTCGTCGACGCCTCCGCCGGGGGCATCGGCGGCTGCCCCTACGCGCGCAGCGCCACCGGCAACCTCGCCACCGAGGACCTGGTGTGGATGCTCACCGGGCTCGGCGTCGAGACCGGCGTCGACCTAGAGGCGCTGGTCGCGACCAGCGTGTGGCTGGCCGGGGAGCTCGGCCGCCCCAGCCCGTCCCGCGTCGTCCAGGCGCTGTCCAAGGAACAGGAGCCAGACCATGCACAGGCTTGACGACGAGTACGAGGCGCTGCGCAAGACCGTCGAGGAGTTCGCCAGGGACGTCGTCGCCCCGGTGATCGGCGACTACTACGAACGCTGCGAGTTCCCCTACGACATCGTCGCCCAGATGGGGCGCATGGGGCTGTTCGGCCTGCCCATCCCGGAGGAGTACGGCGGCATGGGCGGCGACTACTTCGCCCTGTGCCTGGCCCTGGAGGAACTGGCCCGGGTGGACTCCTCGGTGGCCATCACCCTGGAGGCCGCGGTGTCGCTCGGCGCGATGCCCCTCCACCGGTTCGGCACGCCCGAGCAGAAGGCCGAGTTGCTGCCCCGGCTCACGTCGGGCGAGACGCTCGGGGCGTTCGGGCTCACCGAGCCGGGCGGCGGGACGGACGTGCCGGGCGGCATGCGCACCACCGCCGTCCTCGACGGGGACGAATGGGTGATCAACGGCTCCAAGGCCTTCATCACCAACTCCGGCACCGACATCACCGGGTTCGTCGCGGTCGCCGCGATCACCGGGCGGCGGGAGCGGGAGGACGGCACGAGCGCGCCGGAGATCAGCACGATCATCGTGCCGGCGGGCACCCCCGGGTTCACCGTGTCCAAGAAGTACTCCAAGGTCGGCTGGTCGGCCTCCGACACCCGGGAGTTGTCGTTCTCCGACTGCCGGGTGCCGGCCGCCAACCTGCTCGGCGAGCGGGGCCGCGGGTACGCCCAGTTCCTGCAGACCCTGGACGAGGGCCGGGTCGCCATCGCGGCGCTGTCGGTGGGCCTCGCGCAGGGGTGCGTGGACGAGAGCCTGCGGTACGCCGCGGAGCGGCACGCGTTCGGCATGCCCATCGGGCGGTACCAGGCCATCCAGTTCAAGATCGCGGACATGGAGGTGCGGGCGCACACCGCGCGGCTGGCGTACCACCACGCGGCGGAGAAGATGCTCGCCGGGGAGATGTTCAAGAAGGAGGCCGCCATCGCCAAGCTGGTCGCGTCCGACGCCGCCATGGACAACGCGCGCGACGCCACCCAGATCTTCGGCGGCTACGGCTTCATGAACGAGTTCCCCGTGGGGCGCTTCTACCGCGACGCCAAGATCCTGGAGATCGGCGAGGGCACCAGCGAGGTGCAGCGCATCCTCATCGCCCGGCAGCTCGGCCTGCCCGCCTGAAGTGTGGGTCGAGGTCTGGCAAAGTTCTCGCCCTCGCGGTTCACTCAGGGGAGGGCCCCGCAGAAACTTGTCGTTATGCACCGGGAGAGCCGTTTGGGGGACTTCCTCCGAGCTCGACGTCATCTGACGGCCCCTGAGCAGGTCGGGTTGCCGCTGCTGCGTGAGCGCCGCCGCACACCCGGCTTACGCCGGGAGGAGGTGGCCACGCTCGCCGGAGTCAGCACCGATTACTACGTCCGCCTGGAGCAGGGCCGGGAACGCAACCCGTCCGACCAGGTCCTGGACGCCCTCGCCCGCGTCTTCCAGCTCGGCCCGGAGGCCGCCGAGTACCTGCACGAACTGGCCCGCCCACGTGGCCCCCGCTGCCGGGCCGTCCCGCCCCCGCGCGTGGACCGCAACGTGGTGCTGCTGATGAAGAGCTGGGACCGGGTGGCGGCGTACGTCGTGAACCAGCGGCTCGACGTGCTGGCCCGCAACGCCGTGGCCGACGCCCTGTACGAGGGCCTGGAGCACAACGACAACCTGCTGCGGCTCGCCCTGCTCAACCCGAGGGCACGGGATTTCTACGTGGACTGGGAGAAGGACACCCGGCACAAGATCGCGCACCTGCGTGCCGTGATGGGGGCCGACCAGGACGACCCCATGCTGGCCGAACTCGTCGAGCAACTGTCCGCCGGCAGCGACGAGTTCCGCCGCCTGTGGGCCCGCCACGACGTACGTCACCGCGTCCGCGCCCCCGTGCGTTTCCACCACCACGCCGTCGGCGTCCTGGTCACCACCATGGAGGTGATGAGCATCGACAGCGCCCCCGGCCAGAAACTCGTCACCTTCCAGGCCGAGCCCGGCAGCCCCTCGGAACACGCCCTGGCCCGCCTCGGCGGCGCCCGCGGCGCACCACGGCGCACCTCGACGTACGGCGCGTGACAGGCGGGCCGGGGAGGGTTGTGGTGAAAGTGGACGGACGACGGGTCTACTCCCTAAAGTCCTTTTCATGACTTCTGATGATCTTCTGGTGCGCAGGGCCGTACACGACGATGCCGAGGAGATCTTCGGACTGACCCGGGAGTTCGCCCTCTCCGTGCGTCCCCGCCGCGCCCCGTTCGACCAGCACCTCCCGGCCCTGCTGGCCAACCCCGACGCCCTGCTGCTGGTCGTCGTGGTGGACGGCCACGTCCGCGGCTACCTCCTGGGCTTCGTCCACCTCACCCTGTTCGCCAACGGCCACGTCGCGTGGGTGGAGGAAGCCGTCACCCAGCACGGCTTCCGCCGCCGTGGCCTCGGCAGGGCCCTGCTGGAGTCCTTCGAGGTCTGGGCACGCGAACGGGACGCCCACTACATAGCCCTGGCCACCCGCCGGGCGCCCGAGTTCTACGAGGCCCTCCACTACGAGTCCGCCGGCACCTACTACCGCAAGACCCTGAAACCCGCCGAGGACCAGGCCTAGCTCGTACGGCGCCCGGCGGGCCGTGTCAGGACGTGAGCTGGGCGTCCAGGCGGTAGCCGTCCACGGTGACGTAGACCGAGTCGCCGGGGCGGGCGTTCAGGCGCATCAGGACCGGTTGGAGGGAGTCGAAGACCGGCTGGCGGTCGCGCCAGACGAGGACCACGGCGTTGTCGCCTGGGCCGGTCACGGAGAGCAGGGTGCCGGGGCGCATGCCGAGTTGGGTTGCGTAGCCCTCGGGGACGGGGACCGGCTCGCCGCGCAGGTGCTCGCTGGTGACGTCGATGCGCTGCCACCGGCGGGGGTCGGAGGCGGGGCCGGGGAGGGGGCGCTGGGGAG
>NZ_JBDPMD010000036.1:0-92929 GCF_039871875.1 Sphaerisporangium sp. B11E5 | reverse complement strand
GTGCGGTCGGAGGGGAGGACGTAGGGGCGTTTCAGGACCTCGTCGAGGATGAAGACCGTCTCGGTGGCTTTGACGGCGGGGATGCCGGCCAGGCGTTCTGTCACCAGGGCGTGGACGCTCGCCACGTCGGGCATGCGGATCTGGATCATGGCGTCGTGCTGGCCGGTGGTGATGGCGCAGTACTCGACCTCGGGCATCTGGGCCAGCTGGGCGCGGAACTGTTTCCACATCTGCTGGCGGACGGTGACGAAGACCAGGGCGGTGATGCCGAGGCCGGCGCGGACGTGGTCGACCTCGGCGGTGAAGCGTTTGATGACGCCGTCGGCGCGCAGGGCCTCGAAACGGGTGTAGGCGCTGGCGCGGGAGATGCCCACCCGTTCGGCCAGGGCGGCGACGGAGATGCGGCCGTTCTCGCGGAGCACTTGCAGGATCTTCATGTGGATCGTGTCGAGTTGCAGCCCGATGCCGATACGTCCAGCGAGCCCGCCCCCACGTGATGACCCACCTGACATTTCGGTCATACCTGAACCCCATCCGATAGATCCGTCTCGCTCTGATGCCGCGAACCGGACGTTTCCCCGCACAATCCTGGACGACACGCCAACAATCGTCCAGACAGCTCAATTCCGGAGGACCAGAATGGCGACCCCTTCGCGGCGCCGGGCGGCGTGGCAGGCAAGGGCGGCTCTGCTGCCGGTCCTGCTCGCCGGCGCCCTCTCCCTCGCCGCCTGCGGCGGCGGCTCCAGCCCGGCGCAGAGCGGGCAGAGCGCCCCTGCGGCCAAGACGCTGGTCGTCGACGCCTCCTTCACGCTCAAGACCGCCGACCCCGGCCGCAACTACGAGCCGACCGGCCTGATCGTCGGCAAGGCCCTCTACGACACGTTGCTGACCTTCGAGGGCTCCGACGTGACCAAGCCGGTCCCGTCCCTCGCCGAGTCCTACGAGCAGTCCGAGGACGGCAGGACCCTGACGCTGAAGCTGCGCCAGGGCGCGACGTTCTCCGACGGCTCCCCGGTCACCGCGGACGACGTGGTGTTCTCCCTGAACCGGGTGCGGGACATGAAGGGCAACCCGTCGTTCCTGCTGGACGGCGTGGAGGTGACCAAGACCGACGAGACGACGGTCACGCTCACCTCGAAGGCCGCCAACCCGGCGCTGCCGTTCATCCTGCCGAACCCGGCACTCGGCATCCTCAACTCCAAGGTCGTCAAGGCGAACGGCGGCACGGGTGACGAGTCCGACAAGGCGGAGACCTACCTCAACGGCAAGTCGGCGGGCTCCGGGCCGTACCAGCTGGAGTCGTTCAACGCGCAGTCGCAGGTCGTGCTGACCGCCAACCCCAAGTACTGGGGCCCGGACAAGCCGACGTACACCAAGGTGGTGCTGCGCAACGTCGAGTCGGCCACGCAGAAGCTCAACGTGCAGCGCGGCGACAGCCAGGTGGCGCTGGACCTGTCCGGCGACCAGATCAAGACGATCGGCGCGGACTACACGACGCTGAAGACCGCGTCCGCGAACGTCGTCTTCCTGCTCACCAACCAGGACCCGGCGGTGAGCAAGGTCACCACCAACCCCAAGATCGTCGAGGCGATCCGCAAGGGCATCGACTACCAGGGCCTGCTCGAGCTGGCCGGTGAGGGCTCGGTGCAGGCCCCCGGCGTCATCCCGACGATGCTGCTCGGCGCGCTGCCCCCCGACCAGGCGGTCCAGCGGGACGTCGAGGGCGCCAAGGCCGCGGTCGCCGCGTCCGGTGTCAGCAACCCCACGGTGACGCTGGAGTACCCGAGCGACCTGACCCTGCAGGGCCTGTCGTTCCAGCCGATCGCCGAGCGCATCCAGGCCAACCTCAAGGAGGTCGGCGTCACGGTCGAGCTGGCGCCCGCGCCGGTGGCGACCGCGCTGGAGAACTACCGCAACGGCAAGGAGGAACTCGGCCTGTGGTACTGGGGTCCCGACTACCCCGACCCGACCGACTACCTGGTGTTCCTGCCCGGCAAGACCGTCGGCCTGCGGGCCGGCTGGAAGGCCGGGGCCGACAAGGAGCTGGAGGCGATCGGCGACAAGGCCGCCACCACCATCGGCGACGACGCCCGCAAGCCGCTGTACGCCGACATCCAGGCCCGGCTGAACGCGACCGGCCCGTTCGTGCCGCTGATCCAGCCGAGCCAGAACATCGTGACCGCCCCGTCGGTCACCGGTCTGCAGTTCCACCCCGTGTGGACGGTCGATGTCGCCGCGCTCGGCGCCAAGTGACCCCACCCCCGGCGGCATCCCCTGGCACGGTTCCTGCTGCGCAGGATCGCGGCGGCGCTGCTGCTCGGCGTCGGGATCACCCTGGTCACGTTCGTCCTGACCAACCTGGTGCCCGGCGACCCGGTGACGGCCAACCTCGGCCAGCGGGCCCTCTCCGACCCGGCGATCGTGGCGCAGTTCCGCGCCGAGCACGGCCTGGACAAGCCGCTGCCCGCGCAGTACCTCACCTACCTCGGCGGGCTGCTGCGCGGCGACCTCGGGGTGAGCCAGCAGAGCCACCGCCCGGTGCTGACCGACCTCGCGGAGTTCGTGCCGTCCACCATCGAGCTGGCGGGTGTGGCGATCGTGGTGTCGCTGGTCGCCGGGGTGGCGTTCGGGGTGGTGGCGGCGCTGCGCCGCGACCGCCTGTCGGACCACCTGCTGCGGCTGGCCGGCCTGGTCGGCATCTCGGTGCCGACGTTCTGGCTGGCGCTGCTCGCCTTCTACCTGTTCTTCTTCCGGCTGCGCGTCGCCCCGGGCAGCGGCCGCATCGCGCCGGACATGAGCGCCCCGCCGCAGGTCACCGGCCTGTTCACCGTGGACGCCGCGCTGGCGGGCCAGTGGGACGTGTTCGCCTCGGCGGTGGGCCACCTGATGACCCCGGCGCTGGTGCTCGCCGCGTACACCATCGGGCTGCTGATGCGGTTCACCCGCTCGGCGGTGCTCGAGGTGCTCGGGCAGGACCACGTGCGCGCCGCGCGGGCCAAGGGCCTGCCGGGCCGCACCGTGCTGTCCCGGTACGTGTTGCGGTCGGCGCTCGTGCCGATCATCACGGTCGCGGGCCTGGCGTTCGGCAGTCTGCTGTCCGGCACGGTGCTGGTGGAGTCGGTGTTCGCCCGGCCCGGCATCGGCCAGTACGCCTACAAGAGCGCCACCACGCTGGACCTGCCGGCCGTCATGGGGGTCGGCCTGGTGGTCGGCGCGGTGTACGTGCTGATCAACCTGGTGGTCGACGTGCTGTACGGCGTGATCGACCCGAGAGTGAGGCTGTCGTGAGGCTCTGGGGGCGCCTCCCCGACGCGTGGCGCCGCCCGCTGGCCGTCGCCGGGGCCCTGGCCGCGCTGGCGTGGCTGGTGGTCGCGGTCGCCGCGCCGCTGCTGGCGCCGCACGACCCGCTGGCGCAGGACCTGCCGCGGCTCGCGGCGCCCGGTCCCGGCCACTGGTTCGGCACCGACCAGCTCGGCCGCGACGTCCTCTCCCGGGTGATGTACGGCGCCCGGGTGTCGATCCCGTTGACGCTGCTGCTGGTGGTGTTGTCGATGCTGATCGGCGGGCTGCTCGGCGCGTGCGCCGGGTACTTCGGCCGGTGGGTCGGCGAGGGCATCATGCGCCTCGCGGACCTGGTGTTCGCGTTCCCCACGGTGATCCTCGCCATGGTGGTGGCCGCCGCGCTCGGCGCCAGCCTCACCAACGCGGTGCTCGCCGTGCTGGTGGTGGCGTGGCCCGCGTACGCCCGCGTCACCCGGGGCCTGGTGCTCGGGGTGCGCGAGCGGGAGTTCGTGCTGAGCGGGCGGCTGCTCGGGTTCTCCGCGTGGCGGTCGCTGCGGGTGGACGTGCTGCCCAACATCACCGGCCCGGTGCTGGTGCTCGCCACGCTGGACATCGGCACGGCGCTGCTGCTGCTGTCCGGCCTGTCGTTCCTCGGGCTCGGCGCCAAGCCGCCGTCCCCGGAGTGGGGCGCCATGGTGGCCTCCGGCGTGGACGTCTTCGACAGCTGGTGGGTGGCGACGTTCCCCGGCCTCGCCATCCTCACCGTGGTGCTGGCGTTCAACTTCCTCGGCGACACGCTGCGGGACGCGCTCGACCCGCGGACGGCGCGGGCCATCAAGGAGCGTGCGCTGTGAGCACCCTGAGCATCGAGGGCCTGAAGGTGTCCATCGGCGGGCACGACATCCTGCGCGGCGTGGACCTCTCCCTCGCCCAGGGACGGGTGCACGGCCTGGCGGGTGAGAGCGGCTCGGGCAAGACCATGACGGGCCTCGCCACCCTGGGGCTGCTCCCCCACGGCGCCCGCGTGTCGGGACGGATCGCGCTCGGCGACCGTGAGCTGCTCGGCCTTCCGCCTCGTGAGCTGAACCGCGTGCGCGGGCGGGAGATCGCCATGGTGTTCCAGGACCCGGCGACCAGCCTGCACCCCATGCTGACCGTCGGCCGCCAGATCACCGAGCACATGCGCCACCACCTGCGCCTCGGGCGGACGGAGGCGCACTCGCGGGCCGTCGACCTGCTCACCCAGGTCCGCATCCCCTCCCCCGCCGACGCGGCGCGCCGCTACCCCCACCAGTTCTCCGGCGGCATGCGGCAGCGCATCGCCATCGCGGTCGCGCTGGCCTGCGGGCCCCGGGTGCTGATCGCCGACGAGCCGACCACCGCGCTGGACGTCACCGTGCAGGCCGGCGTGCTGCGGCTGCTGCGGCGGTTGTGCGACGAGCTGGGGCTCGCGGTGCTGCTGGTCACCCACGACCTCGGCGTCATGTCGGCGGTGGCCGACGAGGTGAGCGTGATGCGGGACGGCCTCGTCGTGGAGACCGGGCCCCGCGCCCGCGTGCTGCGCGAGCCGGGCCACCCCTACACCCGCGCCCTCCTCGACGCGCTGCCCCGCGAGGACACCCGGCCGCAGGAGGGCCCGTGACACTGCTCGACGTGGACGAACTGGTAGTGGACCACCGGACGCCGGGGCGCCCGGCCGTGCGGGCCGTGGCCGGGGCGAGCCTCGGCGTGGCGGCCGGCGAGGTCGTGGGGCTGGTCGGCGAGTCCGGGTGCGGGAAGTCGACGCTGGCGCGGGCGGTGTGCGGGCTCGCCCCGGCGACCGGCGGCACCGTCACCTTCGGCGGCACCCCGGTGGGCCGCCTCGGCCTGCGGCGCAGGGACCGCGCGCTGACGGGCATCCAGATGGTGTTCCAGGACCCCTACGCCTCCCTCAACCCCCGGCGCCGGATCGGCGCGCAGATCGCCGACGGCCTCGCCGTGGCGGGCGACCGGGCCACCACCCCCGGGGACATGCTGGAACGGGTGGGGCTGCCCGCCTCCGTGGCCGGGCGCTACCCCCACGAGTTCTCCGGCGGGCAACGCCAGCGCATCGCCATCGCCCGCGCGCTCGCGGCCCGGCCGTCCCTGCTGATCGGGGACGAGCCGATCTCCGCGCTGGACGCGTCCGCGCAGGCCACGGTGGCGACGCTGATGCGCACCCTCGCGGTGGAGTCGGGCGCCGGGCTGCTGTTCATCAGCCACGACCTGTCGGTGGTGCGCCTCATCGCCGACCGGATCGCGGTGATGTACCTCGGCAAGATCGTGGAGACCGGCCCGACCGAGGAGGTCTGGACCCGGCCCCGGCACCCGTACACCGAGGCGCTGCTGCGGGCCGTCCCCGCCGCCGACGGCCTCGGCCGGCTGCCCGAGGAGCTGCCCGGGGACGTGCCCGACCCGTCCGACCCGCCGTCCGGCTGCCGGTTCCACCCGCGCTGCCCGAAGGCGATGGACGTCTGCGCCCGTGAGGAGCCCGCGCCGGGTCCGGTGTCCTGCTGGCTGTACCCGCCGGCATGACCGCGGAGGTGATCGCGGCCGTCCTCGCCCGGATGGCGGAGTCCGGCCTGGACGCGATGGTGCTGCGGCCGTCCTCCGACCAGCGGTACGTCACCGGGTGGGAGCCGGACGGTTTCCTCGTGCTGGTGCCCGGCCGGCAGCCCGAGCTCGCGGCCGGCGCCGGCGACGCGGCGGCGCTGCTGCCCGCCGGGGCGGCCCGGGTGGCGGTGGACGGCGAGATGCGGGCCCGTGAGCTGTTCGCGCTGCGGCTGGAGGCCGACCTGGTGCTGGCCTCCGCGGTGCTGGAGCCGCTGCGGGCACGCAAACGGCCGTCCGAGGTGGCCGCGATCGGCCGGGCCGCGGCGGCGGCGGACCAGGTGCTGGCCGTGGCGCGGGAGCTGCCGTGGTACGGCGCCACCGAGGAGGGCATGGCGCGGCGGCTGGCCGGGGAGTCCGGCGCGCCCGGCGTGGTCGCGGTGACGGTGGCGGCCGGGGAGAACACCGCGCGGCCCGGCCACACGCCGTCCGTGCGGGTCATCAACCCCGGCGACGCCGTGCAGGTGCGGGTCACCGCCAGGTACGGCGGCTACCACGCGGAGGCGAGCCGCGGGTTCGTCGTCGCCGAGCCGCCCGAGGACTTCGACGCGCTGCACGCGGTGCTGCTGACCGCGAGGGACGCCGCGCTGGCGGCCGTGCGGCCCGGGGCGAGTGCCGCCGACGTCGACGCCGCGGCGTGGACCGTGCTGGACGAGTGCGGGTACGGCGCGTACGCGGCGCGCGGCACCGGGCACGGCATCGGGCTGGACCCGGCGGAGGCGCCGTGGCTGGCGCCCGGCGACGGCACGCCGCTGGTGCCGGGGATGACCCTGGTCGTGGCGCCGGGGGTGCATGTGCCCGACCTGTACGGGGCCCGGGTGGGTGACGTGGTGGAGTGCACGGAATCCGGAGGACGGCCGATGAACCAGGCCCCCTCGGCCCTGCACGTCCTTGATCCATAGTTTCTGCCGTCTTGCCGATTCACTGCGGGGACCGCGAATGATGCCCATTTAGGGTGATCATGAGGCGGACACGGGGGGCGCGGTGATGCCATGGCGCGACTGGTCCGTCCGGACGCGGGTGGCGGTCGTCGCGGGCGTCCTGACGGCACTGGTGTGCGCGGGCGCGAGCGCGCTCGTCATGTACGGCGTGCGCGGAACCGCCACCGCCGAGCTGCGACACAAGATCGCCGACACGACGCTGACCGTCGGGTACGTGGCCGAGCGCGGCCTGCTGCCCGCCGTCCTGCCGATCCAGGCGATCCCCGCGGTGCAGGTGCTGGACCAGGCGGCGGGCCGGATCATCTCGGCGACCCCCCGCATGGTCGGCGAGCCGACGGTGGCGGCGCGCCTGGTCCCGGCGGCCGGGCACGCGATGAAGTCGGCCGAGGTGTGCGACCCCGCCGGCTTCCGCGGCGGGTGCGCCCTCGTGGTCGTGACACGCTTCCCCCGGGTGGAGGGCGACGTGCTGGTCTACGGCGCCGACCACGCCGTCCCGTGGTACGTCAGCCCGTGGCTTCTCTCCCTGCTGACCCTGGGGTCCATCGCCGTCACCGGCACCGCCGCGTACGGGGCACAGCGCTTCATCCGGCGGATCCTGCGTCCCGTGGACGCCGTCCGGGTCAAACTGGCCGAGGTCACCGCTGGAGAGCCGTCCTGGGGCCTCGCCGCGCCGACACCCCGCGAGGAGATCGGCGACCTCGCCGACAGCGTCAACATCACCCTGGACAAGCTGCGCCAGTCGGTGGAACGCCAGCGCCGCTTCGCCTCCGACGCCTCCCACGACCTGCGCAGCCCTCTCACCGCGATGCGCGCCCAGGTGGAGGAGGGCCTGCTGCACCCCGCCGACACCGACTGGGTGAAGACCGGCGAGGCCCTGATGTCCAGCCTGGACCGCCTGCAGGCCATCGTCACCGACCTGCTCCTCATCGCCCGCCTTGACGCCGGCGAGCGCATCGTCCGTGGCTACATCGACCTGGCCGAGCTGGTGCGCACCGAGCTGAACCACCGCGCGAGGCGCCGCCGCGTCGTCCTCGGCCTGGAGACCGGCGTGGTCGTCAGCGGCGACCGCCTGCAACTGGCCCGCCTGCTCACCAACCTGCTCGACAACGCCGAACGCCACGCCGTCTCGACGGTCACCATCCTGGTGCGCCACGAGAACGGCAAAGCCGTCATGGAGGTCATCGACGACGGCGAGGGCATCGCCAGCGAGCAACGCGAGATCGTCTTCCAGCGCTTCACCCGCCTGCCCGCGGGCCGCGCCAAGGACCAGCAGGGCACCGGCCTCGGCCTCGCGATCGCCCGCGAGATCGCCCAGCGCCACAACGGCACCCTCTCCCTGGAGGACAGCCCCACCGGTGCCCGTTTCGTCCTGGTCATCCCGCTGCTCAGCATCTCCGCACGCGAAGACGAACCGTCTGCCTGAGCGGCCCCGGCCCGGCGATCAGCGCCGGGTTCCGCGGGCGTGCGGCGCGGACGGCCGGGCGTCCACGGCGGCGGCGGCGAGGACGAGCTGGCCGAGGGCCAGCGGGGTGACGACGGGGAAGACCGAGCAGACGACCACGGCCGCGGCCACCGCCATGGCCAGCAGCGCCGTGCCGTACAGGTCGGCCCGGAGCGCGGTGCGCAGCACCCGGGGCCAGCCCGCCCCGGGACGCCAGGCGCCGGCGCACCGCAGCGCGAGCGCGGCGGCGGCCACGGCCAGCGGCGGGACCGCCGCGGCGTACACCTCGCCGCCCGGCAGCCCGGCCCCGGCCGCCACCCAGTGGAGCGGCAGCAGCAGGCCGGGCACGAGCGGCGCGGCGAACACCGGCGGCCCGGACCTGGCGACGGCGCGCAGGTGGCGGGCGTACGGCCGCACCCCCACCCCCTGACCGGCGTCACGCAGCAGCGCGCACCCGGCGGTCACCGCGGCGAACACGGTGACCAGCGGGAGCGACGCGAGGAACACCAGCACCCCGAGCAGGAGCGACTCCGACAGCAGGGTGAGGCGGCTCATCCCTTCAGCCCCGAGGTGGCGAGGCCCTGCACGAGGAAACGCTGGAAGGCGGCGAAGAACAGCAGGATCGGCACGAGCGAGAGCACCGACAGGGCGAACATCGGGCCGAACGAGGCGGCGCTCTCCTGGAGGTCCACGAACATGCGCAGCGCCGGCGGCACCGTGAGCCTGTCGGGGGACGACAGGTAGATGAGCTGGGTGAAGAAGTCGTTCCAGGTCCAGATGAACGTGAAGATCGCCGTGGTGATCATGGCGGGCTTGATGAGCGGCAGGGTGATGTGCAGGAAGATGCGCAGCGGGCCGCAGCCGTCGATGCGCGCCGCCTCGTCCAGCTCGCGCGGGAGCTGCCGGATGAACTGCACCATCAGGAAGACGAAGAACGCGTCGGTGGCGAGGAACTTGGGCAGCACCAGCGGCCAGAAGGTGTCCACCATGCCGAGCCGCTGGAAGATCGTGTACTGCGGGATCAGCACGACGTGCTGGGGCAGCATGATGGTGGCCAGCATGAACGCGAACATGGGGGTACGCAGCCGGAACCTCAGCCGTGCGAACGCGTAGGCCGCCAGCGAGCAGGTCAGCACGTTGCCGAGCACCGCGCCGCCGGCCACGAGCGTGGAGTTGAGGAAGTACCGCCAGACCGGGGTGTCGGCAGGGGCGAACAGGGCGGCGTAGTTGTCCAGGGTCAGCGACCCGGCCCACAGGCCGACGGTGGACGCGATGCGTTCCCCCGGTTTGAGCGAGCCGGCCACCAGCCACACGAGCGGGTAGAGCATCGCCGCCAGCGCGGCGAGCAGCGCCACGTGCCACAGGACGCGCCGCGTCACCGCTCCTCACCTCCGTAGTGGACCCAGGAGCGGGCCGATCTGAAGATCAGCAGGGTGACCAGCGCGATGCCGGCCAGCAGCAGCCAGGCCATCGCCGAGGCGTAACCCATCCTGAAGTCGACGAAGCCCTTCTGCCACAGGTACAGGGTGTAGAAGAGGGTGGAGTCACCCGGGCCGCCGGTGCCGCTGCTGACGATGAACGCCGCGTTGAAGACCTGGAAGGCGCGGATCGTGTCCAGCACCAGGTTGAAGAAGATCACCGGGGAGAGCATGGGCAGGGTGATCGACAGGAACCGCCGCCACCGGCCGGCGCCGTCCACCGCCGCCGCGTCGTACAGCTCCGGGGGGATCTGCTTGAGACCCGCCAGGAAGATCACCATGGGGGCGCCGAACTGCCAGATGCCGAGCAGCACCAGCACCAGCAGCGCCAGGTCCGGATCGGTGACCCAGCCTCCGGTGCGGATGCCGACCAGCGACAACACCCGGTCGGCGGCCCCGCCGGCGGAGAAGAGCGCCCGCCAGACCAGGGCGACCGCCACGCTCGCGCCGAGCAGGGACGGCGCGTAGAAGGCCGAGCGGTAGAAACCCTGCATGCGGCTCGCCCGGTTCAGCAGCACGGCCACGGCGAGCGCCGCCACGAGCTGCACCGGCACCGACAACACCACGTACCGCACCGTCGCCCACACCGCGGCGAGGAAGTGGGGGTCCTCGGTGAACAGCCTGCGGTAGTTCTCCAGCCCGGTGAACTCCGGGGAGGTGAACAGGTCGTAGTCCGTGAACGACAGGTACAGCGAGGCGAGCATCGGGCCCACGGTCAGCAGCGCCGCGCCCGCGATCCACGGCGACAGGAACAGGTACGCCACACGGGAGCGCTCACCGTAGGGAGCCGCGGCCGGGGCGTGCGCGGGACGCGTCCGCTCCGGCGTGGACGGCCGCGTCATCCGGCGAGGACCTGCCGGGCCTCGGCGTAGTAGCGCCTGGCGGCGTCGGCCGGGGCGGCCCTGTCGTACATGACCTCCTGGTAGTACTTGTCGAACAGCGTGAACAGGGTGCCCGCGCCCTTGGGCGGTGCGGGCGGGCCGGTCTTGACCTTGCCGGCGATCAGCTCCTCGTACGCGTACACCTGCTTCCAGGCGCCGGTCAGCGTGGGGGCGATCGCGGCGCGGTTGGCCAGGTTGGCGGGCAGGCCGCGGGACATGCCGAGGATCTTGGCGGCCTCGGGGTCGTTGACGACGAAGTCGGCGAGCTTCAGCGCCGCGGCCCGCTGCTTGGTCCTGGCGGACACGCTGAGCAGCATGGGCGGCTCGCCGTACAGCCCAGGGTCGGCGCCCACCTGGGGCGGCGGGGCCAGCGCGTAGTCGTTGTCGAAGGCTTTCCAGGCGTCGGGCGCGACCGTGGAGTCCGGCTGGAACTCCGACGCCGACAGCTTGCGCGCCACCGGGCTGCCCGCCGGGTTCACCGCGGTGATCTCCCCCGGGGTGACGGCCCCCGCCTTGCGGAACCGGGTGGCCATCTCCCACCACCGCACGACGTCCTGCTCGGTGTAGCCCAGGCTGCCGTCCGGGGCGTACAGCCCCTTGCCCTGCTGCGACAACCACACCTTGAACCACGACTCGATGCCGCCGAAGTCGCTGGCGCCGTACACCTTCCTGCCGGTGTGGTCGGACACCTTCTTCGCCGCTTCGAAGTAGTCGTCCCATGTCCACCCGAGCTCGGGCTTCTCCGCGCCCGCCTTCTCCCAGAGCACCGGGTCGTACACCATGACCATCGCCGTCTGCCCGAGCGGCAGCCCGTACAGCTTGTCCCCCAAGGTGCCGAGCCCCATGACCTCCTTCTTGAGCCCGTCCGTCCGGATCTCCTTGCCTTCATGGGGCCGCAGATCCAGCACGACGCCCCGCGCCGCGTAGTCCTGCAGATGCCGGTCGCTCATCTGCATCACATCGGGCGCGTTGCCGCCGGCCGTCTCGGTCGCGAGCTTCTGGAAGTACGCGTCATAGATGGCGGTGCTGGTCACGACCTTGATCCCCGGGTTCTTGGCCATGAACAGCTTCACCGCCTCATTGGTGATCTTCGCCCGCTGGTCACTCCCCCACCAGGCGAACCGGATCGTCACCGCCCCCGCACCACCGCCGTCGCCACTCCCCCCACAGCCCGCCAACGCGACCACGACCGCGAGGACTCCCGCCAGTACTCTGCCAGTGCCCATCCCGCCTCCACGGAAAGCGCTTTCCCCACCGCGAGCCGAACACCCACGGTCCCGCAGCACCGACGCCCGCCCACCGAAGGCGCGGAAACAACCCTCACCCTTCGCGGTACGCGATGTAACACTCCACTCAAGCCGGAGTGAAACGTTCTCAACGCCCCCCGGCAAGGCCCACCCCCGCCCGGTCTCCCCCGCCCCCGGCCCGGCCTGCTGCCCCACTGCTCAGTTCCGCCAAGCCAGTGAACGTTTCACTCCTCCGAGGACTCCATTCCTGCCTGTCGCAGGGAGCGACACACCGACTTCAAGTAGCGCTCGGAGTCATCAGGCCGATAACAACGTGGACCGCCACAGTGCCGGGGCGCTACCTGGCTGCCAGCGGTTCACGGTGTCAGGTGCGGCCGACGCAAGGAGCAGGAGCAGCGTTTGGGCACACCAGGGGATCAGCGCCCCACACCGTCGCCGCCTGGCGCCGACGGTGTGGGGCCGGACCGGGTCACGGCCGCACAAGACGGCGCGCGTGGCTGGGTACGGCAGGCCGCCGCATTGTCGACGCGCGGAGCCGCGTGGGCAACGCCGCGAGCGATGCTGGCCGGACTGTGCGCAAGCGCGCTCGCCCCGCTGGCTCTAGCCGAGCCGGGCCCCGCCGTGGCCCTCGCCGGGATCGGTGTTGTCTCTTCCGTCGGGGCCAATGTGCTGTCAGATGTCATCAACGCAGCTCTGACGGCCGCACGAGCCCGCACGCGAACCCGGCCCGGCTCGCGCAGAGACCAACCATCTGACAGGCACGGGTCCGCTGCCGCCGGTGACCGCCACCAAGCCATGGACCCGCCAGATGAGCTGGACCGGGTGACTTATGAACTCGCCCAGCGCCTTGAGCAGGCCCTCGACGCCAGCGACACCCGCGCCGACGCGTTGGCGCAGACCCTGGCCGGGGTGCTGTCGGAGGTGCAAGCGATCCAGGTGGTGATCGGCGAGGCGATCGCCTGCGGTGACGCCCACCTGCTGGAGGAAATGGCGGCAGGTTTCGACGAGCTCGGCCGACAGATGGCAGTGTTCGCCCCGTTTCTCGGTCGGCTGGACGTGGCGATGAATCAGGTCCAACGGACGCTGTATCGCCAGGACGCCGAGCATCGCCTGGACCGTGCACAAGCTCAGCGGCAAATCGCCCTGCTTATGGTGATGCGCGACAAGCTGAGCCAGCTGAGCGGCCGCCTGTCCCCCGCAGGACCGGCGCCGACACTCCATCCTGAGGCCGGGGCGGGATGGACGGGTGGCTGTCCCTATCAGGGGCTGGCACCGTTCGGTCTGGCTGAAACGGGGGTGTTCTACGGTCGGGGCCTGGCCACCGCACAGCTCACTGCGATGGTGACCACCCGGCGCGAGAACGGTTTGATCGTCGTCACCGGTGCGTCCGGTGCGGGCAAGTCCTCGTTGCTGCACGCCGGGCTGCTGCCTGCCCTGGCCATTCCCGGCCACACGTATCCCCCGCCGCTCCCGGGGCCGAATGATGGACGAGACGGCGCGACATGGCCGCAGGTAAGCTTCACGCCCGGGCCGCGGCCACTGCAGGAACTGGCGCTGCACCTGGCGGTGCGGTGCGGCGCCGACCCCGATGTGGTGCTGCGCGAGCTACGCGCCGATCCGGTCCACGCTCGGGCACGGGCCCGACAGGTGCTCACCGCCGAGCAGATCCGCCGCCGTCAGGAAGGCGGACTTGACACGCTCTCCGAACGTTTGATTATGGTTGTCGACCAGTTCGAGGAATTGTTCACCTTGGCTTGGCACCGGCATGCCGAAGAAGCGAAGGCGTTCCTAGCCGCGCTACACGCGATCACTACCAGCGACAGCCCGTCGGACTGGACCATGCCAGATGTCCGGTCTGGGCGCATGGCCGGGGGGCCGACGGCCAGTTCTCCACCCGGGGTCGTGGTGGTCGCGGTGCGCGGCGATTTCGTCGACCGGTGCGCCGCACATCCGATGCTCGCACAAGCGTTGCAGGAGCGGCTGTTCGTATTGGGCCCGATGAGCGAGCACGAACTGCAGCGGGCGATCACCGGCCCGGCCGCAGCCGCAGGGCTGGAGGTCGAAGACGGCCTGGCCGAGCAGATGGTCCGAGAGCTCTCCGGGCATTTGCACGTCCCAGCCGGACAAGCCCCCGACGGCGCCGGGGCGGCGGGGGCGTTGCCGCTGCTGTCGATGGCGATGGTCCGTACCTGGGCCAACCGGGAGAGTGGGCGGCTGACCCGGCACGGCTACGACCGCTCCGGCGGCGTTGCCACCGCCGTCGTCGCCACCGCCGAAGATACCTACGCGTCCCTCAGCCCCGAACAGCAGCAGCTCGCCCGGCGGCTTATCCTGACGCTGACGGCCATCGGCGCCGACGGGCAGGTCACCCGGCGCCGTGTGCCCTCCGGCGAACTGGAGACTCTGTGCGCGCCACACGAGCCCGGGTCGACCCGGCAGATCGTGGAGGTGTTCACAACCGCCCGGCTGATGGTCACCGGGCCCGGCTCACCGCTGCTCATGCCGGCCGGGCCGCCGGCGGAGCACACGTCCGGCGTCGCCGTCACCGCTCCCGCGCCATCGGACGTTCAGCAGGCAGTGGGGACGGGGACGATCGAGATCGCCCACGATGTATTGGTGACCGCGTGGCCTCGTCTACGGGAGTGGCTGGCCGACGAGCACACCGACCGCGTGGTGCATGGGCAAATCATGAAAGACGCGACCGAATGGAACCAGCGCGGCCGCGACCCCTCGTTCCTCTACCGGGGGATCCGGCTGGAGAACGCCACCAGCGCGGCCACGCGCTGGCAGGCCGAGCCCGGCCGTTACCCCGGCCTCAGCCTGCACGTCCCCGCTGACGCGTTTCTGCGCGCCGGCAACAGGGTCGCCACCCGAACCCGGCGCCGCTTGCAGGCTCTGTTCACCACGCTGGCAGGACTGCTGGTGATCGCCCTCGTCACCGCGGTGGCTGCCGTCCGCTTCGGCCAAGTCGCCGCCCGGCAGAGCGCCCAGGCGCTGAGCCGCGGCACCGCCGTCCACAGCCGATCCGTACCCGACGACCCAGTCGTGGCAGCACGACTCGCCGCCGCGGCATGGGCCATCGCCCCCACCGGCGAGGCCCGGGCTGCCATGGCCGAACTGCTGCTCGGCCAACCCACACGTGCGATATTCACCGGCCTCACCGGCGAGGTGTACTCGGCCGCCTACAGCCCCGACGGCACCCACCTGGCCACCGCCGGAGAAGACGGCACAGTGCGAATCTGGGACCCCGCCACCGGCAAGCAACACGGCGCACCACTAACCGGCCATAACGGCGAGGTGCAGTCGGTGACCTACAGTCCTGACGGCACCCACCTGGCCACCGCCGGAGAAAACGGCACAGTGCGAATCTGGAACGCGGCCACCAAGGAACCGGTCGGCGCACCACTGACAGGCCACACCGGCAATGTCTACTCAGCCGCCTACAGCCCCGACGGCACCCACCTGGCCACCGCCGGAGAAGACGGCACAGTGCGATTCTGGGACCCCGCCACCGGCAAGCAACACGGCGCACCACTAACCGGCCATAACGGCTGGGTGTACTCGGTGGCCTACAGTCCTGACGGCACCCACCTGGCCACCGCAGGGCGCGACCGCACGGTGCGAATCTGGAACGCAGCGAGCAGGGAACCGGTCGGCGCACCACTGACAGGCCACACCGGCGATGTCTACTCGGCCGCCTACAGCCCCGACGGCACCCACCTGGCCACCGCCGGAGAAGACGGCACAGTGCGAATCTGGGACCCCGCCACCGGCAGACAACGCGGCGCACCACTAACCGGCCATAACGGCGAGGTGCGGTCGGTGACATACAGCCCTGCCGGCAGCCACCTGGCCAGCGCAGGAGATGACCATACGGTGCGGATCTGGGACACGGCCACCGGCGAACGACTCGATCCACCGCTGACCGGCCACACCCGCTGGGTGCACTCAGTGGCCTACAGCCCCGACGGCACCCACCTTGCCACCGCCGGGGGAGACGGCACGGTACGGATTTGGGACGCCGCCATCGGGAGGCAGCACAGCGCGCCACTGCGCGGCCACACCGGCTGGGTGCACTCAGTGGCTTACAGCCCCGACGGTACGCGCCTGGCCACCACGGCCGACGACGGCACGGTGCGTATCTGGGATACGACCACCGCCAAGCAACGCGGTGAACCACTGACCGGCCACGCCGGCAAAGTGTATTCGGTGGCGTTCAGTCCCGACGGCACCCGCCTGGCCACCGCAGGGCATGATCGCACGGTACGGATGTGGGATACGGCCACCGGTGAACAACTCGGCCCGCCACTCACCGGCCACACCGACGCGGTCACCTCCGTGACGTTCAGCCCCAACGGCACCCTGATGGCCACCACCGGGCTCGACGGCACAATACGGATCTGGGACGCGACCACAGCCAAACAACGGGGCACACCGCTGCTGGGCCACACCGACTCAGTGTCCGATGTGGCGTTCAGCCCCGACGGCGCGTTCCTGGCCAGCACCGGGCACGACCACACGGTGCGGATCTGGGACGCGGCCACCGGCGCACAGACCACCAAGCTGACCGGCCACAATCACTGGGTGTACTCGGTGGCCTACAGTCCCGACGGCACCCACCTGGCCACCGCGGGGCGCGATCACACCGTACGAGTGTGGGAGGCGGCCACCGGCGAACAACTCGGCCCACCACTGACGGGCCACACCGGTGAGGTGTACTCGGTGGCCTACAGCCCCGACGGCACTTACCTCGTCACAGCAGGGCGCGACCACACGGTGCGGATCTGGGACGCAGCTACCGGCGAACAACTCGGCCCACCATTGACCGGGCACACCGAGTCGGTGTCCGACGCGGTGTTCAGCCCCGACGGCACCCTCCTGGCCACCACAGGGGCCGATCGGACGGTGCGGACATGGAGTGCCGGCATGCCGAAAGACCTCCTGCGAACCGTTTGTGGGATTGCAAGCCGCGGGTTTACCCAGCGGGAATGGAAGCGCTATGTCCCGGGCGAGCCATATCATTTACATTGCCCGGCTTCACGTTGAAGCCACACAAGTTGCCACCCGAGGCTCACCTGTCGGAGGCGACCCGTTGACGGATAGTCAGGCGTAGCCGACGACGTACACCCTCGTCACGTCCTCTGCCCGCCGGAGCCGAGCACCGTGGAAGTACAGCCGCGCCATCCCCATACCCGCTGGCCGGGCTAATTCGATGGCGCCCGCGCAGACCGAATGATTAGCCTCGCGGCATGGTCCACGAGCATCCGCTGGCCTACCTGCTCGGCGTGGAGGGCATCGCCCTGATGCGCGCCTTCGCCGGGGAATTCGACCGCGAGTTCGTCGACGCGCGCCTCTCGGACATCCGCAGATTGCTCGACGACGAACACTTGACCATGGCCGCCGTGGAGGTCGCCGAGGTCGGCACGGCCGAGGGTTACCGGATCTGGTCGGCGACCTACGACGGCCCCAACGCGGCGTTCGACCTCGACGAGCCGGTCGTCGGGGAAATCCTGGACACGCTCCCCGCCGGGGTCGCCCTGGACGCCGCCTGCGGCACCGGCCGGGTCGCCGCGTCACTGGCGGCACGCGGGTACCGGGTCCTCGGCATTGACAGCTCCGCGGACATGCTCGCCAGGGCGCGGGAGCGCGTGCCAGGGGGCGAGTACCTCGTCGGCGACCTCAATGATCTCCCGATACCGGGTGGCGCCGTCGACGTCGTCGTCTGCTCCCTCGCGCTCACGCACGTCCCTTCGCTCCGGCCCGTGATGGCGGAGTTCGCCAGGGTCCTACGCCCGGGAGGACATCTGGTGATCTCGGACATGCATGCCGAGGGCGTCGCGCGCGGGATGGTTCCCCGCATGTACCGAGGCGACGGCCGGCCGGTGCGGATCATGAGTCACCGCCACTCGATCGGCGACTACCTACGCGCCGCGCTCGCGGCGGGCCTGCACCCGCGACGCTGTGAGGAACTGCGCGCCACCGCAGGACCCGTGGCCGATGATCTCCCGCCGCACCGGATCCCCTCCCCCGCCGAAGTGACCACCCCCTGGGACCAGCGCCCCTGGAGCCTGCCTGCCCTGGTCCCCGAGGCGGCGAGAGCCGCCAACGGCGACATCCCCGCGATGGTCGTCTGGCATTTCCAGGCGTCCACCGAGCCGGCGCTTCACCTGTCCACGCGTTTGTAGATCAACTCGTTGACGGCCTGTTCAGTCGAAAGCCCGCTCCCGGCGCCGGCACGTTCGACGCTGCCGAGGATCAGCGTGAGGATCGTGGTCCCCAGCAGGGAACGCCGGGCGGCGTGGTCGATGATCTCGACGTCGGGGTCGATGAGGGCCCGCAGCGCGATGCCCTCGGTCGCGGCGGTCAGCATGCTGACGAGCTGGTCGAGCGTCACCCCGGGACGAAGCCGCAGCCCCCGCGCCTTGAGAATCTCGGCGCACACTTCCCGCCATGGCGCCACCAGACCGTGGAAGTTCTCGGCCAGCGCCTCGCGGACCGCCCTGTCGCCCTCGGCCCCCGCGATCGCCATGAGTTCCAGCCGGAACTTGGGGCGGGAGAGCAAGCCGACCAGGTCGGAGTAGCCAAGTTCCTGCACCCCCTGCACGAAGTCCGGCCCTTCCAGCAGTTTCCGCAGAATATCGGCGGCTTCCACGACATCGCAGTGCGTGGGCTGGTACTGCGACCACAGGCCGAAGCGCAACAGATCGGCGATGAAGTCGGAGTGGGACCTCCAGGTGCTCCTCATCGTCGAGACGCTTCCCCTCCGGGGGAACGGGTCCGGATTCCTGGCGACCTCCGCGGCCACCGCACGCTGGGACAGGAAGCTCGTCAGCGGCCGTTCGACGGAGTTCTCGTCCTCCGGATCGCTCAGCGTGCGCTCGGCCCCGGGCCCGAGGTGGCGCTCCACCAAACGCATGGCGGCGCAGAGATAGGCGGCGGTCACCGGGTCGTTGGCGAGACGTTCACGGCTACGCGGGGTGCGCCGGTCGAGCCGCCGCAGGACCGGCGCCAGATCCTGGTCGTAGGGATGGGGAAGCTGCTCCTTGAGGCTCGGATCGGTGGCCATGCCCTCCACGATCCCGCCCGCCGGCCCGGGCCGACAAGCTCACACAGGTGCGATGGTGCGCACCTGCGCCCTCCTGCCCGCGTCCCCGCAGCCGGGCGGGGGACAACCGCCCGTCGTCCCCCCGAAGCTGGTTCCCGGTGGCAGACGCGCCGGGCACGACCCCTCGGCACGCCACCTGCGGTGCCGGCCCGGCGGGGGCGCCCGCACCGCGAGGGTCGCCGTGGCACCCGGACCCGCGCCACGGCGACCCACCCCGGCGCCTCCTGGACGACGATCGCTCAGGCGAGATCGGCCGCGTACACCGAGACATCCACCTTGGTCACGTCCTCGGCCCCCATGGCCCGCGCCATCCTCCGATACGACTCCGCCTCGTCCGCCCGGTTCCGCCGGTCCAGCGTCCGCGCCAGCGCCTGGTACGCCCACCCGTTACAGGGATCGATCTCCACCAGCCGCCGGAACGTCTCCTCCGCCCGCCCGAGCTGAGCACTGTGGAAGTACGCCCGCCCCAGCAACTCGACGGCGGCCCGGTTCCCCGGCTCCCCCTCCACGATCGGCGCAAGGATCCGCGCGGCCTCCCGGTAGTCCTGCGCCTCGAAGTACATCACCCCACGCTGGAACTCCTCGTAGCTCACCCCGAGCCCCTTCTCCTGAACGCCACCCGAACGACAACGGGTTTGACGTCCGTGCAACACCGCCGAGGCGCCGCCTCTTCCCTCACCTCCAGGAGTCCCGGCTCGCCTCGACGTCCACGGCTACGGTGAAACCCGGAATGGTGCCGGCGACATCAGCGAACCGCGACCTCAGATGACGCATGAACACCGCCCATTCGTCGGCGGTGACTCGCAGGATCGGACCGTCCACCCGTTTGCTGTCCCGGATTGCATACCCACCGTCCGGCAATCCGGCGACCTCCACACAACTGCCGCCATTCCCACCGCTGTACCTGCTCTTACGCCACTCGGCCCGTGAGATGTATGGTTCGCACACGTAAACGCCCCTTTTCCGATGCGGCCTCCCATCACCTCAAACTTCGTCGCAAGCTCCGGCCTTCAAGTCCCGGACGAATGCCCGCCACTCTCCAGCGGCGAAACGAAGGATCGGGCCGTTCACCTGCTTGGAGTCGCGGACCGCGTGACCGCCGTCCGGCAGGGCGGCCACCTCCACGCACTGGTCGCCGCTGCCGCTGTGGGGGGATTTGCGCCATACGAGACCGACGTCCATGATCACTCCTGCGTCAACTCTTTGATCAGCGCGAGGGAGTCCTCGGGGGACATGGCCTTCGCGCTGATGCCGTCGAACCTCTGCCTGTGCTTCACACAATCTTCGACGCTTTCCAGATAAACGTCACCCATAGTTCCTTCGATATACGTGATATCCGGATCTGCCGGGTCAGGGAAGGACAGGATCGTGAACGGGCCATCCACGCCCGGGTGCTCACCGGCCATGAAGGGAACAACCTGGACGGTGACGTTAGGCCGGACGGCGTGGTCCGTCAGCGCGACGAGTTGAGCTCTCCTCACCTCAGGGCCGCCCACAAGGCGTCGAATGACAGCCTCATCGACAATCATGTGCAGGTCGGGGGCCCTGTCGCGAGAGAGAAGTGTCTGACGTTCGCGGCGAGCGGCGACCCTCCGATCGACCTCGCCGTCGTCGGCCGTCATCAGACCGGCACGAATGATCGCGCGAGAGTAATCGGGTGTCTGCAGCAAGCCATGAATGAGCTGCGGATCCCAGGTACGGATGCAAGACGCCTCGTCCTCGAGTGCGACATAACTGCCGCTGAAGACGTCAAGGTACGAGGTCCACCATCCACGCCGCCTGATCTCCCTGGCAAGAGTGATCAGCGCGTCGCGGTCGGGGCTCGTGACGCCGTACAGGTCCATCAAATCGGAGACGTCGCCGTGGTGAGGGCGGGTCTGGGTGGTCTCGATGCGGGACAGGCGGGCGCGGGACCAGTCGAGGCGGTCGGCGACCTCCTGCAGGGTCAGGCCTTGCTGTTCGCGGAGACGTCGCAGCTCTCGGGCGAGCCGCCGGGCCCGCACCGTGGGTCGGTAAGCCATGTGCACAGTGTGTCCGGTCAATCACTCAGACATACCAACGTTCGAAAAATACAGAGAAGTTCTGCGGAGCGCGTCGCATTAGTGAGAATCTCATCTCATCGATGAGTGACATGGCGAGTACGCAACGTCACTCTCCGCAGGCCAACGGAGGTCGATGGTGGGGCGAATGGAACCGCTGGACGCAGGGGCGAGGGTGCTCCAGGTGCTGGAGCGCGAAGTGTCAGGGGTCGGGCTTCTCCACCGGGACGAGATGGCCGGGCACGGCGAGACGGGCTGGGTGCCCGGGGCGCGGGCCGTCGGGGGGTACGTCACGTTGCCTGGGCGGGTCGAGCAGGTGGCGATGGCGCGGGGGTTCGTGCGGCGGGTGCTCGGTGGGGATCCGCTTCTCGATTCCGTGTTGCTGGTGGTGTCGGAGCTGGTGTCCAACAGCGTGGTGCATTCCCGGTCGTCGCTGCCGGGGGGAAGTGTCACGGTGTACGTGCTGCACGCGGGGGCGCGGGTGCGGGTCGAGGTGCTGGACGACGGGGCGCGGGGGTTTCCGTGCATGCGGCCGACCGACGGGGCGGCGTTGCCGGGATGGGTGGGGGCGCTCGACACGATTGAGGTCGGGGGACGGGGGTTGCGGCTGGTGGACGCGGTGGCGGCTTGCTGGGGGGTCACGTTGAGGCATCGGCGGACGGTGACGTGGGCGGAGGTGGCGGGGGGAACGGGTGGGGTACAGTCGTGGGGTCCTGTTGTCTCTGATTGAGGTGGGCGTTGTACGTCTGAGGTTCGCGATCGCCGCGCGGTACGGTTCCGGCCGTACGTACGTCTTCGGGACGGCGCGTGGGTGCGACCTCGGTGTATGAGCCGTTTTCCTCTCGGCAGGGCGTTTCTCGTTCTCCCGGCTCGGCTGCCGCGTGGCGTTCGCATACGGAGCCCTATCCGAACGCGACGGCGCGAGTGCGAGTGATCAATGAACGACATCAATGTGACCGGGGCCTCTGTGAGTTGCTCCGGGCTTTCCTTTCAGTGGGCGGACGGTACGGCCGTCTTCGACGGGCTGTCCCTGACGGTCGGGCGGGGGCGTAACGGGCTCGTGGGGGGCAACGGGTCCGGGAAGTCCACCTTGTTGCGGCTGCTGGCGGGGCGGTTGCGGGGCTCGGCGGGGTCGGTGACCGTGAGCGGGCACCTTGCTTATCTGCCGCAGGACGTGACGCTGGAGACGGGGACGCGGGTCGAGGAGGCGCTCGGGATCGCCGGGCGGCGGGCGGCGCTGCGGGCGATCGAGGCGGGGGACGTGCGGGAGGAGCACTTCACGGCGGTCGGGGACGACTGGGACGTGGAGGAGCGGGCTCTCGCGACGCTGGGGTCCCTCGGGCTGGAGGGGGTCGGGCTCGACCGGACGGTGGGTGAGTTGTCCGGTGGGGAGACCGTGTTGCTGCGGCTGGCGGCGTTGCTGCTGGAGCGGCCCGATGTGCTGCTGCTGGACGAGCCGACCAACAACCTCGATCTGTTCGCGCGGCGGCGGCTGTACGACGCGGTGGACGCGTGGCGGTCGGGGGTGCTGCTGGTGGTGAGCCACGACCGGGAGCTGCTCGAGCGGGTGGACCGGATCGCGGAGCTGCGGGGCGGGGCGGTGAGCTGGTACGGCGGCGGGTGGTCGGCGTACGAGGAGACCGTGGCCGCGCAGCAGGAGACCGCCGAGCGGCTGCTGCGTACGGCGGAGGCGGACGTGCGGCGGCAGAAGCGGGAGCTGGAGGAGACGCAGATCAAGGTGGCCCGGCGGCAGCGGCAGAGCAAGAAGCTGGACGCGCAGCGGCGGGCGCCGCGGATCGTCGCCGGGGAGAAGAAGCGGGCGGCGCAGGAGTCGGGCGACAAGCTGCGGGTGCTGCACGAGGAACGGCTGAGCGAGGCCCGCGAGCGGCGGGACGAGGCGGCGGACGCGATCAGGGACGACGCCGAGATCCGCGTCAGCCTCCCCCACACCGCGGTGCCCGCGGGACGCACCGTGCTGACCCTGGAGGACCTGAGCCTTCGCTTCGGCCGGCTGCGGGGCGGGAACCTGCGGGTGCACGGGCCCGAACGCATCGCCCTCGTGGGGCGCAACGGGGCGGGCAAGACCAGCCTGCTGCGCACCCTCACCGGGGAGCTCGCGCCGGCGTCCGGCGCGGCCACGGTGTTCGTGCCGCTGCGGTTCCTGCCCCAGCGCCTCGACGTGCTGGACGACGGGCTGAGCGTCGCGGCGAACGTCGCCCGCCTGGCGCCCGGGGCGACGGACAACCACATCCGCTCGCAGCTCGCCCGCTTCCTGTTCAAGGGGGCCAGGGCCGGGCAGCTCGCGGGCACCCTGTCCGGCGGCGAGCGCTTCCGGGCCGCGCTCGCCGCGACGATGCTCGCCGAGCCCGCGCCGCAGCTCCTGATGCTCGACGAGCCCACCAACAACCTGGACCTGGCGAGTGTCCGGCGCCTGACGACCGCCCTGGAGTCGTACCAGGGCGCCCTCCTCATCGCGAGCCACGACCTGCCGTTCCTGGAGTCCGCCGGGGTGACCCGGTGGCTCCTCCTCGGCGAGGAACTGCTGGAGACCTCCGCCGAGGAGGTGCGTGACCTGCTGGAGAGCTCAGCGGCCGGCTGAGTCCCCGGGCTCGTCGTCAGCCACGGGGTCGTCCTCGGTCGCGTCGTCGTCCCCCACCGGGCGCTCCTCGTCGTCCGGCGGGGGAGGGGCCGGACGGCAGGAGCCGCCGCAGCCGCCGAAGCGGACGGTGTTCATCGCGGTGAAGGGCGTGGCCGGCACGCCCTTCAGCGCGGCCAGCATGGTGTCGCGCCAGATCGGGCCGGGGATGGTGGCGCCGAAGACGGCGCCGTAGTACCGGCCGCCGATGGTGACGCCGTTCAGCTTGTGCGCGATGGCGCCCCGGGGGTCGCCGATGCTGACCGCCCCCGCCAGGTCGGGGGTGAACCCGGCGAACCACGCGCTCGACTGGTCGTCGTTGGTGCCCGTCTTGCCGGCGGCGTCCCGGCCGATGCCCCCGACCGAACGCATCGTGCCCTTGGTGAACACCCCGGACAGGATGTGCGCCGTGGCGTCCGCCACCTCGGGGTCCAGCGCCTCCCGGCACCGGGGCCGCAGGTCGGTCGCCTTGCCGTCCCGGTCCACGACCCGGGTCACGGCCATCGGCGCGCAGTACCTGCCCCGCGCGGCGATGGCGGCGTACGCGGTGGCGACGGTCACCGGGTCCATCTCGTTGATCCCGAGCGTGAACGTCTCGTACTGCCGCAGCGCGCGGCCGTCGGCCCGTTTGATGCCGAGCGACCTGGCGGTCTGCACGGTGTCGCACAGCCCGACGCGGCGTTCCAGCTCCATGAAGAAGGTGTTGACCGACTGCCAGGTGCCGGTGCTGAGCGACTTGAAGCCGGGCGAGCCCTCGTCGTTGGTGACGGTGTGCGTGGGGTCGCCGACCTTGCCGCCCGCGCAGTCGACGAAGTCGGCGTACCCGGAGGCGCGGAAGCCGTTGCCGACGGTGAAGCCGTCGTCCACCTTCATGCCCTGCTTCAGGGCGGTGATCAGGGTGAAGGTCTTGAACGTGGAGCCCGCCTGGAAGCCGCCGATGCCGCCGTGCGCCTCGTCCGCCACGATGTTGTACGACACCTCGTGCTTGCGCGCCGACGTGCCGTACCGCCGGCTGGCCGCCATCGCCTTGATCATGCCGGTGCCGGGCTGCACCAGCGCCTCGGCGGCCACCGCGTCGTCCGAGGGGGCGACGTGCGCCCTGATCGCCCGGTCGGCCGCCGCCTGGGCCCGCCGGTCCAGCGTCGTGTGGATGGTCAGGCCGCCGCGGGACAGCAGCAGGGCCCGGTCCCGCTGGGTGGCGCCGAACGCGCGGTCACGCAGGAACTCCTCGCGCACATAGACGCAGAAGTACGGATACGGACTGGCGGTGCAGCCGCCGGGCAGCGGCGTGCCCTTGTAGCCGAGCTTGGTGGCCTTCGCCTCGGCCGCCTGCTCCGCCGTGATCTTGCCGAGTTGCACCATGCGGTCGAGCACCACGTCGCGCCGCGCCAGCAGCCGCCGCCGGTTCGCCGCGCCGCCCTCGGGGTCGGTCGCGGTGGGCAACTGCACCGCCCCCGCCAGGGTGGCCGCCTGCGCGAGGGTGAGCCGGGAGGCGTGCACGCCGAAGAAGCGCTTGGCCGCCGCCTCGATGCCGTTGGCCCCGGCGCCGAAGTACGCGATGTTGAGGTACTTCTCCAGGATCTGGTTCTTGGTGTACTTGCGCTCGACGCCCATCGCGTACCGCAGCTCGGTGATCTTGCGGGTGTAGCTGGACTCCAGGGCCTTGGCCTTCTCCTCCTCGGTGACGGCCGTGTTCAGCAGCACCTGCTTGACGTACTGCTGGGTGAGGCCGGAACCGCCCTGGCTCACCCCGCCCGCCTGGAGGTTGCGCGCGAGGGCCCGCACGGTGCCTTCGAGGTCGATGGCGCCGTGCTCGTAGAAGCGGTAGTCCTCGATGGCGACGATGGCGGTGCGCATGACCTCGGCGACCTGGCTGAGCGGCACGACCTCGCGGTAGGTGTCCCAGAACTGCGCGATGGGACGGCCACCGGCGTCCACCACGGTCGTCTTCTCGGCCAGCGGCGGCTCGGCGAGCTCCATCGGCTTGAGGTCGTCCGCCGCGCCGGCGATCATCGCGCCCGCTCCCCCGACCGCCGGCAGCGCGAGGCCGGCGGCGAGCACGCCCGCCGCGGCGCCGGCCGCGACGAGGCGTGCGATCTTCTGACCTCTGCTGCGCGGCATCAGAGCTTTCCGAGGCCGCGGGCGAGGATGGCGGCGGTGTCCGCGACGGCCTTGTCGACGACGGGGGCGTCCGCGGTGGTGCGGTTGGTGTAGATCGCCATGATCACCGGTGCGGCCTTCCCGGACGGCCACACGATCGCGATGTCGTTCGCGGCGCCGTACTTCGAGGACGTGCCGGTCTTGTCGCCGACGCGCCACGTGTTCGGCAGGCCGGCGCGGATGCGGGCGTCGCCGGTCTGGTTGGCGACGAGCCAGGCGATCAGCCGGTCGCGGTCCTTGGCGGTGAGGGCGGTGCCCGTCGTGACGGCGCGCAGGTCACGGCCGACGGACGCGGGGGTGGTGGTGTCGCGCCGCTCCCCCGGGCTCCAGTCGTTGAGCTCGGTCTCCCAGCGGTCCAGGCGGGAGCGGGGGTCCTTCAGGGTGCGGAAGTACCGGGTCAGGCCGGCCGGGCCGCCGATCTGCCTGAGCACCATGTTCCCGGCGGTGTTGTCGCTCTGGGTGACGGCCGCCTCGCACAGCTTCGCGACGGTCAGGCCGTCCTGCACGTGCTTCTCGGTGACCGGGGAGTGTTCCTTCAGGTCGGCCTCCGTCCAGCGCACGACCTTGCTCATCAGGCCGGGGCTGGTGGTGCGGGCCTTGTGCAGCACGGCGGCGCAGGCCATGGCCTTGAAGGTGGACAGCAGCGGGAAACGCTCGCCCGCCCGGTACCCGATGGTCCGCCCGGTGCCGGTGTCGACGGCGTACGCGCCGACGCGGCCGCCGAAGGACTTCTCCAGGGCGCGCAACTCCTTGAGCGCCTTGGCGACGCGCGCGGGAGGCGCGGCCGCCGGGGTCGCCGCCGGCGGGGTCGCGGTGGCGGCGGCCGCGCCCGGTACGGTCGCCGCGCCGCACGTGGAGGCGGCGCCCGTCAGGGGGACGAGCGCCAGGGAGGCCAGCGCCGTGACCGTAGCGCGCCGGAGGAACCGCATGTGTCGTGCCTTCCGTCAGGGGATGTGAGTACGGGCAGTCTGGCGCCGCCACCCGATGCCGTCAAAGACAGAAACGGGGTGGTCCATGCAGTTATGGCATAGTCTTACCCCTCGTGGATCTCCTCGGAGCCTGGAGAGCGTTCGTCAACGTGAGCGAGCGCGGCAGCTTCACCGAGGGCGCGGCGGCGACCCGGGTGCCGCAGTCGGTGGCGAGCCGCCGCATCGCCGCACTGGAGAAGCACCTCGGCGAGCGGCTGTTCGACCGGTCGTCGCGCGGCGCCATGCTCACCCATTTCGGGCGGGACATGCTGCCGCTGGCCAAGCGCCTCGTGCGCCTCGCCGACGACATGGAGCACGAGGCGGAGCGCGCCAAGCTCAACCCGCTGCGCCTCGCCGTCCCCGACGTGTGCACCGTGCGCGACCTCGCGGGCCTGGACGCCGAGGCGCGGCGGGAGGGCGTCTACCTCGACTTCCACACCGCCGCCCCCGCCGAACGCGCCGAGCTGGCCCGCTCCCGCGAGGTGCGCGCCGCCCTCACGGCCGTGCCGCCCGGGGACGCGCTGTGGTCGGTGCCGCTCGGGCTCGCCGGCGCCGCCGACGTGCTGCCGGACGTCGTGTACATCGAGACCCTGCGCGCCGGACGGACGGGGCGGGCGTCGCGGCGGACCCGTGTGTGGATCCAGCCCGAGGACGACGTGCCCCACATTCGCGACCCCATGTTCCGCGTCCGCGACGCCGTCGGCCTCCAGCCCGCACAGGTCGGCGTCGGGGTGACGCTCACGGCCGCCACCGCCGAGGTCCTCACCTCGGGCGACCTGCTGCTGTGCTCCGCCAAGCAGGCCCGCGACCTCGGACTACACTGGCGCCCGATCGGCGAGCTCCCCCTCGCCCGCGGCTACGGGGTGACGGCCGCCGTGGGCGACGACGCCGAACGCGTCCGCACCCGCCTGCGGCGCCCCATCGCCCGCTGCCTCGGCGCCCCCGACGAGAACGGAGAAGCACCATCAAGGTCGAGCACCTGATCCGCGGCCTCAGGCAGGACCTCGACGACGCCGGCCTGCGCGGATCGATCCTCGTGCAGGACCTTCGCACCGGCGAGGAACTCGGCATCGACCCCGACCTGGAGTTCCCCGTCGCCTCCCTGGTCAAGATCCCTCTCGCCATCGCCACCCTGGACCGCATCCGCCGCGGCGAGCTCGACGGCGCCACCCGGGTCCTCGTCCTGCCCGGCCTCGTCACCACCACCGGCCCCACCGGCCTCAGCAAGTTCCGCCACCCGGCTGAGATCGCCCTGGACGACCTGCTCTACCTCAGCACCAGCATCAGCGACAACGCCGCCGCCGACGCCCTGTTCACCCTCACCCCGCCCGCCCAGGTCTCCGAGGCCATGCGCGCGCACGGCCTCACCGGCATCACCATCCGCCACACCTTGAGGGAACTCGTCCAGACCCCCGTCGAGCACCTCCCCCCGTCCGACCGCCACCTGGCCCACTTCCTCGCGATCGAAGCCGGAACCGCCGGCCGCGGCCACCACCTCCCCCAACTGGACATCACCCGCGCCAACTCAGGCAGCGCCCGCTCCTTCATCACCCTGCTCCGCGCCCTGTGGACCCCCTCCCGCATCCACCCCACGGTCGCCGCCCGCGTCCGCTCCCTGATGTCCGACAACGTCATCCGCCACCGCCTCGCCCCCGACTTCAGCTCCGACGCCTCCAAGTGGTCCTCCAAGACCGGCACCCTCCTCAACCTCCGCCACGAGGTAGGCGTGGTCGAACACTCCGACGGCCGCCTCTACGCCATAGCCGTCCTCACCGAATCCCGCGTCCCCGCCACCACCCAGCCCGACGCCGAAGCTTTGATGTCCCACGTCGCCCGCACCTTGCGCGACCAGCTCCGGCACAGGTGAACAACCACCCTTCCGCCCCTCCCCAAGCCGTCACCACCTCTCAGTCACCATCCCTCAGCCCGCGTTGTCCGGAACCGGGCCGCCGGTTCGTCATAAGGGTGTGTCCGCCACAGCGGTCGTGTACGCGCGCGCGTGTCAGAGGTCATGAGGCTCAGTAACCCATGGAGAGGGGTCCATTGAAGACTTTCACATCTCGCTAATCACTCACGCCGCCGCTCGTTACCGTTGCGCTAATCCTCGAAACGACCCACCATAACATCAATATTCGGGCGACCCAATCGCGGCGTCGCCATCTAATACAACTACAGCCTTGCGCAATGCGATTGTACACAAAAACGCTCGGGCTGCAGTTCTCGCTGCGCCCCGGCGAAGGAGAAAAGAAAGAGCACCGCCACGGTTGACATCGGCTGAAATACCTTGATAAATTCCGCCCATGGCCGCCCGGTCATTTCTACGTCAGACTCGAGAACAGGGGTATCGCATTGAAGTTTAAAAAGCCGGCGGTTGCTCTCGGCGTTTCCGCAATTCTCGCGTTAGCAATGACTGCAACGGGGAGTCCCGCTCAAGCGAGCGCGGGCCCTACGAACTGCACGTACACCTTCGTCCGGTCGGGGACCTATGCCCTCCCAGGCATGAGAGCAACCTGCACAGTCAGCCTAGGCGCCACCTGGAACTTCCGCCTCTATTGCGAAAGCGCGCTCTCGGGAGAACTCTACACCAAACTCAAGAGCCGGTCGGGTTCAGGAAGCATCACTATTTACTGCGACTTCCCTCTTGACGACGTATGGGATTACTACGCCTTCTAGGCTTATAACCACAAATAGCCTAGAGAAGGAAAGTCCCCACCAACCGCTCCAGGAGTTAGAGATAATCGACCCGGTCGACCATTTTGCCCTCATAGATGGCCGGCCAGGAGATTATGGTCGACGGCCCGGGTGAACCACACGATGGTTCACCCGCGCCTTGCAATTTGACTTCCCACAGGTCCGCACGCCTCAAGTCGTGTGCCGCTCAAGTCCGCGCAGACCTTCATCCGCGTGATAACGGTTCCCGAACCGGAGGCGGCGCAGCGAACCCGGAGCGAACCCGGTCCAGGATGTCATGTCCGCGACTTCTCGCCAGCGCGCCGGTTTCGCCGCCTGCAGCCCGTGGTCAGGGAAGCGGCGCGTACTCGAACCAGTCGAAGTCGGCCGTGTTCCGGTTCCGGCTGGGGTGGCCCTCGCTGGAGGTGTACAGGCCGATGAAGCCGCCGGCGACCGGAGGGCTGAGAACCTGCCGCCGACCAGGAGGCCCAGGAGGTGCCAGTCGCCCGGTGGTGCAGGCGGACGTCACCGGCCAGTGGCGACGTGGGAAGGGACGGGGTTGCGGGGGGCGCCGGTGTAGGGGCCGGTCACGGTGGTGGCTCTGGCGACACTGAGGGCGTGGTCGCGGGCGGTGCCGCCCTCGGAGGCCAGGAGGTAGTAGGTGCTGTCGATCTTGAGATGTGGGGGCCCTCGGCCCAGGTGGCGCCTTTCACCGCGGACGCCGGGGTACCACTCGAAGGTCGAGGTGACGAGGTAGTAGTCGTCCTCCACCCGGCAGATCGACGGGTCCGGGTAGAAGCCCGGCAGGATCGGGTTCTCGGATCGCACGCCCGGGAAGCCTTCGAGCGGTTCCTCAGGGCCGGATGATTCTCACGTGCCGATCGCTTGGCCGGTGGTGTACCGGCGAGGCGGGTTTCATGGTGTGGGCTGGACGGCGCTTTGAACGGTGGTTGCCTCGGCGGTGCGTACGTTGGTGTGTGGTGAGTGTTTTCCGGCCGCTGTGACGTGCCGTCTCGTGGGCTTTGGACGGGTCCGCGGAGGGATTTTCATGGGTGATTTCTGGGACATCAAGCATGATCTGTGCGATGCGATCAATGCTCATGATCTGGATCGGGTGCTCGATCACTACAGCCCGGACGCCGTCTACGTGTCCCCTATGGGTGTGGCGGAAGGGCGTGAGCAGATCGCGTGGCTCTACGACCAGTTCTTCACGGGGTTCCCGGATCTGCGTCTGACGTCGTGGTTCGAGGTGGCGGACTCGGAGAACCCCGCGGTCACCGAGTGGACGATCACCGGGACCCACACCGGGCCCTTCTATCTGCCGGACGGGCGCGAGGTGACGGAGATGGGGCAGCACATCGCCCTGCGGGCCACCTGCTCGACGTTCGTCGAGGACGGGAAGATAAGGACGCACCGGGAGTACTACGACCAGTTGGAGCTGTACACCCAGCTCGGTTTCCGCCTCTACGAGCACAGGCGCGCGTCGGCCTAGTCAAGGTCTCGTCCGAGTCCATCGCCGTGCGGGTGGCGGAGTCGACGTGCTGCTGACGGCGGGCGATCAGGGTGGGTTGGTGTCCCGGTCGGGGATCAATCGTCGCGGCGCCGATTGAACGGTCCCGGTGGTCGTTGCCGGCGGCGATGTGCGGTCACCCGGCTTCGAGTGGGCCGACAGGTGCTCGGCAGGAGTGGGAGCCGGCTGACAGAAGGCCGACAGCGCGTAGCCGCACATTTGGGGCGCCCTATCTATGCGCGCCGCGGATGTGGCGCTGTCGTGTGTGGAGCCGAGTGTGCAATCCAGGATGCGTAACGCCGCCTTGTCGGGGCGGCTTCGCCGGTCGGCGGCGCGGGTGGTCACCACGGTGACCGCGCTGCTGCTGGCCGGGTCGGTGCTGGTGGTGTGGCCGCCGGCGCCGGCGCGGGCGGACGGTGAACGGTCCGGCAATGCCGGGCAGTTGCTGCAGGACGCGGGCGTGGCCAGTGGTGGCCCGTTCAAGCCCGGCCGTGGGTCGCTCAACGGCGACTACACCACCGGTGTCCCGATCGAGGTGCCGGCCGGCCGGCAGGGTCTCGCGCCCCAGGTGAGGTTGTCGTACACCTCCAACGGCGCCACCCACGGCGGGCTGGCGGCCGGCTGGTCACTGATGGCGGGCGGCGCGATCACCGTGGACGGGTCCGCCGGCACGCTGCGGCCCGAGTGGGCCGACGGCGGATCGGCGGAGGCGCCACGTAACTTCGTCAACGCCGCCGGGCAGGCACTGGTGGAGGACACCTCGCTACCGGTGACATCGCCGGGCGCGGTGGGGTATCGGGCGGTGGGTGACAACCTGTCGGCCCGGTACGAGTACCACGGTGGTTCGGGGTTGCCGTGGTGGTGGATCGTCAAGCATTCCGACGGCAGGACGTCATATTTCGGGGAGAAGGACAAGCACCCGTACTCGTACGCGCCGCTGGTGCGGGTGACGGAGCTCAACGGATTCAACGACCCCGCCGAGCTGAAGTACGGCTACACGACCGTGGGCCGCACGGCCGCGGAACCGACCGGTACACAGCCGCGTGAGTATCTGCCGACCACCATCGATTACGAGACGCAAGGCTCGCAGGAACCGTACGCGCGGGTGGAGTTCACCTGGGCGGCCCCGTCGTACTGCGGCAGTTCCGCCACGGCGCTGCCGACGGGGGCGCGGTCGGACTATCGGCTGGGATTCCCTCGCTTGTCCGGGACGCGCAAGCTGACCGCGATCAAGACCTACACCAAGAAGACCTCGGGCAACGATCTGGACCTGCGCAGTTTGTACAGCTTGGGCTACAACGTGGCGACCGAGACCTGTAACGGGTCCGCGGCGGAGGAGCGTGGAGCTCCGTATCGCGAGCTGGCCAGTGTGCAGCGCACGGTGTACCGGCCGCAGGTGGCCGGCCAGGCGGGCCCGGCCGTGACGGTGCTGCCCACCACGAAGTTCACCTATGGACAGGCCGCCTCCTATGCGAAGAACTCGCATTACGGGCCTGAGGTGAACACCGGCGTGCAGAACCTGGCGATGCCCGAGTCGATCGAGACCAACCAGTTGCTCCAGCTTCACCCGGACGGCCCGATCGACACCACTCGGCCGGAGGCGTGGGTGTGGACGCCGCACACCCCCTACACCGCCTGCGACGCGCCGTTCTGCCCGGTGCCGGTGTGGGACGAGGCCGCCGCCGAGAACCGCGAC
Source organism: Sphaerisporangium sp. B11E5 (assembly GCF_039871875.1). NCBI lineage: Bacteria > Bacillati > Actinomycetota > Actinomycetes > Streptosporangiales > Streptosporangiaceae > Sphaerisporangium > Sphaerisporangium sp. B11E5. The sequence continues at coordinate 60,248 of NZ_JBDPMD010000036.1, read as the reverse complement.
CCGGCCTCGTACGTGCCGCCGCCGGACATGGGCGCGTGGGTGCTGGCCACCGGCCAGTCCTCAGGCGAGAGCCTGGCCGTGATGCACGTCGACATCAACGGCGACAACAAACCGGACATGCTCAAGCGCCGTGGCGGGCTGCCCAAGCTGGCCGCGGCCGCGCCGCAGACCGGCGGCTGCATGGTGGATGTGTTCCTGAACACCTCCGTAGGATTCGTGCAGAGCCCCGCCTTCCCGTCCTTCAGCCTGCGCGACAAGCTGGGCGACATCCCCGTGGGCGCCGCGACCCCCGAGGACGGCGCCGGTGAGCTGCTGTGCGCGCTGAACCGCTCGTTCAGCAACGACGACTCCGGCGGCTGGCGCGGGGACGTGAACCGGCCGTGCACCGCGTCGGGGGAGGTGTGGCAGCCCGGTTACACCAAGTGGGGCGCGACGGCCGCGTGGGGATCGATGCAGCAGGCCAAGCACGCCTTCCTGGACTGGGACCAGGACGGCCTGCCCGACCTGGTCACCCAGACGATCGCCTCGGTGGACTGCCCGTACGCCAGCACGCGTGGCGTGCCCGCACCGACCTTCCACGACGACGTGGTCGACGAGGAGCCCGACGCGACGCCGGATCCGCACTGGGTGCCCGAGTACCTGGACGACGTGGTCGGATCCTCACCGTCGGAGATACGCCGGGCGATCACCAAACGGCAGAAGTACCTGTGGGTGTACCGCAACACCGGCAACGGGTTCGCCGCCACGCCTGTGCGGGTCGCCGCCTCGTCGGCGACCGCGCCGGGCGGCCCGCCCGGCCAGGGACTGATGTGGGACAACATCGCCCGGGTGCCGCAGGCCAGCGTGCTGGCGCCGTACTCCGGGCCGACCGGCTGGACCGCTTCCGCCTCGTCGCTGGGGGACTTCACCGGGGACGGCCACCTCGACCTATGGTTCCCGACCCGCACGGCCAACATCGGCCCGGCTCCGGCCTCGCCGGCGACCTGGCCGAGCGTGGAGTTGCCGCAGGGCGCGGGCGCGCCGGCCACCGAGCGCCGCCTGGCCGAGGTCGAGGACCCCGATCCGGAGCCGCACTGGCCCGGTCAGTACACCAGCATCCTGCGTAAGGGAATGCTGGACATCAACGGCGACGGCCTGCCCGACCTGGTGGAGGCGGTCGGCCAGCCGGTCACCCCCGGGGAGATCGACTACTCCGGCACGAAGGTCAACTTCAACGTCGGGCGCGGGTTCGCCACGGCCGCCGACGACGGCGAGGTGATGTTCAGCCAGGACGCCGAGGACACCACCTTCCTGGACTCCTTCCACGTGGACCGGCTGTCGGAGAAGAACTGGCAGAAGTACGGCGCCGTCGGGGACCGATGGGGCAAGACGCGCCTGAACGACCTGGACCGCGACGGTCTGCCGGACCTGCTGCTCTACGACAAGGACGAGAACCGGGCGCAGGTGTACGCCGGCGGCGGACGCCAGTGGGTCTCGGCGCATCCGGCCGATGTGAGCGTGGCCCAGCACTTCGCCGGCCGTGTCCGCGGCGCCGGCACCGGCTTCGGCGGCACCGTCAACGAGTTCGACGAGCGGGCCGACTACCGGTATGTGGCCACCCACCACGCCATCGACGTCAACGGTGACGGCCTGCAGGACCTGGTCGGCGACGGCGACAACGACGGCGTGGTGACCGTACGCTACGCCAAGCCGGTGATCGGCAGCGGCGACTCGGCGGCACCGGCGCGGTTGCTGCGCACGATCACCAACGGCACCGGTGGCAAGACCACCGTCTCCTACAGCTCTGACGCGGCCGCCGGCAAATGGGTGGCCTCCAGTGTCATCGTCGATCCGGGCCACGGCCAGCCCGCCGTCACCAGCGACTTCCGCTACATCAAGCCGGCCTTCGTGGCGGACCTGTACGGCCGCAAGTCCTTCCGCGGCTACGAGGAGACCCACACGCTGCTCAACACCTCCACTCCCGGCGTGGCGGACAACGTCACCCACGTCACCCAGTACACCTACCAGGTGACCACGGGCGGGCTGCCGATCATGCACGCGACCGTGCTCGGGCATGCGGTCAACGCCACCGGTATCGCCGGCGACCAGGCGGGGGTGATGTCGATCGCCGAGCCGAGCTACCACATCCGTGATCTTCCCGGCGGGCTGCAGATCCCGGCCGCGCGCCCGGACCACCCGATGCGGACGGTGCTGCCGTCGACGACGATCACCACCACCTGCACCGGCACCGGCGGGCAGACCTTCGACGCCTGCCGCGACAGCGGGCCGGAGGTCACCACGAGGACCACGTGGCAGGCCAAGCAGATCGACGGCCACTACGTGATGGAGCTGCCCGAACGTTCCGAGATCCAGTTCGTCAACGGCGAGGGCGACGACGAGATCCACCGCACCGGCTCGACGTTCAACCTGCACTGGAACACCGCAGGCTTCCGCCTGGCCCCCGCCACGACCGTGGACACCGCCGTGGTCGACGGCGCTGAGCAGGATCTGGGCGAGGTCCGCTACACCTACGACACCGTCGACTTCTCCCGGGTGCAGACCGTCACCGTCGACGACGCCAAGGCGGGTGTCCCCGATCGGACCACCCGCTACCACTACTACAACGGTGGCGCCAAGCACGGGCTGCTGCACAAGGTGTGGGCGCCCGAGCAGGTGCACAAGTACGACGTCGACGACGCCACCGGCCCCGGCTTCACCGCCTACGACTACGACGCCTCGGGGCTGCACGTGACGAAGGTGGTCAATCCGCTCGGCCACACCGTCGAGACCGTGCCGGACCCCGCCACCGGGGAGCCACTGGACAGCTTCGGCCCCAACTACACCTGCCCGGACGGCGGCGACGCCGGTACCGCGCCGGACCCGGCCACCGGCTGTGACTTCGCCACCGCTCGCGGTGCCGGGCTGGTGGAGCGCTCGCACGTGGACGTGGACGGCCTCGGCCGGCCGGTCAAGAACATCGCCTATCGCATCGGCGACCCGGGCAGCGGGGTGGAGACCTTCCGCGCCACCTACAACGACCTTGCCTACGAATCCGATCCTGAGGCCGACCCGCGCCTGCGGGTGTCGATGGTCACCGAGAGCCTGGTGGGCGACAGCGCCGACGGCGACCGGCAGTACTCTCACGAGACGGTCGAACTGGACGGGCTGGGCCGTGGCCTGCGCTCCGCGGTGGTGCAGGACGATGAGGTGACGCGTGTCACCACGATCGGCTACAACCATCAAGGGCTGCCGGTCAGGACGACCGGCCCGGCCGGGGACGGGCAGGGCACCATCACCGCCGTGATCGGCTACGACGGGCTCGGCCGCACCGTGCTGGAGGGTGAGCAGGTGAGCGCCACCGACACCCGGGTGCTGGCCCGCCAGTCCTACAGTTACGACGGGCTGTCGGTGACGGCCACGCAGCACACGGCCGTCTTCGACGCCGCCCAGAACGTCGTCGACCCGGCCGGTGACGGCTCGCCCGCGGCACAGAAAGTGGTCACCACCGACGCGGCAGGCCAGGTCGTCACGGTGGCCGAGAAGTGGAACACCGGCCGGCCGCCGGCCGAGACCCGGTACACCTACGACCCGATGGGCAACGTCGCGACGGTCACCGACGCCGACGGCGTGACCACCGCCCTGTCCCACGATTACAGCGGGCTGCGGCGCACGGTCACCCGTCCCGGCCCCGGCACGGGCCGGGTCTGGACGTTCGGCTACGACCGCAACGGCAGGCAGACCGCACTCACCGAACCGGTCCCGGCCGGGTACACCGCGGCCAATTTCACCCACCGCATCGAATACGACGACCTCGGCCGCACCGTCAAGACCGTGCCGGCCCCCCGGGGTCTGGACACGGCCACGCGTGAGGAGCTGCTCACCGGCCCTGATCATCCGACCGTCTACACCTACGACACCCCGCACGAATCACTGAACGAGGAGGCGGGAGAGGCCAACCACACCATCGGCCGGCTCACCTCCGTCAGCTCGCCGGCGGCCACCGGCGTCAACCGGTTCAACGCCTTCGGCCTGCCCACCGCGACCAGCCAGCAGTTGTCGGAGGCGCTGACCGGACAGGGTGGGCCGCTGGCCGGTCTGGCCGGCGTCGCCGACACGCTGACGTCGACCGTCACCTACGACGAGACCGGCCTGCTGGCCGCGTCCCTCCAGTACACCGCCCGCACCGGCGCCGGGCAGGCCGGTTTCACCGGGCCAGCGGTGCACGCCGCCGGGTCCGACCGGGACGGGGCCCCGTCGGCGATCGGCGTCGACCTCGGGCCGCGCGGCGTCATGACGATCGCCCACGACCGCAACGCGGCCGGGCTGACCACCGCCCGGCGGGTCAACACCGGCGAGCTGCCCGGGTTCGCCGAGACACTCACCCGGTACACCCGCGACCGCTACGGACGGCTGACCGGCCTGCAGACCGTCGGCTTCGACGGCAACGGTGGTGAGCTGCAGCGCTACAAGCAGACCCTGTCCTACTACGACAACGGCCAGATCCGTCAAACCGACGACTACCTCGGCGAGACCAGCCAGTCGATCGCCACCACCTACACCTACAACTACCGTGGCGAACTGGAGAGCGCGACCGCGTCCGACTACTACGCGCTGCTCGGCGTGCGCGCCAGCGGCCGGCTCGACCTGGTCAACATCATCGACCTCGGCGACCCGGGCCAGCCGGCGGCGGGCAAACGGCTGACCTCCCGCGGTGTCACCTACCGCTACCAGACCGCCGACGACCCTCTGGAGGAGGGCAACGCCGGACGCGATCCGCTGCGTCTGGACGGCCTGGAGATCGGCGACGGCACCGGTACCGGCGACCTGGCCGGCTACACGTACGACGAGGCCGGCAACACCACAAAGCGCACCGTCACCGACCCCGGCACCGGCACCACCGCCGTCGAGTACACCCAGACCTGGGACGGCCCCTCCTCTTTGCGGAAGGTCACCAACGAGACCACCGGCGAATCCGAGACCTACTTCTACGACGGTGGCGCCCGCGTCGCGGCCGTCCACAAGAACGCGCAAGGCGCGGTCGTCGGGGTGCGCCGCTACTTCGGCGCCCAGGAGATCGTCTACGCTCCTGGTCAGCAGCCCGAGTACCGGCAGACCCTGACACTGGCCGGCGACACGATCGGCCGTGTCGACGGAAACGCCGCCACGGGCGTGCTGGAGCACTACACCACCAGCCCGCAGGGCCACCACGTGCTCGCCCTGGCCGCCGAGGACGCCGCCACCCGCCGCGTCACCCGCTACGGCGCCCTCGGCGAGGTGCTGTCCAGCCACACCGCCGCCGGTCAACCCCTGCCCGACGGCAAGTACCCCCAGGAGTTCAACGGCAAGGACCGCGACCCCGTCTCGGACCTGCTCTTCTACGGCGCACGCTCGTATGACCCGCTCGCGGTCCAGTGGGCCTCGCCCGACCCGCTGTATCTGGGCGAGCCCGACCTGGACGTCACCGATCCGACCCGCGCGAACCTCTACACCTTCACCGGCAACGACCCGGTCAACCTGATCGACCCGACCGGCTTGGACACCTGCGAGGCCGACCCCGCCGAATGCACCAAGACCGGCGACCACTTCGTCCAGTGCACCATGGACAACTGCGAAGACCAAGAACACAACATGGACTGGGCCAACGGAGACGTCGTCATGGAGGGCGAGGCACCCAAGACCTATACGGTCTGGGACGACGGCCTCGGCTGGGTGGAGGGTCTCACCTACGACGAAGCCATGACCTTGATGGTGATGCAGGCTGCCACGACTCCGCCGACGATCGGCCCGAACGGCTCCCCCCCGCCCATCCCGTGGGCGCTGCTGTTCCCCGGTGCTTCCTGGACAGACCTGCTGCCCGGCGCTCTCGGACGTGGATACAAATCCAACGCGAAACCGCCGGGAGGCCGAGGACCAGAGTGGGGGAAGGTGCTCTACCCGCGCTTCAAGGCCAAGCCCAACCCCGAGCTGAGGCCAAAGATCTCCAAGGACTACCGGAGCAGGGTGCATCATGCCAACCAGGAAAAGGCGGACCAGCTTCGCAACATGCTGCTGACCACATCCTTCGCCCCGGACAGGAAGGGCAGATTGACGACCACCGGCTACCTGCGGGTCGACCGCAGGACCGGTGAGATCCGCGAGGTGTTCACCGAGGAGGGTCGCGACTTCTCCGCCCCGCCTATCGGCCAGAGAGACCTGAAAGTCACTATGATCATCGACCGGGAAAGCCTGCAACCCACCTACCACATCACAGGCCGCAGCGAGCTGACATACTCAGCGCGATTCGAGATAGCCAAGCTGAGGGAGTGGATGAACACCCCCAGGTGACCCCCTCCTGATCATGACGCATCGGTCTGTGCCCCCTGAGCGGCAGGAGGCACAGACCGATGACGGGTGGCGAGGATCCGAGGGTTACTTGAGTTCCAGGACGCCCCAGCGGGACGTGTCGAAGTAGGACCGGCCGGTGGGGTCGTTCCAGGTGGCGGCGGCGGTGCGGGCAGGGCCGGTGGCGTCGTTGACCTGGAGGTCGAAGCCCAGGTGTCTGCCCTTGGCGGGGGTGATGGTGGGGAGGGCTATGGAGGCTTCGACCACGTAGCCGCCGGGGACGAGTTTGACGGCGCTCTTCAGGTTGTCCTTGACGGCGAAGGCGTCGAAGGTGCCGCCGATGGTCTGCTTGCCGGTGAAGGAGACGCGGTACTGGCCGTCGTCGTCGTCGTAGCCCTTGGTCTTGTTGTTGCCGGGGTCGACGAAGATCTCCACCGAGTCCTGCTGGTAGGCGTCGGGGGACTCCTCGCTCAGCGCCGGGTCGGTGACCTTCGCCAGGACGTACAGGTGGTCGTCGTCCCACAGGGTGCGGACCTTGGCGGTGGCGCCGGTGGTGCCTTGGACCCAGGTGGCGGTGCGGATCTCCGGGGATCTGGACCAGACGGGCTCGGCGACGCCGTCGAGCACGGGGGTGCCCTTGGCGGCCTGGGTGCGCTGGACCTGGGGGGTGAGGGTCAGCTCGCCGGTCCAGGTGGTGCTCTTGCCGGTCTTGGCGTCGAGGGCGGTCAGCTCGAACGGCACGGTGCCGCCGGCGGCGACCGTCGCGGGGACGGCGGCCTCCACCCGGTAGCCGCCGGGCAGGGCCTTGGTGCGGTACCAGGAGGCGCTGCCGTCCCGCTTGGCGGTGCGGCCGGTGGTGCCGACCTTGAGGGTGACCGCGTCGTTCCGGTCGCACGTGGCGTCGGTGACCTCGGCCAGCACGCTGAGGCCGGACGGCGACCAGCGGGCCTGGAACGCGGCGGACACGTCGCCGATCCGCGCGATCGGGGTGTCCGGCAGGATGTCCCACTCGGTCTCGCGGGAGCCGTCCAGCTTCACGGCGCCGCGCGGCGCGTCCTGCTCACGCACCAGCGGGGGCAGGCGCGCCGGGTCGACGACGCCCCAGTACGCCGGCTTGGCCTGCAGTTCGTCGTCGAACAGCAGCGGCGGGTTGAGCCGCGTGATGGGGAACGTCGACAACCAGGTGCCGTCGTCCGCGAGGCCCCAGAGGGTGACCGAGGACAGGGCCGGCGCCTGCCGCCGGAACACGTCGAACAGCTCCTTGTAGCGGTACCCCTGGAGCGCCAGCACCTCGGCCGGGACCGTCGTGTAGGACGACACGAAGTCGGTGTAGACGCTGATGTCCAGCTCGGTGACCTGCTGGTCCAGCCCGAGCGGCTTGAAGTACTCGATGGTCTTCTCGACCTCGGCCGTCGGGGGCTGCTCGATGTTCATGTGGAGCTGGTGGCCCACGGCGTGCACCGGCACGCCCTCGGCCTTGAGCTTCTTCACCAGGTTGAACAGGGCCACGCGCTTGCGCGGGAACTCGGTGTTGTAGTCGTTGATGACGAGCTGGGCCGCCGGGTCCACCTCGTGGGCGACGCGGAACGCGGTGCGGATGAAGTCGTACCCGGTCACGGTGAACCACTTGCTGCGGCGCATGCCGTCCGGCTGGTTCTCGTCCACGACCTCGTTGACGACGTCCCAGACCTTGATCTTGCCCTTGTACCGCCCGACGACGGTCCTGATGTGGTTCTCCAGCCGCGACAACAGCAGCGCCTTGTCCTCAGGGGAGCTGGTGAGGTCGCGGTCGCCGTCCTTGAACACCCAGTCCGGCGTCTGGCTGTGCCAGGCCAGGGTGTGGCCGCGGAACTCCAGCCCGTGCTCCTGGGCATAGCCCACCAGGTAGTCGGGGTCGGCGAAGGTGAACTGCCCCTCGGTGGGCTCGGTGGCGTCCCACTTGAGCGCGTTGCCGGGGGTGAGGCTCCCGAAGTGCTTGGTGAGCAGCTCGCCGTGCACGCCGAGGGTGGTGTCCCGCGCCACGGCGGCGCCCAGGGTGAACGGCACGGTGTCCTTCACCGACGGGATGTCGGTCTGGATGGGCTTGGGCACGATGTACGTGAGCGCGAAGTCGTCGATGTAGAACGGGAACGTGCCGCTCGCCGACTCGACGTAGACGCTGAGGAAGTCGACGTCGTACGCCAGGGTGTAGGTGCCCTTGAGCTGCACCCACTCGCCCTGCGGCACCGCGCGCGGCGCGGCCACCCGGTCGTAGCTCGTCGTGTCCCCGGTGCGGCGCTCGATGGACATGCCGAGGTCGCCCGCGGTGACGTCCGGCCCGAGCCGCACCCACACCGACAACTCGTACTTGGAGCCCTTGTTCATCTTGCCGAGAATCCGCAGCGACGGCCCGTCCCAGAAGTCCTGCCGCGCGGTGGACAGCAGGCTGTGGGTGCCGCCGTGCGCCTGGTCGGCGGTCACCGACAACTGGGCGGCGGCGCGCGACACCCAGCCCTGCGGGGTGCCGCTCTCGAAGTCGCTGGCCGCGCCGGACGTGCCGGGGTCGGTGTCGGACGTGACGGTGATGTCGTCCAGGTAGTACTGCCCGGTCGGGTCCGAGCTCTCGGCGTACAGCTCCAGGGTGGACTCGGCGGCGAAGGAGTAGGTGCCGGAGATCTCCACCCAGCCCTCGTCGGTGACCGTGGCGGCGCCGACCCGTTCGTAGGTGGTGGTGCCGCCGGACGTGCGCTGCACGGTGAGGGCGACGGTGGCGGACGGCTGCGCGGCGACGAGGCGGGCGTACGCGGTGATCGAGTACTGCACGCCCGTCTCCAGCGGCGGGGCGATGGAGGCGCCGTTCCAGTTGGCGGTCCTGCCGGCGACGAGCAGGGAACGTTCCCCGGTGCGGGCCGCGTCGGTGGTCGCGGCGACCGTGACGCCGTCGCCGCGGGCGTACCAGCCCTGCGCGGTGCCGTCCTCGAAGTCGTACTTCGCGATCTCGGTGGCCGCCGCGAAGACGGCCGTCGCGAAGGTCAGGGGCAGGGCCAGGCACAACAGGATGGCCGCCACCCGGGAGCGGGGGAGGATCACGCCGGTCTCCTCAGGTCAGGTGAGTGGAAAACGGCACCAGGCCACCGGCCGTCCCCTCGGCCGGTGGCCTGGTGTGCCCTCGCGGGCTCAGGTCAAGTTGGCGGTGAGCAGCTCGATGAGCCGCTCGCGGCGCACGCAGCCGTCCAGCGCGAACGAGTCGGCGAGCGCGGTGACCTCGCCGTCCTCCAGCCCGCCGAACAGCGACGCGTACTCCGGCAGAAGGGCCTGGGCGATCAGGATGTGCCTGATCAGGTCGTCGGTCTGGTACCTGGCGCCCCACGGGTAGGGCGTCCAGCCGGGGAACTCGGTCTCCACGAGCTGGTGCAGCGGGGTCAGGATGTCGCCCGACTCCTCCATGGTCGAGCCCCACCGGTCGGCGCCGAGACGCTTCTTCTTGGCGATGAAGTCGCCGAAGCGGCTCATGTACGGCCCGGCGGGGTCGGCGTGCACGAGCCCCTGCAGCCCCACGTCCTTGTACGTCCACAGCGACCAGCCGGCCTCGTGGCCGTCGAAGATCTCAAGCTGGTCGGACAGGATCTGGTACCGCATCTCGTCGACGGCGGGGTCGCCGGTGTACACCGGGCCGAACTCCCCCACCCACAGCGGCGTGCCGGTCTCCCGCTGGAAGGCCGTGCGCTTCTCGAACGCCCGCTCCAGGTGACCGCGGTCCACCCACTCGCCGCGGGTGTACCCCGGGTACGGCCCGCCGTGCGCGAAGCCGGCGAGCGCGTAGTCGTGGCACACGAACACCGTGTTCTCGTACACCTCGCGGAAGATGGAGAAGTCGGTGGAGTAGGTGTTGCCGTCCAGGAAGAGCACGTGCCCGGGGTCCACGGCGCGCAGCGCCTTGACCAGGCGGTCGTAGAACGGCCCGATCACGCGGCCGCTGACGTCGCCCGGCTCGTTGACCGGGTTGTACCCGGCCACCCACGGGTTGTCCTTGTACCGGTCGGCCATGACCTCCCACAGGTGGACCACACGGTCCTGGAAGTGCCGGTGGCGCCAGAAGGACGCGACGTGGGTGGGGTTGTCGGAGTGCCAGTGCTGGTTCTGCGACCCGGGCAGCGCGTGCAGGTCGATCACGCTGTAGATGCCGTGTTCGCCGAGCAGCCCGATGACCCGGTCGAGGTGCCGGAAACCGGAGTCGATGATCTCCATCGGGCGTTCGTCGGACTCGAAGTGCCGGTAGTTCACGGGGATGCGCACGCAGTTCATGCCCATCTCCGCGAGCAGGGCGGCGTCACCGGGGCCGAAGAACGAGGTGATCAGCCGGTCGAAGAACGCCTCGGCCCGCTCGTCCCCGAGCACGTCGCGCACGGCGTCGCGCATCGAGGACTCGTTGGCCGGGTAGCCGGTGATGAAGTTCTCCATGTTCATCCAGCCCCCGAGGCCCACACCGCGCAGCCGTACCGGGGTACCGTCGGCCGCGACGAGGCGGGATCCGGACACACGCAGGTTCATCAATGCTCCTTGTGGAAAGCGTCAGAGGCCGTCGCGTCTCACGTGCGGTCGTGGCGGGGAGCCGAGGGACGCCGGGCCGGGCCCGCACGGGTCATCCCTTGGTCGCTCCCGCCGTCAGACCGCCGATGAGCTGGCGTTCGGCCACGGCGTAGAACGCGAGGGCGGGTACCATCGCGAGCACTACATAAGCGAGCACGCGAGCTGTGTCCGAGGAGTACTGGCCGTAGAACTGCTGGACGCCCAGCGGGACGGTCCACCAGTTCGGGTCGTTGAAGATGACCAGCGGCAGGAAGAAGTTGTTCCAGCTCGCGACGATCGCGAGCACCGACACCGTGGCCAGGGCGGGCCTGGCCATCGGCAGCAGGATTCGCCAGAAGAACCCGAAACTGCTGCACCCGTCGATCGTGGCGGCCTCCTCCACCTCGCGCGGGATCGTGCGGAAGAACCCCCGCAGGATGATGATCGTCACCGGCAGGCCGAACGCGGCCTGCGGCAGGATCACGCCGAGCGGGTTGTCCAGGAGCCCCATGTACCGCAGCAACACGAACAGCGGGAGGATCGCCACCGCGAACGGGAACATCAGGCCGATGGTGAACAGCACGAACCACAGCTCCCGGCCGCGGAAGGCGAACCGGGCGAACACGAACGCCGCCATGGCGGACAGGCCCACCGTGATGGCGGTCGTGGCCAGCGCCACGAACATGCTGTTCCACACCATGCGCCAGAAGGACCCGGAGAAGATGATCTCGGTGTAGTTCTCCGGCACCCACGGGCTGGGGATGCCGAACGGGTTGCTGGAGAGCTGGGCGGTGTCCTTGAACCCTCCGATGACCCCGAACAGGAGCGGGACGACGACGACCGCGCCGAGCACGATGGCGATCGTGTGCAGGGACACCGACTTCAGGACGTTGCGCCTGCGCGGCCCGGGCCGGCGGGCGTGGCGGCGGCCGTCGACGGTGGCGGTCATCGCTGGTCTCGCATGGTGGTGATGGCTCCTTCTATGTCACGGCGCATGACCCACCGCTGGTAGCCGAGCGCGAAGACCAGGCTGATGAGGAACATCGCCACGCTGATGGCGCTGGCGTAGCCGATGTTGGTGCGCTTGAAGCCGAACTGGAACATGGTGATCGCCATCGTCTCGGAGGAGTGGATCGGCCCTCCGGCGGTGAGCACCCAGACCAGGTCGAACAACTGGATGGTGCCGATGATGGACAGGAAGATGCTGATGCGGATCGTCGGGCCGAGCAGCGGCAGCGTCACGTGGCGGAACTGCGCCCACGGGCCGGCGCCGTCGATCGCGGCGGCCTCGTTCAACTCCTTCGGGATGCTCTGGCGCCCCGCCAAGTAGAGGATCATGTGGAAGCCGAAGTACTTCCACGTCATGACGATGAACACCGAGAACATCACGGTGGAGGGCTCGGCGAGCCAGGTCGACTCGAAGGCCCCGAGGCCCACGGCCCGCAGGATCTGGTTGGCCAGGCCCTGGTCCGGGGAGAGGATCATGGTGAACAGCACGCCAGTGATGACCTCGGAAAGGACGTACGGCGCGAAGAACAGCAGCCGGTAGAACGCCCGCCCACGCATCTTCTGGTTGAGCAGCATGGCGAGGCCGAGGGACAGCGGAAGCTGGATCACCACGGAAAAGACGATGAGGAACCCGCCGCGCCACAGGTCGCCGAGGAAGACCGGGTCCTCCAGCAGGCGGGTGTAGTTGTCCAGTCCCACGAAGTTGGTGGGCAGGCCGCCGAGGCCGTTCCACTTGAAGAAACTGGTGTAGCTCGCGATCAGGATGGGTGCCAGTACCAGCAGGGCGAACAGCACCAGCGCCGGTAGCAGGAACAACGTGATGGTGACCAGGCCCTTGGCCCTGCGACGGCGTGCCGTCGGCGTGGCCCGCGGGCGTGGCGCGCCCACCGGTCCCCTCTCCGCGGTTCCCCGTCGATCATCCGTCAGCGCCGGACGTGTCATCTCGCTCCTTCACGCGCGGGGCCGCTCGCACCGGCCCCGTGCGTCTCTACTGAGTGCGGGTCGCGCCCCCGGCGCGTGCCGCCTCGCCCCTCGCACGGGCGGGCGGTCACGCGCCGGGTGCCACGATCCGGCGCGCCTACTCGGACTTGGCCACCTGCGTGATGGCGTCCGCGACCTGCTCCGGCGTCTTCTGGCCGGCGATCAGGGCGGCGACGCTGTCGTTGACCTCCTGGCCGACGGCCGGCGGGTAGGCCTGGTCCAGGTAGAGCTGGAAGCCGGTGGCCGCGGCGAGCTGCTTGGCGACGATGGACAGGTTCGGGTCCTTGACGACGCTCTCCTCGCCCTTCAGGACGGGCAGCACCGCACCGGTCTCCACGGTCTGCTTGTGGATGTCGGCGGAGGACAGGAACTTCAGGAAGTCGACGGCCGCCGGAGGCGCGTTGACACCCACCGCGTAGCCGCCACCGCCGCCGAACGCGTCGGCGATGTTGCCCTTGCCGCCCTCGACGGCCGGGAACGGGAAGAACCCGAGGTCGTCGCCGAGGCCCTTGCCGGTGTCCTTCTGCACGGTCGGGGCCCACTGGCCCATCAGCTCCATGGCGGCCTTGCCGTTGCCCATGATCGCGGCCTGGCCGTCATTGGTGCCGTAGCCCGCGCCGAGGTAGCCCTTCTGGAACGGCTGGAGGTCGGCGAGTTCCTTGAGCTTGGCGCCGGCCGCCACGAAGTCGGGCTTGTTGAAGTCGTCGTCCACGGCGGCCTGCTTGAGGGCGTCGAGACCGGCGATGCGCATGGCGAGGTAGGCCCAGTAGTAGTGGCCGGGCCACTTCTCCTTGCCGGCGAGGGCGATCGGGGTGACGCCCGCCGCCTTCAGCTTCTTCACCGCGTCGAGGAAGGCGGTCCAGGTGGCGGGCGGCTCGGTGATGCCGGCCTGGCTGAAAAGCTTCTTGTTGTACCAGAAGCCCACCATGCCGATGTCGCTCGGCACCGCGTAGGTCTTGCTGTCGAACTGGTACGCCGACAGCGCGGCGGGGGTGAAGTCGGCGAGCCAGGTGGCGGCCTCGGAGGAGAGGTCCTTGACCAGCCCGGCGTCCACCTGCTGCTTCAGGACACCGCCACCCCAGGTCGTGTAGATGTCGGGAGTCTTGCCCGATTGCGTAACCGTTGAGAGCTTGGCCTTGAAGGCCTCATTCTCGATGGGTACGTTTTTGATGGTGACGTTGGGGTGTGCCGCCTGGTACTCCTTGACCTTGTTGGCCCAGAACGACTTGAGCGGCTCGGAGGTGGAGATGTTCCACCACTCGATGGTGACCTTGGCGTTGGCCGAGGACTCGGGCGCGGCGCCCGTGCTGCCTCCCCCACCGCCGCAGCCGGCCATGAGTAGAGCGCTGGCGGCCAGTAACACCACACCTCGACGGCTCAACGACATCGCAGTGGTTCCCTTCTTGATCAACGGATGAGGGGCCCGCAGAAGAACACCAGGCCACTCCCGCGAGTTCTTGAAACTTTCTTTGGCAACCCCGAATGTTTCGTGACCCGGAGAGTACGTAAACCGCGTGTAACGCGTCAATAGCCTGGCCGGAACCGTTACAGGAACCTGAGGCGGCATGCGGCGGTACTTGCGAACTTCCACTTCGCGCCCTGGACAGCCGCAACCGAAAGCTTTCGGATAAACTCGCTGGCATGTCAGTGAAGAGGCGGGTCACCATCGCCCTGATCGCCGAGCAGGCCGGGGTCTCGGTCCCGACCGTCTCCAAAGTCGTCAACGGGCGGCCCGAGGTCGCCCCCGATACCCGCCGGCGGGTGGAGCGCCTGCTTCACGAGCACGGCTACCGGCGGCGCACCGGCCAGGGTGACGGGCCGGTGGGCCTGATCGACCTGGTGTTCGCCGAGATCGAGAGCCCCTGGGCCATGGAGATCATCCGTGGCGCGGAGACCGCGGCCCGCGAGGCCGAGGCCGCCGTGGTCGTCTCGGTGCTCCACACCCACTCCGGTCCCGGGCGCGACTGGCTCGACCGCATCGCCGCCCGGCGCACGGACGGCGTGGTGCTCGTCGCCTCCCGGCTGACCCGGCGGCAGCACGGGCAACTGCTGGCCCGCTCCATACCTTTCGTCATCGTGGACCCCGAGGGCGAGCCCGCCCCGGACGTCGCCTCCGTCGGCGCCACCAACTGGCACGGCGGGCTGGCCGCCACCCGTCATCTCCTGGAGCTCGGGCACCGCAGGATCGGCATGATCGGCGGCCCGCCCGAGATGTTGTGCAGCCGGGCCCGCATCGACGGCTACCGCGCGGCGCTGGAGACGGCCGGGGTGCCGGTCGACCCGGAGCTGATCCGGTACGGCGACTTCCTGGTGAACTCCGGCCATTTGTACGGCAAGGAGTTCCTGGAGCTGCCCGAGCCGCCCACCGCCATCTTCGCGGGCAGCGACATGCAGGCGTTCGGCGTCTTCGAGGCGGCCCGGCGGGCCGGGCTGCGGGTGCCGGACGATCTGAGCGTGGTCGGGTTCGACGACCTCCCCCTCGCGCGCTCGGCGTGGCCGCCGCTGACCACGGTGCGCCAGCCGCTGGAGGAGATGGCGGCGCTCGCCACCCGCATGGCGCTCGACATCTCGCGCGGCGAGACGCCGGAGACCCGGCGGGTGGAGCTCGCCACCGACCTCCTGATCAGAGACAGCACGGACGCCCCGCGTCGCAGGTGACACCGGTAAACCGAAACTTTCTGGGCCCGCGCCCGCAAGGGCGCGGGTCTTGACGTATAACCCGATCCGTTCTAGGTTTCGGGGCGCGAAAACTCTCGTGAATCTTCTGAAACTTTCGGGGGTTCCCGTGCCAGAGGAGCACACGCCGCCACCGTCACCGGCATCGTGCCTGCGACGGGAGCCATCGTGAGCAAGGCGACCCGGGCCGCCCGCGAAGGCCGTACGAGATGATCCGCGTCGCCATCGCCGGCACCGGCAGCATCGCCGCCGCGTGCCACATGCCCGCGCTCGCCGCCGAACGGCACCGCGCCCAGGTGGTGGCCGCCGTGGACGTCGACTCGGTGCGGGTGAAAGCGTTCTGCGGCGAGCACGGCATCCCGCAGGCTTACACCGACCTCGGGGAGATGCTCGCCCGCGAGCGTCCCGACCTCGTCCACATCTGTACCCCGCCCCACGCGCACGCCCGCCAGGTGGTCGACTGCCTGAAAGCCGGGGCGTGGGTGTGGTGCGAGAAGCCGCCGTGCCTGTCGCTGGCGGAGCACGACCGGATCACGGCGGCGGAGAGCGGCACCTTCGCCGCCGTGGTCTTCCAGCACCGCTTCGGCTCGGGCGCCCGCCACCTGCGCCGGCTGCTGGAGACCGGCGAGCTCGGCCGCCCCATGGTGGCGCTGTGCGTCACCGCGTGGTACCGCGACCATTCCTATTACTCGGCGCCGTGGCGGGGACGCTGGGACACCGAGGGCGGCGGCCCCACCATGGGGCACGGCATCCACCAGATGGACCTCATGTTGTCGATGTTCGGCGACTGGGAGGAGATCAGGGCGATGGCCCGGCGGGTGGACCGCTCGATCGAGACCGAGGACGTCTCGGTGGCCTCGGTGCGGTTCGCCAACGGCGCGATGGGCTCGGTGCTCAACAGCGTGTTGTCCCCGCGCGAGGAGAGCTACCTGCGCTTCGACTTCGCCCGCGCCACCGTCGAGCTGCGGCACCTGTACGGGTACCACAACGACGACTGGACCTGCTCGCGTCCCGACCTGTGGCAGCCCCCCGACGACGTGCCGAGCTCGCACGCGGCTCAGCTCAGCGCGCTGCTCGACTCCTTCGAACGCGGGGAGCGGCCCGCGTTGAGCGGCAAGGACAGCCGTACGACACTGGAGTTCGTGACCGGGCTGTACGCCGCCGCGTTCACCGGGCGGCCGGTGCGCAGGTCCGACCTGACCATGGACCACCCCTTCTACCATCGGCTCGACGGAGGCACCGCCCTGTGAACCGTAGCTGCCTGGCCTCCGTCGCCGTGCCCCTCAAGGACACCGGGACCGAACTGGTCGCCGAGGCCGGCGGCGTCGAACTCCTGCGGTACGTGCACCGGCCGGACATGCCGGTCGGCGAGGGACGCAAACCGTACTTCCACCCGATGCGCACGCTGGACGGGGACGTCGTCACCTGTTACCGGCCGCACGACCACCGCTGGCACAAGGGCCTGCAGATGACCGTCTCGCACCTGTCGGGGCAGAACTTCTGGGGCGGGCCGAGCTACGTGCGCGAACGCGGCGGGTACGTGGACCTGCCGAACGTCGGCACCATGCGGCACGAGGAGTTCGACGGGCCCGGCCGCGAGCGGCTCACCTGGGTCACCCAGGGAGGGCTGCGCCTGGTGGACGAGCTGCGGGAGTTCTCGGTGCACGAGACCGGGGACGGCGCCTGGGCGCTTGACTTCACGACCGCGATGACGAACACGCGCGGCGAGCCGCTGCGGTTCGGCAGCCCCACCACCCACGGGCGGCCGATGGCCGGGTACAGCGGCCTGTTCTGGCGGGGGCCGCGGTCGTTCACCGGGGGGCGGGTCATCGCGGGCAACGGCCTCGACGGGCCGCGGACGATGGGCCGCACCACCACGTGGCTCGCCTACAGCGGCACGCACGACGAGGTGGACCGGTCGTCCACCCTGCTGTTCCTCGCCGAACCCGGCACCGTGTGGTTCGTGCGCACCGAGCCGTTCGCCGCGGTCAACCCCTCGCTGGCGTTCCACACCGAGATCGTGCTGCCGCCCGGCGAGACGCTGCGGCGCCGCTACCGGGTGGTGGTGGCCATCGGGGCGTGGGACCGGGACCGGCTGGAGTCGTACGTCGCCGCACACCCTCTCGGCCGAGGGGACGTGCCATGACGTTCCCCGGCGGCGTCGGCGTCTCCGGCCTGCGGGTGTACGAATGGGGCTCGGCCGACGGGGTCTGCGGCGGGTCGCCGCACATGCACCTGCTGTGCTCCGAGGCGTACGTCGTGGTGGACGGCCTCGGGGCGGTGCAGACCCTCACCTTCGACGAGGGCCACGCCGAGACGCCGCTGCGGGCCGGGTCGGTGGTGTGGTTCGACCCCGGGACCGTGCACCGGCTGGTCAACGACGACGGGCGGCTGCGCATCGTCGTCGTCATGCAGAACAGCGGGCTGCCCGAGGCCGGGGACGCGGTGTTCACCTTCCCGCCCGCCGTGCTGTCCGACCCCGAGATGTACGCCGAGCTGGCCGAGCCCGGCAACGAGGCCCACGTGCGGCGGCGCCGCGACGTGGCGATCGAGGGGTTCCTCACGCTGCGCGAGGGCGGGCCGGACGCGCTCGCCGCCTTCCACCGGCAGGCGGCGCGGCTGGTGTCGGGGCGGCTGGACGAATTCGCCAAACGCTGGCGGCAGGGGGCGCTGGCGGCGGCCCAGGCGACCGGCGAGCACCTGAGCGCCCTCAGCGAGGGCGACACCGGGCACCTGCGGGCGGCCCGGGTGCGGCGGGCCGGCCCCGAGCCGCGGCTCGGCATGTGCGGCAGGCTGGAGACGTACTCCCTGGACGGCTGACGGCGTCCGCTCAGGGAACCAGGCGGATGCGCCAGACCAGCAGGCCGCCGATGACCGACAACACGGCGGCGGTGAGGTACAGCACCGGGTAGCCGCCGAGCCCGGCCACGATCGGCCCGGCGATCATGGGGCTGATCACCTGGGGCCCCGAGCTCGCGATGTTGATCACGCCGAGGTCCTTGGCGCGGCCCGCGGCGGCGGGGAGCACCTCGGTGACCAGGGCGTTGTCCACCGACAGATAGATGCCGTAGCCGACGCCCAGCAGGCCGGCGCCCACCATGATCACCGACCACTCCGGCCAGAACGCCATGAGGGCCATCGGCATCGCGCTGACGATGCCGGACACGCAGACCAGGGCCTTGCGGCGGCCGAGCCGGTCGGAGACGACGCCGGCGACCACCGTGGTCGCCACCACGGCCGCGGTGTAGATCAGGATCAGCACCAGCAGGCCGTCCTCGGCGCGGCTGCCCGGGTAGCGGCGCTCGTAGCCCACGGCGTCGATGAGGAAGTACAGCAGGTACAGCAGGGCGAGGGCGTTGCCGAGCATCATCAGGAAACGGGTGAGCCAGGCCCAGGCGAAGTCGGGGTGGGCGCGCGGGCTGATCCAGAAGCCGCGCAGGAACTCCCGCGGCTCGAACGGCGGCCGGTGCTCACGCGGCAGCCGCGGGTCGGAGGTGGTCAGCACGAACGGCAACGCGATCAGCGGGATGAGCACGGCGATCGCGAGGTACCCGGACCGCACGGTGGTGAAGAGCACGGTGACCAGCAGCACCGCCGCCACCACACCGAACACCTGCGGCACCCCGATCCACCCGGAGACCGCACCGCGCTGGCTCACCGGCACGTGGTCGGGCACGCCGGCCATGAGCGACGCCTGGAGCGCGTTGAGCCCCGCCTGTGTGATGCACCACCCGATCGCCACCCCCCACACCGACCCCTGGAACGCCAGGAACGCCAGCCCGATCGCCCCCGCCACCGCGCCTGCCAGCGTCCACGGGTGCCTGCGCCCGAACCTGCCGGTCGTGCGGTCCGAGAACGCCCCCGCCAGCGGGTTGGCCACCATGGCCACCGCCGCCCCCACCCCCGTCACCCACGCCAGCACGGCTTCCTTGCTCGCCGGCGCCGCGGCCTCGATCTGCCGGGGCAGGAGGACCTGCAGCGGGCCGATGTACCCCATCCACAGGGCGAGGTTGACCAGGGATATCAGGGCGACCCAGCGCGCCCCGACCCGTCTGACCGGCTCGGCGAGCGCCTCGGGTAACTCGCGTGGCGTGACCGGGGGGATGGCACTCACCAGCATGTCTCCCTCTATGAGAAATGCTGGGATCGTAATGGCCCCACCTCCCGCAAGGAACCCCCGTGATCGGATCGAGCGGGACGGTGGTCAGGGGCGGCGGGCGATGACGACCTCGGTCGCGACCTCCTCGGGCCAGCCGTCCGGCGGGGCGTTGTCCTCCAGGACCTCGGCGAGGGCCTCCACGAAGCCGGGGAGGCGGGGGCCGAGCCGGACCGGGGTGGAGTAGGAGAAGGAGAGCTGGAGGCCGATGACGGCCTCGGGGTCGCGGCGGGCGACGGCGCGGAAGGTGGCGCGCGACAACACGCGGAACGGCGACGCGGCCAGGATCTCCGGGTGGGGGCGCTGGGAGCGGCGGGTGGCCTCCGAGCCGGGCCGCCATTCCACGCCGAACCGCTGCCGTACGGCCTGCACGGCCGGCTCCCACGGGGGCTCGGCGCAGTCGGAGGGCGGGCCCACCAGGACCACCGCGCCGTCCGGCGGGAGCATGGCGTCGAGGTCGGCGAGCACCTGGACGCGGTCCATCCAGTGGAAGGAACGGCCCATCACGGTGTGGTCGACGCGGCCGAGCGGCAGCTCACGCAGCCGGCCGGAGTCGCCCTTCAGCCAGCGGACGTTCGGCGGGGCGCCGCGTGAGCCCTCCTCCAGCATGTCGTCGCTGGGGTCGACCGCGACGATCGTGCCCGCGAACCGGGCCAGGGGGATGGTCAGGGTGCCGGGGCCGCAGCCGAGGTCGAGGACGCGGGAGCGCTTGCCGAGTGCGAGCTCGCGCGCGATGTACCCGATGACGTCCTCGGAGTAGCCGTGACGGTACCGGTTGTAGTGCGCGGCGGCGCCGGCGAACAGTGATCCAGGCTCCACACCGCCCACAGTACGGCAGGGCCCGGTCACGGGCGGCGTCCGCGGGCCCGCCCGCCACCGTTGTTCACGCCCTGTTCACCCCGTCGTGGGTTCGTCCACAGGCCGGGGTTCTCGCGCGCGGTTGTCCACAGGTGGGGGCTCCGCGGATCCCGGCGTGCGGTATCGATGGCAGCATGGCAGCGTCACATGAAGTCGGAGGAAAGGTCGTACATCCGGTGAGGCGACTTCTCACGGTCCTTCTCGTCGCCTGCGCGGCGCTCGCCACGGTGGTCGCGCCCGCCCAGGCGCACAACGTGCTCACGGGCAGCGACCCCAAGGACGGCGCCCGGGTGCCGGCCGTACCCGAACGTGCGACCCTGACCTTCGACCAGCCGGTCCGCCCCGAGTTCGCGAAACTCGCCCTGACCCGCCCCGGCGGCACGGCCGTCCAGCTCCCCGCCCTGGAGGTCCGCGGCACCAAGGTGATCGGCACCCTCCCCTCCGGCCCGCCGGGCGCGTACGCCCTCGGCTACCAGATCGTCTCCAACGACGGCCACCCGGTCACCGGCACCATCCGCTTCACCGTCACGTCCCCGCCCCCGAGCCCCGCCCCGGACGGCACGGCGAGCACCGCCCCCGCTGATCCCGCGAGCACCGCCTCCGGCGGTCCCGCGGGCGGCGGGCCCGGTGATCCCGCGGGCACGAGCCCCGGCCCCGGGGGTGGCGCGCCGGGTGATCCGGCGGGCGCCGCCCCGGGGAACCCCGCAGGCGGCGCGCCCGGGGATCCGGTGGGTGGCGTGGCCGCGTCCGCGGTGCCGCAGAGTGGGGGCGGGTCGTGGGTGTGGGGGTTGCTGGTGGTGGCGTTGGTGGTGTCGGGGCTGGGCATCGTCGTCGTCGTCCGGCGGCCCCGGATGGGCGGGGGGCAGAGCGCGTGAGTGCGGTGAGGCAGGAGCCCGGGGTGGATGTCCCGGTGGAGACGGGGCACGCGGCCGGGCGGTCGCGGCTCGGGCCGCTGGGGGCGTTGCTCGGGGCGGCGGCAGTGGCCGTGCTCGGGGCCACGTGGTGGACGGCGCCGGCGCAGGTGCCGGGCATTCCGGTGCCCGGGGTGCTGGTGGAGTACGGGCTGCCGGTGGCGCGGCTGGTGCTCGTGCTGTGCGCGCTGGCGGCGGTGGGGCTCAGCTTGCTGCCCAAACTGGTGGGGTTCGACGAGCCGGAACGCACCGAGGGGGTGCTGGGCCGGGCCAGGGAGTGGGCCGTCGTCGCGGCGTTCGGGTGGGCCATGGCCGCGCTCGTCGCCATGGTGCTCAGCGCGGCCGAGGTCATGCCGGGGCGGATGCCGGACCCCGGTGCGTACGTGGAGCTGATCGGGTCGGGTCAGGGCCTGGTGATCAGTGCGGCGTGCGCCCTGGTGTTCACGTTCTTCGCGCTGCTCGCCGTGCGCTTCGGCGAGAAGGTGCCCGCCGAGCTGCGCGTCCTGGTGGCCGGGTTCGGGCTGCTCCCGCTGCCGGTCAGCGGCCACGCGAGCAACTGGTACTGGCACGACCTCAGCATGGTCTCGATGGAACTGCACGTCATCGGCGCCTCCGCGTGGACCGGCGGCCTCCTGGCCCTCGCCGTCCTGCTGCCGGCCGACCGCGACCTGCTCCCCCGCGCCCTGCCGAGGTTCTCCCGCCTGGCCACCGCCGCCCTGATCGTGGTCACCCTGTCCGGCCTGTTCAACGCCCTGGTGGAACTGGCGCTCTCCCCCACCACGTCCCTGCCGGGCTCCCTGCTCACCACCCACTACGGCCGCCTGGTGCTCGTCAAGACCGTCCTGGCCGCCGCCATCGCCGTGGCAGGCGCCACCATCCGGTGGCGCCTGATCCCCGCGCTCCAGGCCCGCCGCCCCGGGGCCTTCGCCGCCTGGGCCACGCTGGAACTCACCATGATGGGCCTCGCCTACGGCGTGGCGGTGGCCCTCACCAGAGCCCCGGTGGCCTGACGCGGCCCACCCCAGCCCCCCGGTGGCCTGACCGCGGCCCACCCCGCCACGCGGCCCCTGAGCTGCCGGGGTTACGACGTCACGGGATCGGTGGCGGGGGCCGGGGTGGGGTCGGGGGCCACGGCGCCGCGGCGGGGGGTTCTGGAGTGCCACCACTCGAAGGCCAGCCAGGTGACGGCCACGGCGGCGGCGGCGATGGGGGCGGAGGCCATGAGGAACGGGGGGGCCTCCAGCACGCGGTCCTGGAGGGTCAGGCCGCCGTACACGCCGACGGTGGTGAGGACGGCGCCGAGGACGGCGCGCGGGAACGTCCAGGGGATCAGGAAGGCCACGTCCACGCAGATCGCGGCGATCACCAGGAAGAAGGGCACGGCCGACGGCGGGAAGCCGCCGAGGACCAGCAGGGGCCAGATGACGGCGCGGTAGGTGACGTAGACGGCCGCGACGGCGGTGGCGGTCCAGCGCAGGCCGACCAGTTTGCGTGCGGCCACGAGCACGAGGACGGCGGCGACGCCGTACCACACGGGGTACACCCAGTCGGCGACGGGAAGGGAGAACTTCTCGATCATGCCGCGGTCGACGGCGCGGCCCATCTGCTCGGCGGCGAAGTTGATGAGACTGGGTTCGGCGTAGGGGGTGCCGCGGTCCCAGGAGGCGAGCTCCAGGATGCCGTACTCCTGGTGCTCGCTCGGGAACAGCAGGTTCTCCAGGAAGTAGACGAAGAACGCGCCGAGGATGACCGGACGGCTACGCCCCTCCGGGGCGCTGACGTACCACCCGCGGGCCACACCGGCGATCATGAAAGCGGTCCCGATGTACAGCAGCATGTGGGACGGGCTCCACGAGGTGATGTCGAGCCCGTTCACCCGGTGGTTGATCAGGTCCAGCGGCACCGCGACGAGGAACACGACGGTGCCCCACTGGATGAGCCGCTGCGCCACCCGGTCCACCCCGTACCCCGTGTACCAGTGCACGATGGTGAGCGCCACCACGATGGCGGTGCCCGCGCTGTTCAGCAGGTGAGGAGGCGCCAGATCGTCCCGCAGCCACTTGAAGTGCCAGGACACGTCCCACGAGGCCCCGAGCACCTTCAGCGCGAACGCGACGATCCACCCCGTGTACAGCACCCGCACCAGGTCGGGCGGGGTCTCCCGGCCCGCGCTGCCCCGCGTCCAGTAGGGCGTGGCCCACTCGACCGCCCGAGTGACCCTGCCCTTGACCGGACCGGCCGTGGTCTTGAAACGCGTGCCTTCATTCACGCGTAGCAATGATGCCCGCCCCAGCACATCCTCCGCAATCAGGGACTTCCCTGATAACGGACCGTTCCCGCACCACAACGCCCCTCCTCGCACAGCACGCACGTCCTCCCTCAGGCGGCGCACGCCACGGGTCCCAGGACTCGCCCACCGTCCCCACCTGGAGACCGCGGTACGCCGGCGTCCTGCCGTAGCGATCCGCCCGACGCTGAGCGCCACGCCGGGGTGGCGGCTCAGCGATCTCTCAGGTGGCGTCAGTAGGCTCGCGGCATGAAGCTCGCTGGGAGGCGGACGGCGGCGCTGCTCGTCGTGGTGGTGCTGGCGGCCGGGGCCGGGGTCTGGGTCCTGTGGCCTTCGGGAGGGGCGCCGCGCGGGGTCGATCAGCGGATCGCGGTGGTGGACGGGCCGCGGGACGATCAGCGGGTCACGATCGACACGACGTTCTTCCCGCCCGCGGGCGGGGGGAAGGCGCCGGCCGTGCTGCTGGCGCACGGGTTCGGCGGCAGCAAGCGCAGCGTGCGCACCGAGGCCGAGTCGCTGGCCGATCGGGGGTACGCGGTGCTCACGTGGTCGGCGCGGGGCTTCGGCGCCTCCACCGGTGAGATCGCCCTCAACTCGCCCGACTACGAGGTCAAGGACGTCCGCCAGCTCGTCGACTGGCTGGCCGAACGGCCCGAGGTGCTGCTCGACGCCCCTGGCGACCCCCGCGTCGGCGCCGCGGGCGGCTCCTACGGCGGCGCGATCTCGCTGATGGCGGCGGCCTATGACGCGCGGATCGACGCGATCGTGCCGCAGATCACGTGGTACGACCTCGCGGACGCCCTGTTCCCCGACGCCTCCGGCCGCGGCCCGGAGAACGGCGTGTTCAAGCGCATGTGGGCCGCACTGTTCTTCAGCCGCGCGAGCGACTCCCCCCTCGCCCCAGGCGGCCCCGGCCTCGCCGCCGCCCCCTCACCCGGACCCTCCGGCGCACCGTCCGATGGGAACGCTCCCGCGGACGGCTCCATCTCTGCGGGGTCTCCCGGTGCGGTGCCCACCCCGACCGTCTCGCCGGGGGCCGGGGATAGGGCGGGGCGGGATGCGCAGTGCGGGCGGTTCCTGCCGGGGATCTGTGATCTTTATCTGCAGGTGGCGAAGAGCGGGCGGGCGACGCCGGAGGCGGTGCGGGTGTTGCGGGCGTCCAGTCCTGTGTCGGTGCGGGGCAGGATTCGGGTGCCTACGCTGCTCATCCAGGGGAAACGTGACTCGCTTTTCCCGATCGCGCACGCGGACGCCAACGCGCGGGCGATCGCCGCGACGGGGGCGCCGGTGGAGGTGGCGTGGTTCGACGGCGGGCACGACGGCGGGGACGGGGAGCCGGAGTGGGTGACGGACCGTACGGTGGGCTGGTTCGAGCGGTGGCTGAAGAAGGACACCGGGGTGAGCGGGGACGCGTTCACCGTGACGCGGGACGGGGGGCGTGATCCGGGTACCCGGCGGCCGGTCCTGGAGCACGCGGCCGGCGACCGCTACCCGGGGCTGTCGGGCACCAAGCCGGTGCCGGTGCGGCTCGACGGGGGTGAGCAGGAGGTGGCGACGCCCCCGGGAGGCTCGCCCGCCGCGCTGTCGTCGGTGCCGGGGCTCGGCGCGCTGCTCAGCGGCGCCACGGGGGTGGCGGCGTCCCTGGACATGCCGGGGCAGGTCGCGGTGTTCGACTCCGCGCCGCTGGCCGGGTCGCTGCAGGTGACCGGGTCCCCCGTGGTGCGGCTGCGGGTGCGCGGCACGGGCGAGGTGTCCCTGTTCGCCAAGGTCTACGACGTGGGCGGTCCCCGGCCGCTGCTCCCCCAAGGGCTCGTCGCGCCGTTCCGCGTGACGGCCACCGAGGAGGGCACTCCCGTCACGGTCACCCTGCCGGCGATCGACCACCGCCTCGCCGCCGGCCACCGGCTGCGGGTGGCCGTGAGCACCACCGACATGGGCTTCACCGCCGACACCGACCCGGCGGTGCACCGCGTCTCGCTGGCCGACCCGGTCGTCACGGTCCCCACCGACCCGTCCCTGCGTCTCACCGGGGGCGGCGTGAGCTGGACCGTCTGGGTTCTTCCCCTGGCGGCCGCCGTGATCGCCGCGCTCGTCCTGCTCGTCGGCCGCCGCCGCGCGTCCCAGGGGCGGCCGGGCGACGCGGAGGTGCCGCTGGAGATCACCGGGCTGACCAAGAGGTACCGGGACGGCGAGCTCGCCGTGGACGGCCTGTCGTTCCGCGTGGAGCGCGGCCAGGTGCTCGGCCTGCTCGGGCCGAACGGCGCCGGGAAGACCACCACGATGCGCATGCTGATGGGCCTCATCCACCCGGACGCGGGCGAGATCAGGGTGTTCGGCCACCCGGTCGCCCCGGGCGCCCCCGTCCTGTCCCGCCTCGGCTGCTTCGTCGAGGGGCCCGGCTTCCTGCCCCACCTGTCCGGCCGCGAGAACCTGCGCCTGTACTGGCGGGCCACCGGACGCCCCGAGGGCGACGCCCACATGGCGGAGGCGCTGGAGATCGCCGCCCTCGGGGACGCGCTGGAGCGCCCGGTGCGCACCTACTCCCAGGGCATGCGGCAGCGGCTCGCCATCGCCCAGGCCATGCTGGGCCTGCCGGACCTGCTCGTGCTCGACGAGCCCACCAACGGCCTGGACCCGCCGCAGATCGCCGAGATGCGGCGGGTGCTGACCCGGTACGCACGCGACGGCCGTACCGTGATCGTCTCCAGCCACCTGCTGGCCGAGGTGGAGCAGGTCTGCGACCACGTCGTGGTGATGCACCGCGGCCGCCTGGTCGCCGCGGGCCGGGTGTCCGACCTGCTGGTCGGCGCCACCTCGTCCAACGGCCACAAGGCCCGCCTGGAAGAGGTCTTCCTCGACCTGATCCAGGAGAGATCATGACGCGCACAGGAGAGGCGATGGCCGGCACCAGGACGGACGGCGCGGTGAGCCCCGGGTACGCCCCCGGGCGCACGCTGCCCCTGCGGGTGGAGGTGGTGCGGCAGTTCAAGCGGCGCCGCACCATGGTGATGTTCGGCCTGCTGCTGGCGCTGCCGTGGATCCTCGTGGTGGCGTTCGCGCTCGGCCCCGCGCCGGCCCGGCCGGGCGGCTTCCGGCTGTCCGACCTCGCCACCCAGGGCGGCCTGAACTTCGCCGCGTTCGTGTTGTCGGTGTCGGCGTCCCTGCTGCTGGTGGTCGCGGTCGCGTTGTTCTGCGGCGACACGGTGGCGAGCGAGGCCAACTGGTCGTCGCTGCGCTACCTGCTGGCCGCCCCGGTGCCCCGCGGCCGTCTGCTGCGCCACAAGCTGATCGTCGCGCTCGGCTACTCGGCGGTCGCGGTGATCGCGCTGCCGTTGATGGCGCTGCTCGCGGGCACGGTCGCCTTCGGGTGGAACGACGTCCAGTTGCCCGGCACGGGGGACGTGATCCCGGCCGCCGCGGTGCTGCCGCGCTTCGGCATCGTCATCGGCTACGCGCTGGTCAGCCAGCTCGTCGTGGCGGCGCTGGCGTTCCTGCTCTCGGTGAGCACCGACTCGCCTCTCGGCGCGGTCGGCGGCGCGGTCGGGCTGGTCATCGTGAGCACCATCCTGCAGGCCGTGGAGGCCCTCGGCGGCCTGCGCGAGTTCCTGCCGACGTTCTGGAACACCGCCTGGCTGGACGCCCTGGTGCCCGAGCTCGACTGGAGCGGCATGATCAGGGGCACCGCACTGTCGGTGACGTACGCCGTGATCCTCATCGCCCTGGCGTTCCGCCGTTTCCGCCGCAAGGACATCGTCTCCTGAACCACCGGTGCCTACGGGACAGCGGTGATCCGATACTTTCTGTGTGGTCGATGTGGGTTCGCGGAACATCGGGACCGATGTTCTGCGATGATCCTCTCGGTAAAATCCTGTCGGATATCGAGCATGACGGACAGTGACTGATGCCCCCCATTGATCAGATAACCACTTTCGCGTCGAACAATCCGGTCGGAACGGCCGTCATCTGCGTCTTCGCCCTGATCCTGCTGGTCCTCGCGTACATCGCGCTCCGGGCCGCGTACCGGGCCGGCGCCACCACCTTCCGCCGGTTCGCGGCGAACCGCCCCGCCGAGGACATCCTCACCATCGTCGCCGCCTGCATCGCCACGGGGGTGTCGGCACAGGGCATGTGGCGATTCTCCGGTGACGTTCTCGGTTTCGACGGGCCGCTGCGCCTGCTGCTGTTCGCCTTCATCGAGGTCGCGGTCATCACCAGCGCGGTGCGCGCGCGGCGCAACATGCGCGAGAACTACTCCGCGGGCATCGACGGCATCGCCGTGTGGGTGCTCACCGGCCTGTCGGCCGTGCTGTCCAGCCTGGACGCCCGCAGCATGGCCGAGGCGATCTTCCGGCTGGCGGCCCCGCTGGTCGCCGCGTGGCTGTGGGAGCGGGGCATGGCCATCGAGCGGCACCGCATCACCGGCCGGTCCCGCATCAAGTGGCGGTTCACCCCGGAGCGCGCGATGGTGCGTCTCGGCCTGGCCGAGGTCAGCGACCGCACGGTCACCGAGGTGGACGCGCACCGCAGGCTCACCCGGGTCGCGCTGGCCGCCAAGCGGGCCCGCGCGCTGCGTGAGGCCGGCGCCTCCGACCGCCGCATGCGGGTCGCGCTCGCCAAGCTGGACCGGGTGATGGACCAGGCCGTGGAGCACACCGGCCTCGCGGTCGACCCGGCGCGGCAGGAGGCCCTGCTGTCCCAGATCGGCGCCCTGTACAACACCAGCGCGCTGATCGACCTGCGCCCGCCGGTGCCGTGGGAGCCCGAGCAGGAGGAGGAGCAGCAGCAACAGCGGGCCGGCGGCCCGCACGCGCTGCCCCCGGTGGGGGACACGCCCGGCCGGTCGTACCCGGACGACGACGAGGAGCCCGAGATGATGCACCAGTCCGCCCCTGTGGTGGACACCGCGCAGCGGGCCGCGCTGCTGCGGGCCGCCCGGGCGTACTGGGACAAGCAGATCGAGCGCAGGTTCGTGCCCCGCGCCGCCGACATCGCCAGGGAGACCGGCCTGTCGCTGGCCACCGCCCGCGAGTACCGCGCGTTGTGGAAGCTGGAGCCCCGGGCGCACGCGATCCTGGAGGCGGCCTACCGGGAGCACGGCATCGTGGACACCGGCACCTTCCCCGCCATCGTGGTCCCCGACGGCTCCGACGCCGAATCCGAGCGCGCCGAGCCCGCGGCCCCGGTGTTGTCGATGAACGGCGCGTCCCCGAGCGCCTGACCGGAGTCACCCCGGCGGTTCCACGGCCCGGGAGGCGGCCCGCCTCCCGGGCCGTGTCGTGCCCGGTCAGTCCCAGTGCGGCGGGCGCTCCTCCAGGAAACGCGAGACGTCGTCGGAGGAGCGCCACTCGCCCCACCCGGAGTCGGTGTCGTCGCTCGTCTGGTCGGGCAGCACCGGCAGTCCCTCGTCGAAGAGGTCCACCGGACGGAGGTCATCCGGCTCGCGCA
The DNA here is from genome assembly GCF_039871875.1 of Sphaerisporangium sp. B11E5. Lineage (NCBI taxonomy): Bacteria > Bacillati > Actinomycetota > Actinomycetes > Streptosporangiales > Streptosporangiaceae > Sphaerisporangium > Sphaerisporangium sp. B11E5. The sequence continues at coordinate 31,078 of NZ_JBDPMD010000036.1, read as the reverse complement.
CAGTCACGGGGACCATGCTACGCGGGCCGGGACACGGCTGATCGTCCCCCCGGAAAAACCCACGCAAATCCGTACGAAGTAGCTGGTCGGCACCTGTTATGCGGGACATCTGAGGCGGCCGACGACCGGGACAGTGGGGACGGGACACAGGTACGATGCGGGCAGCAAAGCAGGCCGGGACGAGACCCGTGAGGCGGCCATGGCAACCCCCGCAGGATGGCGCAGAGAGGGCAACTTACCCGCGGAGCTGACGAGCTTCGTCGGACGTGACCGGCTGCTCGCCACCGTCAGGCAGCGTCTCCAGGACGCCCGCCTCGTCACGATCACCGGCATCGGCGGCGTCGGCAAGACCCGCACCGCGCTCCGCGCCGCCCACCAGGTGAGCCACCAGTTCCCCGACGGCGTCTGGTACGTCGATCTGTCCCGCCTGCAGGACCCCACCATGGTGCGGCACGCGGTGAACAGCGCCCTCGGCATCCCCGACCAGTCGGCCCGCCCGGAGGCCGAGACGCTCTCCGAATGGTTGTCCCCCCGCCAGTTGCTACTGGTCGTCGACTCCTGCGAGCACCTGATCGACGCGTGCGCCGAGCTGATCGACCGGGTGCTGCGCGACGCCCCGCGGGTGCGGGTGCTCGCCACCAGCAGGCAGTCCCTCGGCGTGCCCGGCGAGCAGTCCATCCCCATCGCCCCGCTGCGGGTGCCCGGCGAGGACGCCGCCGAGAGCCCCTTCGTCAACGAGTCGGTGCAGTTGTTCGCCGAGCGGGCCACCTCCGTCGTGCCGGAGTTCGTGGTGGACGAGGACAACATCACGGCCGTCTCCGAGCTGTGCCGGCGGCTGGACGGCATCCCGCTGGCCATCGAGCTGGCCTCGGTGCGGCTGCGCGCCCTGTCGGTGGAGCAGATCCTCGCCCTGCTGACCGACCGCTTCAGCCTGCTGGCCGGCGCCAGCCGCACCGCGCTGCCGCGCCACCAGACGCTGCGCGCCGCCATCGGGTGGAGCCACGAGCTGTGCGAGCCCGCCGAGCGGCTGCTCTGGGCCCGGCTGTCGATCTTCTCGGGCGACTTCGAGCTGGAGGCCGTCCGGTACGTCTGCGCCAGCGAGGACCTCCCCGCCGAGCGCATCGTGGACCTCGTGGCGGGCCTGGTCGAGAAGTCGATCCTGCTCAGCGGCAACGAGCGCGTCGGCGTGCGGTACCGGCTGCTCGACACGCTGCGCCACTACGGCAAGGAGTGGCTGGACAAGCTCGGCGAGGGCGACTGGGTGCGGCGCCGCCACCGCGACTACTACCTGCAGGTCGCCCAGCGCGGGGAGCACGCCTGGTCCGGCCCGCGCCAGGTGTACTGGTTCAGCCGCATGCGCCAGGAGCACGACAACATCCGGGCCGCGCTCGACTACTGCCTGCGCGACGCGCAGGAGGCGCGCACCGGCCTGGAGCTGCTGTCCTCACTGTGGTTCATGTGGGTGGCCTGCGGGTTCGCCCGTGAGGGCCGGCTGTACCTGGAGCGCGCGCTGCACGCCTGCACGGAGCCGAGCAAGGAACGGTGCAAGGCCCTGTGGGTGCTCGCCTACGTCCGCAACGCCCAGGGGGACACCAAGGCGGCGCTGGAGGCCGCCGAGCAGTGCGCCTCCGACGCCGTGCGGGTCGGCGACTCGATCGCGGTGATCCTCGCCACCAAGATGCAGGGCACGGTGGCGTTCCTGCAGGGCGATCTGCACAAGGCCACCGCGCTGCTCGGCGTCGCGATCGAGTTCCACCGCAGCGGGCGCGAGCTCAACCCCGGGCTGCTGCCCGCCATCGCCGAGCTCGCCGTGGTGCTGACCCAGCAGAACGAGCTGGCCGAGGCCGAGTCGCTGCTGCGCGACTGCCGCCAGCTCTGCACCGAGCGCGGGGAGCTGTGGCTGCGCTCGTACGCCATCTGGGCGACCGCGACCATCGAGCGCATGACCGGCCGCACCGAGCAGGCCGTGCTGAACGCCCAGGAGGCGCTGCGCATCAAGCGGCACTTCCACGACGTGCTCGGCGCGGTGCTGGCCATGGAGACCCTCTCGGGCCTCGCCGCCGACCAGGGCGACGGGGTGCGGGCGGCGCGCATCCTCGGCGCGGCGCAGGCGAACTGGAAGCTGTTCGGGCTGCCGCTGTTCGGCTCGCCGTTCTTCGGCACCGAGCACGAGGCGTGCGTGAAGGAGTGCAAGCGCCTCCTCGGCGAGGAGGCGTTCGTCGCGGCGTACCAGCACGGCGGCACGATGAACTTCGAGGAGGCCGTCAGCTACGCCATGGGCGAGATCGACGCGCCCGAGGTGACCGTCGGCTGACCCGCCGCCACCGGGGCGGCGGGCAGGGCCGGCGGAGTCAGGTGTGGTGGTGGTGACGATGGCGGTGGTGCGCGCGGGACTGCCACGCCCGGGTGTAGCGGCTGCTGGTGAGCGAGTAGGCGATGCTGCCGCTGATCCAGTGCTCGAGACCTCGCACGTAGGCGTCCACCGCGGGGGACGCCAGCCGTTCCAGCCGCACGCGCAGCTCCTGCATGGCGCAGATCGCCTCGTCGCGCATCCGGCCGACGTGGTTCATCGCGTCCTGGATGGAACGGTGCCGGTGGCACGACAACACGCTGACCAGGTTGTTGCGGCCGTTCACCCCGTTACGCTCCTTGGCGTAGGACAGCAGGTCGTTGTCCCAGACGACCACGTCGTTGGCCCGCTGGGTGATCGCCCGGGTGTCGGGGTGGCGCCACTCGGCGGGCGTGAGCGGGGCGCCGGTGGCCAGGTCGATCAGCGCGAAGACGGTGAGCATGGCGCCGGTCCTGCGGCGCATGAAGATGTAGTCGCCGTAGGTGGGCACGATGTCGTCCTCGCGGTTGGCCGCCTCCCACACCTGGGCGAACAGGTAGTCCTTGGTGACCCACCGCCAGCGGTCGAGCTGGTCGGGATTGCCGGCCTCCGCGACGCGCAGCGTGACGTCCAGCAGGGCGCGGGCGAACGGGTCGCGCGCCTCCTCGCCGACGCAGAGGTCGTCCAGCACGCCGAGCAGTTGCGGCAGCGCCCGCGCGATCTCCGCGGCCCGCCGGTCGGACTCGCAGAAGGCGTCGTCGAAGGCGAACAGCCACACGCACCAGTCGGTGACCAGGCGCAGCGCCTCCGGCTCGGCGTAGGGGTAGGTGCGGGCACCCAGCCAGCCGTACGCCGCCTCCCGGTAGCGGTCCAGCTCGGCCGGGTCGCTGATCATGCGGCTGGCGACCAGCCACGAGAAGGTCTCCCGGTCCACCTGGCTCACGTGCGGGTTGATGAGGCTGGGGAACGGGCACGACAGACGCGGGAGAACAAGCCCGGACGGCGCTATTTCAGCCATCTCCATATCATGGCAATAAAAATGCACAGCAACTACAACGAGTTGCCGCCCGTTTCACCCCCGGATCGCTCCCCACCCCCACGACCTGGCATTTCCCACAGTACGCCAGGCGGACGGACACCCCCCGCTCGCTTCCCGCCCGGTGTTTTCCACCACGGGCCATTCACGGTTTCCGGCCGGGACCCGGCCCACGGCCCGCCGCCACGCCACCGGGCCGAGACGGCCCCCGGTGGCCGGCCCGCCGGGCGTGCCGCCCCCCGTCACGGGCACCTGAGGACTCGCCCGGCGGAATCGACGGCGCATCCCATAGGTTCTCTCTTCAAGGACGACAGAAAGGCTGGGACCAAGTGTTCGACCCGACGGATCTTTACCGGCTCAGCGGCGATGTGCCCGAGCTGAGCGATCCGGTGCTGCTCTACCACTTTGAGGGCTTCGTGGACGCGGGAGGAGCCGGCAGGCTCGCCGTGGGCCACCTGCTCGCCGAACTGGAGCACCGGGTCGTGGCGACGTTCGACGTCGACCGCCTTCTCGACTACCGGTCGCGACGCCCGATCATGACCTTCGACACCGACCGGTGGATCGACTGCGAGTCCCCCGAGCTGGTGGTGCGGCTGACCCACGACACCACAGGCACGCCTTTCCTGGTGATGACCGGCCCCGAGCCCGACCGCGAGTGGGAGCTGTTCACCGAGGCCGTGGGCACGCTGGCCACCCGGCTGAACATCGGCAAGCTGGTCACCATGCACGGCATCCCCATGGCGGCCCCGCACACCCGGCCGCTCGGCGTGACCACGCACGGCACCAAGCCCGAGCTGATCACCGGCCCCGGCAGCCCGTTCGGCAAGATCCAGGTGCCGGGCAGCGCGGCCGCGCTGATCGAGTTCCGCCTCGGCGCCCGGGGCCACGACGCCCTCGGGTACGCCGTGCACGTCCCCCACTACCTCGCGCAGGCGGAGTACCCGCGGGCCGCGGTGACCGCACTGGAGGCCGTCACCCGCAGCACCGGGCTGGTGTTCCCGATGGAGAACCTCCGGGAGGCGGCCGAGAAGACCACGGCGGAGATCGAGGAGCAGATCGTCGCCTCCGAGGAGCTCTCCACCGCGATCCAGGGCCTGGAGCAGCAGTACGACGCGTTCACCGCGGGCGCCGAGCACGAGAACCTCATGGCCGCCGAACCCACCCCGATGCCCACCGGCGACGAGCTGGCGGCCCAGTTCGAGCGCTTCCTGGCCGAGCGGGACGAAAGCGACTCCTGACCGGCCGGCGGGCGCGAGATTCGAGCGTTTCCTGGCCGAGCGGGACGAGAGCGACTCCTGACCGGCCGGCCGGCGCGGGAGTGGCTGGACGGTCCGGCGGTCCTGCCCCCCGCCGCCGGGCGGGCCGAGGGGGTCAGTCGAGCAGGCGGGAGCGCAGCGCGGCCGCGTCGCCGGGGGTCCAGCCGCTGCGGTCGAGCCAGCCGAGCGGGCCGCCGTAGTGGGCGTCGAGGGAGTCCAGGAAGAACTCCATGTACTCCGGCCGCGGCCGGTGGCTGTCGGCGGGACGCGAGTCGAGGTCGTCGCGGTAGGTGGCGCTGCTCCGCAGGCGGCCGAGCAGGGGCTCCAGCCGGTCGCCGGTCGCGACGTAGTCGGCCACGATGGCCTCGCGGGTGACGCCCGCCACCGACAGCGCCAAAGCGGACACCACGCCGGTGCGGTCCTTGCCGGCCGCGCAGTGCACGAGCGCCGCGCCGTCGCCGTACGCCAGCACCCGCAGCGCCGCGAGCACCGAGTCGGGCCGGTCGCGCAGGTAGGCGCTGTAGAAGCCGACGACCCTGGCCTCGGCCACCTTGTCCTCGTGGCGGCCCTGCCACGGCAGCACCCGTTCGGCGTCGATGCGGGCCGCCGCCTCGCGGGCCTCGGCCTCGGCGGTGCCGCTCATGGGGGCGCGGGAGGTGTCGGCCTCCACGTCGGTGTACCGGCCGCCCTCGGCGAACAACGTCAGGTGATGGATGGTCACGTCGGGCACCCGGGTGAGGGGGCCGGGGCCTTCGAGGTTCACCTCGGCGTGGGAGCGCAGGTCGATCACGTCGCGGAGCTTGAGCTCCCCGAGGAGCCGTTCGATGTCGGGCGCCGTGAGGTCCTGGAGGTTGTCGCCGCGCAGCACCCGGCCGAACCTCGTCGTGCCGCCGTCCACCGTGGGGAGACCACCGAGGTCCCGCACGTTGACGGCGCCGTCCAGATCTATCCACCGCGTTAGTTCGTTCATCACTCTCCAGCGTATATGCGTTATATGTCCACACAGGGAATGTTGTCAGAGGCACAGTGTTGAAAAGGACATGTCCACCACGTGGCGACCGCCTCGGCCCGCACGACGCCCCCGCTGTGGCGTGATCGGCCCCGGCCGCCTCTGGCGAAGGAGGTCACGTGGAACGTGCGGTGCCGCCGCCCGTACCGGTTCTGGCTCCCGCCCTCCCGCCCGACGTCGCCCGCGTGCTGCGCGACGGTCCCGAAGCGCTGCGGCTGGCGCGCTCCGGGGTGCGGCCGCCGCCGCCCGGCCCGAGCCCGGCCATCCTGATGATCGTCAGCCTGTTCCTGCTGCTCGGGCTGATCTTCACCGGGCCGTGGGGCATGTTCGCCATGGGCGCGGCGCTGGTCTGCGTCGGAGGCGTGCAGGCGCTGGCCGCCGACCCCGGGGCCCGCGCGGCGCGGCGCCGGCTGCGGGTGGCGGCCCGGCACGCCGACCGGTTCGTGCTGCCGTCCGACCTGGACGCCGGGGGCCGCGAACTCCTGGCCCGGGCGCAGGCCGCGGTGGGCGAGGTGCTCGGCTCGCGGATCAACCGGGACCGCCTGCTCGACGACATCGACAACGCCGTCACCCTGCCCGCCGAGCTGTGGCACCTCGGAGTGCGCCTGGCCGAGCTCGCCCGCGCCGGCGCCGAGCACGAGCGGATCGTGCCGAAGGACCTGCCCGGCGACATCGCCGAGGTGTTCGAGCCGTACGACCGTGCGCTCGACCTGGCCCGCCGCGCGCTCGCCGCGCGGGTGGAGGTGCTGGAGGCGTACGCCCGCGAGGTGCGGCGGGCCGACGCCGTCTACCGGGCCTACCGGCAGCTCGGGGTGCTTCGGGAGCGCACCGGCGAGTACCAGCGGCTGGTGGCGCAGAGCGCCGTGGAGCAGCCGGCCGCCGCGCCGATCGGGCGGCTCGGCGAGCAGGCCGGGGAGATCGAGCGGGTGTTCCGGCGTAGCATCGACGAGGCCAGGAAAGCGGGCGGGCACTTGCTCTCACTCACCGCTTGAGGGGGAAATTCCGGTTACCGCGGCACGTGTGGCGGTGGCCCCCGACATGTGTCCGAAACCCGGCTGTCATCGTTTTACCGTTCCATTCTCATAGACCTGGGATTGAGCGCGCCGAAAACCGGTAATCGGTCATCCGGGTCGGCGAATTCCGTATCCTGCCTGCTCATTGCACGAGGTGATGATCTCCCCTTTAATCTCCTACGGACATCGATCCGCACGCCGGAGGAGGGGGGCGGTGTCGTGACCACGCTCATCGAGGTCCGTGACGCCGGGGTCCGCTACCTCTCCACCGGACGCGCCGCGCTCGGGCCGGTGAGCCTCACCGTGCGGCCGGGTGATCTCACCCTGGTGAGCGGGCCGTCGGGCTGCGGCAAGAGCACCCTGCTGCGGCTGGTCAACGGGCTGATCCCCCACTCCTACCGGGCCGAGGTCACCGGCGAGGTGCTGATCGGCGGGCGGCCGGCGGCCGGCCAGAGCATCCGTGAGCGGTCCGCGGTGGTCGGCACCCTGCTGCAGGACCCGCGCACCCAGATCGTCGGCACCACCGTGACGGCCGAGATCGCGTTCGGGCCGGAGAACCTCGGGCTGCCGCGCGCCGAGATCAGGCGCAGGATCGGCGAGGTCGCCGATCGGGCCGGGATCACCCACCTGCTGGACCGGGCGACCGCGGAGCTGAGCGGCGGCGAGCTGCAGATGGTGGCGTTCGCCGGGGTGCTCGCCATGCGGCCCAAGGTCGTCGTCGTGGACGAGCCGCTGGCCAACCTCGACCCGGCGGCCGGGGCGCGGCTGATGGGCGAGGTGCGGCGGTTCGTGCGCGAGGGCGGCGCCGCGGTCGTGGTGGAGCACCGCGTCGAGGAGATCCTGGAGTACTCCCCCACCGAGGTGCTGTACCTCGACGACGGCGCGGCCCGCTACCAGGGGCCGGTGGACGGCTTCCTGCGGGTGGCGCCGATCGGGCACGTCAAGCTGCCGTTCCGTACCCTCGTGGACCGCGCCGCCGACCTGCCGCCCGCCCCGGCGCCACCGCCGCGCGCCGAGGCCCCGGGCGACGTGCCGCGCCTCGAATACCGCGGGGCGAGCCTCGGGTACGGCGCGCGTACCGTGCTGTCCGGCGTGGACCTGGCGCTCGGCGCGACCGAGCGGGTGGCGGTGCTCGGGCCCAACGGCGCCGGCAAGTCCACGCTGCTGCGCGCCGCCGTCCAGCTCATCACCGCGCGGGCCGGCGAGGTGCTGGTGGACGGCGCCCCCGTCGCCGAGCGGACCGTGCTCAGCCTGGCGACGACGTTCGGGTACGTCTTCCAGAACCCCGGGCAGGCGCTGTTCAGTCCCACCGTGCGCCAGGAGCTCGCGTTCGGGCCGCGCAACCTCGGCTGGGACGACGCGCGGATCGCCGAGGAGTCGGCCACGGTGCTGAAGGCCATGCTGCTGGACCGCGAGAAGGACATCCTGGACCGGCCGCCGCGCACGTTGTCGTTCGGCCAGCAGCGCCGCCTGACCGTGGCGCTGGCGCTGGCCATGCGCCCCCGCACGCTCGTGCTCGACGAGCCGACCGCCGGGCAGGATCTGCGCACCACCACCGAGTTCATGGGACACGCGCTCGCCACGGGCGGCGTGGAGAGCGTCTACTTCATCACCCACGACGTCGACCTGGCGCTGACGTACGCCGACCGTGTCGTCGTGGTGGACGGCGGCCGTGTGGTCGCGGACGCCGCGCCGGCCGCGCTGGCCCGCGCCGCCGACGTCTGGTCGGGCGCCGGGCTGCGGGCGACGAGCCTGGTGCGGGCGGTCCGCGAGCATCTGCCCGGGGCGGAGGACCTGCCCCACCCGTTCGATCTGGCGCGCGGCCTGCCGTCCCTCACACGTTCCACCCCACCCCCCAGGAAGGAACCACTTCATGAAACCAGAAAGCGCGGGCGCGACGGCGCCGCGTGAGCCGTTGTTCGCCATATCGTCCCGCACGGTCGTGTTCGGGGCGGTGGGCGCGGCGCTGTACGCCGTGCTCGGCCTGTTCAGCTTCATCATCCCCGGCACGCAGAACGTCACGGTCCGGCCGGCGTTCGCTCTCGTGCCGTTCTTCGGCAAGCGGTTCGGCGTCATCGCGGGCTTCTTCGTCGGGTTCGTCGGCAACGTCATCATCGACCTGATCCAGGGGTCCGGCCTGACGTACTGGAACTGGAGCGTCGCCAACGGCCTGGTGGGCGCGTTCGCCGGGCTGATCTTCGCCTACGTCCCGCCGATCGCCGGCGAGGCGCTGCGCCTGGTGGTGACCGCGGTCGGGTCGCTGGTCGCCACGGCGCTCGGCCTGCTGTTCGTCGTCACCGACATCTGGCTGCAGGGCATCAGCTTCGAGACGTTCGTCACCCTGAACTACGTGCCCGTGCTGCTCGCCAACGCCATCGCCGTCGTCGTGCTGACCCCGGCGCTGGACGCGATCTGGGAGCCGCTGTCCAAGCGGACCGGGCGGTAACCGGGTGGATGTCACGCCCCGCTACCTCGGCGCGGGCTCCTTCCTGAGCCGCCGCGACCCCCGCGTGCTGCTGGTGGTGCCCGCGCTCTACCTCGTGGCCGTGGCCGGGATCGACGACCTGCGCGCCGTGCTGGCGTGCGCGGTCGTCGCGCTGCTGTACTACCGCGCCGCGGGCATCCCGTGGCGCGGGGTACGGGCCAACTGGGCCTTCATGCTGACCTTCTCCACGCTGATCGTGGTCGCCAACAGCGTCCTGACCGGCGCGGACACCCGCACGACGGGCGACGAGCTGTTCACCGTGCCCCTGACCGGTACGGTTATCACCTGGGCGACGTTGTCGTACGCCGCCACGCTTCTCGTGCGGTACGTGTCCCTCGCCATGGTCGGGTTCCCTGTGGCGTTCAACATCGCGCCCTCCGACCTCGGTGTGGCGTTCGCGCGGCTCGGGTTGTCGCAGCGGCTCGCCTACGGTGTGGACCTCACGTTCCGGTTCCTGCCGTCCACCTGGGCGGCCTTCCGTGAGACCATCGACGCGCAGCGCGTCAGGGGGTATGAGCACAGCCACAGCCGCAACCCGCTGAGACGGCTGATCTCCCTCAGGCCGGTGGTCATCCCGGTGACCGTCAACGCGCTGATCGACGCCGAGGACACCACCAACGCGATGGACCTGCGCGGGTTCGGCGGCAGGCACCGCACCTGGATGCGGGAGCTGGCGTTCGACCGGACCGACCTTCTGGTGCTCGGCGGTTTCGCCGCGCTCGCCGCGGGGATGGTCGCCGCCCGTGTGCTCGGCCTGACGGAGCACGTATGGGTGCCGTGATCCACTCGGCACCACTGATCGTCCCCATCTCCCGCCCGCCCATCCGCGACGGGGCGGTGGCCGTGCGCCACGGCAGGGTGCTCGCGGCCGGGCCGCGCAGGGAGATCATGGCCACCCATCCCGACGCGGAGGAGATGCGCTGGCCGGGGGTCATGACGGCGGGGCTGGTCAACGCGCACACCCACCTGCAGTTCACCCGGATGGCCGAGGTGGGGCGGCAGTCCCACGGCACGTTCGAGGAGTGGTCCAGCGCCTTCGACGCGGTGTACTTCGCGAGCGCCGACACCGACTGGGCGGCCAGCGCCCGCGAGGGGGCGTGCCTCGCGCTGCGGCACGGCACCACCGCCGTGGCGGACGTGGTGACCGACGTGGAGGCGCTGCCCGTGCTCGGCGAGTGCGGCCTCGGCGGCGTCGCGTACCTGGAGGTGCTCGGCGAGACCGACGCCACCTGGGCGGCCGCCGGGCGGGACCGCCTGACCGGCCGGATCCGCGACTTCGGCGTGCCCGGCCTCTCGCCGCACTCCCCGTACACCCTGGACACCGGGGTGCTGGCCGACCTCGCCGTGCTGGCCCGCGTGTTCCGGCTGCGGCAGCACATCCACCTGCTGGAGTCGGTGCACGAGCGTGAGTACACCGTGTCGGGCACCGGGCCGATCGCCAGGCTGGTGCGCGACCTCGGGTTCGACTTCCAGACCCTGCGCGACGGCGGCACCGGCAAGGGGCCCGTGGTGTTCCTCGACTCGCTCGGCCTGCTCGGGCCCGAGTGCCACGTCGCGCACGGCGTGCACCTCGACCACGACGAGCGCGCGCTGCTGCGCGAACGCGGCGTCAGCGTGGCGCTGTGCCCGCGCTCCAACCAGGCACTCGGCCTGGAGGGCCCGCCCATCGCCGCGCTGCTGGAGGAGGGCGGCCCCATCTCGGTCGGCACCGACTCCCTGGCCTCCGCGCCGTCCCTGGACCTGCTCGAAGACGTACGGCTGCTGCGCGACCTCGCCCTCAAGCAGGGCTACCGCTCCCCCGACCTGTCCAGGCGGCTGGTGGAGGCCGCGACCGCCGGGGGCGCGCACGCCCTCGGGCTCGGCACCGGGCCCGGCCGCATCGGCACGCTCGGGCCGGGGGCGCGGTGCGACTTCGCCGTCTTCGCCGTCGACCCGGCCGGCCGCAACCCCTACGACGCGCTGGTCGCGGACGGCCCCGGCCGGTGCGTCGCGACCGTCACCGGCACCGGGCGGGTCCATCCCGCCACCGACCCCCCGCAGGACATCCCATGACCCCCCACCCGGAGGTGCGCCGTGGGCGCCACCCGTCCCGTCCCTGACCTCGGCGCCGCGTTACGCCGGATCGTCCCCCTGGGGCGGCCGGTGCCTCCCGCGCGGCTGCGGACGATCCGGTTCAAGCTGTACTCCCTGCTGTGCCTGCCCATCGCGGCGCTGTCCGTCCTGTGGGTGTTCATCACCGGGCACATCGTCGGGGACTACTTCGAGCTGCGCCGGGCGGTCACCCAGTTCCACCAGGTCGCCACGCCCGCCGCGAACCTCGCGAGCGCCGTCCAGCAGGAACGCCGGTTGTCGGCCCTCTTCGTGAGCAGCGGCGTGCCGGACGGCGGGCGGCTGGCGGACGCCCGCGAACGCACCGACGCGGCCGTGTCGCTGTTCCACCAGCGGGCCACGTCCCTTGAGGGCCTGTCGGCCATCGGGCCCGACACGCTGGCGGACGTGACCGAGCTGGAACGGCAGGCGCAGGGCCTCGGCGGGATCCGGCGCGACGTGGACGGGCGGATACTGGACCGGCTACGGGTGATCCAGGAGTACACCCGGATCACCGACACCCTGTACGCGATGTACGACCGGCTCGTCACCGTGCCGGAGATCGCGCTGTACCGGCAGGCCGCGGGGCTGCAGACCGTCGTGCGGTCCCGCGAGCTGCTGTCCCAGCAGGACGCGCTGCTCACCGCCGCCGTCCTGCGCGGCTCGCTGCCCGGCCACGAACGGCGTGCGCTCGCCGAGATGGTGGCCGGCCGCCGCCTGCTGCTCGACCGCGGCGTGGGCGCCCTCGACGACGAACTGCGGCGCCCCTACGAGGAGCTGCTCGACTCGGCCGACTACCGGCGCCTCACCACGCTGGAGAGCCAGGTGCTGGCCAGCGAGCGCCTGCCGGAGGCGGCGGACGGCTGGCAGTCCCTCGCCGACGCATTGGGACCCCGGCTGGAACGCCTCACCGGCGCCAGCCAGGCGCTGCTCAACGCCCGCTCCGACGCCACCGCGTCCGGCATGATCGCCCAGATCGTCGCCGCCGGCGGCCTCGGCCTGATCGCCATCCTCATCGCCGTCGTCCTGTCCGCCCGCCTGGGCCGCGGCCTCGCCCAGGAACTGGCCGACCTGCGCAGCGCCGCCCTGGAGCTCGCCGACGTGCAACTCCCCCGCGTGGTGGGCAAACTCCGCGACAGCGAAGCCGTGGACGTCGACTCAGAAGCTCCCCCCGTGGTCATCACCGGCACCACCCTGGAAGCCCAGGACGTCGCCCAGGCCCTCACCACCGTCCGCCGCACCGCCATCGAAGCCGCCGTGGGCCAGGCCGACCTCCGCACCGGCGTCAGCCACGTCTTCCGCAACCTGGCCCGCCGCAACCAGTCCCTGCTGCACCGCCAGCTCACCCAGCTCGACACCATGCAGCGCAAGACCACCGCCCCCGACACGCTGGCCGACATCTTCTGGCTCGACCACCTGACGACCCGCATGCGCCGCCAGGCCGAAGGTCTGATCATCCTCTCCGGCGCCCCCGCCGGCCGCGCCTGGCGCCGCCCCGTCCCCGTCCACGACGTCGTCCGCGGCGCCGTCGCCGAGGTGGAGGAACACGCCAGAGTCACCGTCCTCCCGATGTCCGACGCCGCCATCACCGGCACCGCCGTGGCCGACGTCATCCACCTCCTCGCCGAACTCATCGAGAACGCCACCGTCTTCTCCCCACCCGGCACCCGCGTCCAGATCCGCGGCGAGCTGGTGGGCCGAGGCTTCGCCATAGAGGTGGAGGACCGCGGCCTGGGCCTGTCCGAGGAAGCCCAAGAGGAGATCAACCACCGCCTGGCCGACCCCCCCGAGTTCAACCTGGCCGACAGCGACCGCCTCGGCCTCTTCGTGGTGAGCCGCCTGGCCGCCCGCCACCACGCCAAGGTGACCCTCCGCCGCTCCCCCTACGGCGGCACCACAGCAGTGGTCCTCCTCCCCACCACCATGATCATCCTCCCCGACGACAACCTCCCCCCCGACCCCCACCCGGCCCATCCCCTGGCCCAGAAACCCGCCCCCGGATCATAGGTAGACAAGGAACAGATCGCCGGTATTCACGACCATGATCCCCAGGAGGGCGCTTGTCACCATCGCCGCCGCGACGGCGGCGCGCCTCACGACCGGCCGATGGGACGGCGCACGGGAACGCAGGAGCGTCATGGGGATGCCTATGGTCAGGACGACCACAACGATCATTCCGAGTGCCGGTTCCACTTGAGATCGCAGGGCGTCGAACGGAGAAGAATATTCTCCGACGAAGTGCAACCAACCGATCGTTGCCGTCAGGGACGTGGCGACTACCGACGCGGCGACACCGGACACCAGACCGGCCTTGCCCTCCAAGGCCGCCAAGACCAGAAGACAGGCCAGACCCGCGCAAACAGATACCAGGCGATCGAACTGCAGGGTATGGACGGGGAAACCTCGCTCCACCGGAGAGGTCAAAAACCAGCGCACGATCGAGGCCCCAGCAGCAGCCGCACCACTGATGAAGAGGACCGAAAGCGCATAAGACGCGTTCGAGCGAAAACCCGACGTGTCATGACCGACCTGTGAGGAGTGCGTCGCGATCGCGCCTGTCCGCCGGGTCCACCACCAGGCCAGCAAGGCGATCAGCGCGAAACTCGCGGCAGCGTAAGTCTCCCTGTTCGACAATGTACCGCTGATCAGATACGCCTTGATCCAGTTGACCCAGTGGGGAGCAGCGCCGATCTGACCCGACCCGATACTGACGTGTGTCGCGAGGTCGAGGCCTGCCCAGAACCCATTCGTGAAAAGGATGACATTGACCGCTGCGGCAGTCAGATAATCACCTCGGGTGAGGCGGTCCGTCCTGCGGACCTGATTCCACTTTCTCGCGAAGGCGATACTGCATGCGCCCGCACCGGCCACCGCCAGCGGCACGATGGCGAACATCAGGAGGTTCGACGTCCAGAACACCGGCAGAGTGGTGGTGGCGGTGTTCCGGATGGACACTATCTGTCCCGCCAGCACGCCCCCGCAGATCGCCGGCGTGACCCATCGCGTGCGAGTCACACGGCCACCGATCTGAGCGGCCGCGACAGAGCGCCACTGCGCCACTCCCCACCCAAGGGCGAGGACGACTCCGGCGACCAAGCCGGCCACCCGGACAGGTCCCCCGAACGAGTCAGCGAAGCCGTAGGGAAGGTAGGAGGCCAGGTCGCGCAGCACCACGGTCGCGAGCAAAGCGATCATGAACGCTTCGATGGCGGGACTGTGCAGTGCGAGGCTCTGATCACTCAACGCGGCCAGCCTGCGCGCGGGCGTGGGGTGAATCGCCGTCAGACGCCGCCACCAGGAACGGCGAGGTGCAGGCTGTACACGAAGCAGTTTCGCGAGGGCGTCAGCGGAGGAGCGACGGTCGGCTGCGATGTCGGCCTCGTGCTCGCGCGATCGCAGCACGGCCAGTGAGACCGTCGCCGCCAGGGCGAGCAGCAGTACCGTCCGGCTCCCGTAATCCACTGTGAGCGGATTGCGCAGCATCGCCATGACGAACCCGGCGATGAATTCGAGCTTCGCCGGCACACTGCCGGCTTCGGTGAACAGCGCTACGACGAAGAGCTTGAGGAATGGGCCGAAGATTATCGCCGGTGGAATGAGCAGGACAGGAGAGAGTGCCCACCACACTCCTCGCGTCAGCCATACCAGAGTGACGTCACCGGCACGCACATGGGCCAGTTCATGACGGATTATCGCGTCAGCTTGTTCCCGGGGCAGAGCGAGGATTCCCGGAGGCAATATCACGCGCGGCCGCCCTGGGCGTCCCGCTGTGAACGGTTCGTGCATCCGCAATGACCCGAAGGACACTTCCGGCACCCGCCGCAGGCCCATGTCCTGGGCCGCCGATTCCACACGGGCGGCCCAGGAAGCGGGCAACGGCTGGAACGGCCCGGCTCGACGCGTCAACCTGTAGGGCAGCAGCAGCATCAGCACCACCCCCAGGGCCAGCACCGACAGGGCGCCGGCCAGGCTTGACAGCGCTCTCCGCCGCTCGACAAAGGCCGTGCACCGTAACTGCCGCTGATAATTGCGCTGGATCTCGCTACTCTGCTGCTGAATGGTCGCGCTGTCCGGACGGGCCCCCGTCCCGGCCTCCCCTCTGATGTCTCCGCTCAGGCATTCGCTCATCGTCGCCATCCATGATTCCCCCCAGGCCTGATTGCCGACGTACTGGCCCACGTACGCACCGCCCAGCAGCATGACGATGACGAGAAGCAGGTAGCGGGCACGAGCAGGGGAGAGCAGGCTCGGTGAATCTCTGTGCGAGCGGCTGGCAAAGGTGTACTCCGGCCCGCCGGGTAAGGGCCCGGCGGTCACGCTTGAGTATCCTTTCCGGCCCGTAGCCGGAGCCAGACAAGCAGGGCTTTAGACAGCCGATGGGCCTCATCGGGACTCAGGTCGATAGCGATGCTGAGAGATGCCAGCAAGGCTTCGATTTCCTTTTCGTCGGCCGCGTCCCACCGCATCGGCGTGCTCCGGACGTCATCCTCTCCCGAACCGAGCCCGGGGGAAGGCCGTCGAAGCAGGGCCGCGAGTTTGACCCGGGTGGCATGGCTGATTTTGTCGAGCAGCGCATCGGTGGCCCGATCGACGACGCGGGCGGCCGCGGCCGCACACAGAAACTGCATCACTAACAGCACATAAGGGGTAAGGGACGCGATATCGACGCCCGCCCCTACGGGAGCGCGCAGTCGCGTCCGGCCGAGGACCCGCCGTGGGTCGACGTGGTACTCGGCGGCCGCGTAGTCAAACAGTTCGAGCTCGCCGGGACACAGGTCGGCGACCACCTCGCGGGCATTCTCCACCTGCGCCTGCCATGGCAGACCTTCGTGGTCCCCCGTCGACAAGCGAGTCGCCATCATCCCTAGGTTCGGTCTGCCACGGCCCCACATGC
Source organism: Sphaerisporangium sp. B11E5 (assembly GCF_039871875.1). NCBI lineage: Bacteria > Bacillati > Actinomycetota > Actinomycetes > Streptosporangiales > Streptosporangiaceae > Sphaerisporangium > Sphaerisporangium sp. B11E5. The sequence goes on along the minus strand of NZ_JBDPMD010000036.1, from coordinate 14,968 downwards.
CGCCCCCATTCCCCTCGTCCTGTCGGTCATGGATATCACCGTGACCGTCGACCGGGGCACCGTATCGGTGCACATTGCCGATGTAACGGACGTCGAGCGGAGGAAGTGCCAGACATACGGATGATCGCCGGAATCTGCCGCCAAATCTAACTATGCAGTGACGAAAAGCTCACCCATCTCACGCGCTATACCTCATCAGGCGTATTGCACCTTTAGTGACATATTAGGCATTTATCGCCAGGCAGTCGTTGGTTCACGCTGAAATCGGGGTCGGCGTCCAGGTCCACCGCTGGTTGGCGTAGCCGTGGCACGAGTAGAGCTGGAGCAGGGTGCCGTTGGTCGTGCCGGCGCCTCTGGCGTCGAGGCAGAGGCCGGAGCGGACGCCGGTGATGGTGCCGTTGGTGTTGATGCGCCACTTCTGGTTGCCGCCGCCGTGGCAGGCGTAGATGCGGACCCTGGCGCCGTTGCCGGTGCCGGCGGCGTCCAGGCACTTGGTGCCGTGCACGCGGAACTCGCCGGTGGCGGTGGGGGTCCACTGCTGGCCGGCGTTGCCGTGACAGTCCCAGAGGACGACCTGGGTGCCGTCGGTGGTGCTGTTGTCCGGTACGGTGACGCAGCGTCCGGAGCCGGCGCCCTTGATCACGCCGGAACCGGTGCCGCCGGTGGGGGTGGGGGTCGGCGTGGGGGTGGGGGTGGGTCCCACGTTGTTGAGGGCGTCGAGGACGCTGGTGTACGCCGGTTTCTTGTTGCCGCTGCCGTCGAACAGCAACGGGGTGTCCCCGGGACGCCAGGAGTCGATATCGCGCACGCCCCACACGGTGATGCCGGTGCAGCGGGGCACCGCCAGGCAGTCGTTGACCACGTTGGCGTACGTGGAGGCGGGGGCGCCCTGGATGTCCAGCTCGGTGATCTGCACGTCCACGCCGAGGGCGGCGAAGCTGGAGATCGTGGTGCGGAAGTTGCTGTTGTAGGGGCTGCCGCTGTTGAAGTGCGACTGAAGACCCACGCAGTCGATCGGCACGCCGCGCGCCTTGAAGTCGCGGACCATGTTGTAGACGCCCTGCGTCTTGGCCCACGTCCAGTTCTCGATGTTGTAGTCGTTGTAACAGAGCTTGGCGTCGGGGTCGGCGGCCCGCGCGGTGCGGAAGGCCTCCTCGATCCAGTCGTCGCCGGTGCGCTGGAAGTTGGAGTCGCGACGGCCACCGGTGCTGTCGTTGAACGCCTCGTTGACCACGTCCCAGGCGTAGATCTTGCCCTTGTAGTAGCCCATCACGCCGTTGATGTGGTCCATCATCGCCTGCCGCAGTGCGCTGCCCGACAGCGACTGCAACCACCCCGGCTGCCCGGAGTGCCAGAGCAGCGTGTGCCCGCGCACCCGCTTGCCGTTCTGCACCGCCCAGTTGTAGACCCGGTCACCGGCGGTGAAGTTGAACTGCCCCCGGGCGGGCTCGGTGGCGTCGAGCTTCATCTCGTTCTCTGGCGTCACCATGTCGAACTCACGGCCCGCGATCGAGGTGTACTGCGCGTCGCTCAGCTTGCCCGAGCTGATGGCGGTGCCGAAGTACCGGCCGCTCAACGCGGCCGCCTCGCCGAGCGTGCTGGCGGCGGCGTCGACGGGTGACGTCAGCACGGCGACCGTGCCGGCGAGGCCCAGCGCACCGGCGGCGAGGGCCCGCAGGAGTGTGAGGGATCGGCGCCGGGGTCCCGGCTGCGATGTGGCGTTCGTGCCCATGACTGAGTGCTCCAGACCGAATCACGGAAAAGCGGACACGCGGGGTCGTCCCGCGACCGACGCCGCGTCCCTGATCGTGGAACGCACACCACTGGGGCGTCGCGGACGGCGGTTCCCGCCGCCTGCCACCACCTGGCACGAGGAGAACCACCCCGGACACAGTGTGGAAACCATGCCGAAATATGTCAAGAATGCCATGAAAGTTTCGATAGCCACGTGTCCCGGCTCTTCCCTATCACCCCAGATGAACCGCGATCGTCATTGTGCAACGCCGGCACGGGCGGCGCACGGTCACTTGACGGCGCCTGAGCGCTTCGTATTTGCTCCGCCCACCACCTGGGTCACCCGACGGAAAGAAAGCTTCTTGCTGAAGGGAATGTTAGCGCTCACCAGAAGAGTGGATCGTTCGTGGAGGCCCTGGCCACGGCCGTGAGATCAGGAACCAGACACCACGTCCCACACCTCACTCGACGTCACCGGCTCCCGGCAGCACGTACCCGCGCGTCCTTCAGAGAAGGCGGGTGCGTGAAACGGCAACACGCCGCCCCTCCGGGCCGTCCGGTGAGGGGCGACGGCTTACCCCGCGCGGACGACGCGGACGATGAATGTTTCACCACATCTCATCGCGACGGTGGAACGCGTCACGGTAAAGCCCCAGGCGACGCACCGACGGCACCCGGGCGCCTGAGATACGTGATCCACGTTCTTGACGGCAGGGCCTTCATTGATTTGACTTCACCCTACTGTCAACCGCGAATCGGTGTCGGACGCTAATGTAATGTTAGCGCTAACATCTGCCTGGCCAGGCTTGCCGTATCGGTGCCGTCCGATCATGATTCCTGATCGAGAGAAGAAAGCATGATGCTTTTCCGGAGCCTGCGAAGGGCGTTCGCGGCCGGGGCGAGCGCGTTGCTCGCCGCCGCCTGCCTGGTCGGCGGTGGCACAGCCCGGGCCGCGGCGTCGCAGCCGTGTGACATCTACGCCGCGGGCGGTACGCCGTGTGTGGCGGCGCACAGCACGACACGTGCGTTGTACGGCGCTTACAACGGCCCGCTTTACCAGGTCAGGCGCTCTTCGGACAACACCACCCGGGACATCGGCGTGCTGAGCGCCGGCGGAGTGGTCGACGCCGCCGCCCAGGACTCCTTCTGCGCCGGCACGAACTGTGTGATCACCATCCTCTACGACCAGTCCGGCCGCAACAACCGCCTCACCCAGGCACCTCCCGGCTACTGGCCCGGCCCCGCTCCCGGCGGATGGGACAACCTCGCCGACGCGAAAGCGGCCCCGATCACCATCGGCGGCCAGAAAGCGTACGGCGTCTACATCGCTCCCGGCACCGGCTACCGCAACAACAACACCAACGGCGTCGCGACCGGCGACCAGCCCGAAGGCATCTACGCCGTCGTCGACGGCACGCACTACAACCAGTGGTGCTGCTTCGACTACGGCAACGCGCAGACAGACGGCCAGGCCGACGCCCCCGCCATCATGGAGACCGTCTACTTCGGCGCCAACAAACAGTGGGGCTACGGGTCCGGAGCCGGCCCCTGGATCATGGCCGACCTGGAGTGGGGACTGTTCTCCGGGGTGAACGCGGGCTACAACAACCTCGCGCCCATCAACCACCGCTTCGTCACCGCCATCGTCAAGGGCGAGCCGAACCACTGGGCGATCCGGGGCGGCAACGCGCAGTCGGGCGGCCTGACGACCTACTTCGACGGACGGCGTCCCAACGGCTACCACCCGATGAAGAAGGAAGGCGCCATCCTGCTCGGCATCGGCGGCGACAACAGTGTCTCCGGCCGCGGCACCTTCTACGAGGGCGTGCTGACCTCCGGCTACCCGACCGCCGCCACCGAGGACGCCGTACAGGCCAACATCGCCGCCGCCGGCTACGCGCCGGCGGGCGGCGGCAACCCCCAGCAGAACGTCCAGATCGTCGGCGCCCAGTCCGGCCGATGCGTCGACGTGCCGAACTCCAGCACCACCAACGGCACCCAGGCGCAGATCTGGGACTGCGGCAGCGGCACCAACCAGCGCTGGACCTACACCGCGGGCAAGCAACTCCAGGTGTACGGCAACAAGTGCCTGGACGCCTACGGGCAGGGCACCGCCAACGGCACCCAGGCGATCATCTGGGACTGCAACGGACAGGCCAACCAGCAGTGGAACGTCAACACCAACGGCACCATCACCGGCGTGCAGTCAGGACTCTGCCTCGACGCCAACGCCGCCGGCACGGCCAACGGCACGAAACTCATCCTGTGGTCCTGCAACGGCCAGGCCAACCAGCGGTGGAGTCTGCGCAGCTGATTCCGATCGGGTCCGGCGCATGAGGGCGATCAGGTGAAACGCCCTGGGCGGAAGTCCAGACACCCGGATGGGGCTACGGCTCCCCCGGAAAGGACTTCCGCCCACAAAGCGCGAAACGGTCGTATGCGGCATCGCTGCCAGAGGTGGAAAGCCGCGCAACCCGCCGAACCCGATCTACGGACCTTTTCAGCGCTCTGATGCGGGAGCAATCCACCACAGCCCGGGAAAGTCCGGGATGTCGCGGCGCCCCGGCACCCCCTCCTCGGGCGACGGCCTGCGCCTCTCACACGATCGGTGGCCGCCCCGCCAGCGTCAGCCGCATCACAGTGCCCCAGGACATGGGCCGCCGCCGCCCGTGGCCCCCTTTGATGCCCTCCCACAACCCGGCGAACCAGACGGCGAGGTTCCCGCTGCGCCGCATGCGGACCACGCTGAGCAGCGTCCAGGTCGCCAGGTAGAACGGGATCAGCGCCGCGGGCAGCCGGCGGTACGCGAGCCACACACGGTTGCGCGCCACCAGCCGGTAGTACAGATCGTGCCGGCTGGGCGACGTCGCGGGGTGATGCACGACGACCCCCGCCGCGTACCACCCGGTGCGGCCCCGGTCCCACAACCGCCAACTCAGATCGATGCCTTCGTGGAACAGGAAGAAATGCCCCGGCCACCCCCCGGCCGCCTGATAGTCCGCCCGCCGTATCAACACGACCCCTTCGGCCATCACCGTGACACTCCCCGCCCGCCCGGGATCCCCCGCCCGGATACGCGGCACCCACCGCCGCAACGTGACCCCCGTGTCAGGATCGGCGATACGCGGCTGCACGTACGCCGCGTCGCCATGCTCACGCGCCTCCTCGACAAGCCGCGCAAGAGTGTCCGGTCCCGGAAGCACGGCGTCGTTGTCGAGAAAGAACAGGAACTCCCCCGCGTCGTCCCCCCCGAGAACCTCGGCCCCCACGTTGCGCCCCTGAGGAATGCCCACGTTCTCCGGCAACGCCACCCCCCGCACCCCCTCAGGCACATGCTCAGGCTCCACCCCGTTCCCCACGACCACCACCCGCAGCCGCACCCCCCGCTGCGCCAGCAACGCCCCCATCGCCTCACAAAACGCCTCAGGCCGGTCGTTCATCGTGAGAACCACCACGTCAACGGTCGCGCTCATCAGGCCTCCCGCGGGCTAAGGCGCTCAGTGTGCCACCTGCGGGCACCCCCACGCAGCCTCCCGGCCACGTGTCGTTCTCCCGCCGTTAACCCGCTCTACCCCGAACCGCCACCATGAGTCGCCGCGACCTATCGAAATCACGCACGTCGGTACAGCCGGCCACTCCGGCCGGGCCGCGGAGATCCGCGGAGGGGAGACACGATCAGCCCAGCTCGGTGCTCTTGATCGCCCCCAGGAAGAGGCGCCAGGCCCCCGGGGTGGCGCAGACCACGGGCCCGTCGACGTTCTTGCTGTCACGGACGGCGACAAGCCCCGGCAGATCGGCCGCGAACTCGACGCACTGCGCGCCGTTGTTGCCGGAACGTGAAGACTTGCGCCACGAGGCTCCGGAGAGGTCGGCAGCCATCAGATCGTGCCGGTCCATCGCTCACCAGCTTCCTTGATCTTCACGAGGGAATCGCCCGGACGATACGCCTCGGATCGCAGCCGGTCGTACCGGCCCCAGATCAGCGAGACGAGTCCATGCTCGGTGGAGACTTCGCCGTTCCCGGCCGAGTCTACGTAGACGGTGGCAGGGGCGTCATCCATGTGCGCGATGGTGAAAGCCCCGAGGAGGCCGTCCGTACACGTCGTGTCGGACGGGACGACCTGGAGCGTGATGTTGTGCCGCTCCGCCACGCTCGACAGGTGATCGAGTTGCTCGGCCATGGTTTCCCGCCCTCCGATGTTGCGATGGAGGACTCCCTCGTCCATCAGAATCCAGATTTCTGGAGGATTGTCCCGATCTATCAGCGTGTTGCGGAGCATGCGGGCTTGAACACGCTTTTCTATCTCATCGTGGGGAAGCTTCCTATGGCCGCGAAATACGGCTCTCGCGTACTGCTCGGTTTGCAGAAATCCAGGAACCAGCAGAGGGTCCCAGCTCCTGAAGATCGTGGCACGCGGCTCGATCTCGTCAAGCCATCTGGCGAACCAGAGGGGCGAACCGAATGACGTCGTTATATCCCGGCAGAGCCGGGTGAACCGACCATCTGTCGCGAAAAGCTCATCACATTTCTGCGCGAGATCAGGCTTGAGAGTGCGTGCCCCACGTTCCACATGGGCGACCAGTGACGGAGAGATCCCCAGCCGTGCGGCGAGACGAGCCTGCGTCAGTCCTGCCTGGCCTCGGACACGGGCCAGCTCCCTCCCGGCCCGCTGAGCCGGCGTGAGGCACGGGTCGAGATCGCTCATTATGACGCCTCCTTACTCGTCGACCGCCGTGGTGACGCGCTACTGACGGCGATTGACGCTCCGGTACGCCACCAGAGAGAGATTGTCACACGACTGTCTGCTGGTTTCTCCGGAACTTAAGCATTTAACTGGGCAATCTTAGAAGCCCGACCAGCCGGCCAAGCGGTTCCCGACAGGAACGTGACACCGATCAAACCGGCTTGTCGCCAATGGCGAGTGGTCCTGACACATAGGACGCCAGGTGTGCGTGGATCCGGAGATGGACGATGAACATAGGCTTGCAAAACACACCGCATCCCGACAAACCAATTCATTGTTTTTCGAGAGATCACTTGCTGGAGGTCTCACGGTGAAGGCCATGGGCGACCTTCTCGGCAGAATCGATCTCCCGGGCCGGGCCGAATCGGTCAAGATCGCGCGGGCGTATGTGCGATCGGTGCTGTACCGAACCGGACGGCGGCACCTGGGGGACGTCGAACTGCTGGTCAGCGAAATCTTCACGAACGCGGTCCGGCACTCGGAGTCCGGACGCAGACCGGATGGCGTGGTGACGGTGCGGGTTTACGACGACGGTGCAACCGTCCGGTCCAGGTGACCGACGAGGGGTCCACAAGCGGCATCTCGGCGATCCCGGAACAGGCGGCCGAGGGCTGTGGATGGTCCGGGAGCTTTCGTCATCGTGGGGGTGGGGCCGGGACGTCGAAGGACACACCGTGTGGTTCGAGGTACGGCCGTGAGCGAGTCCTGGTGCCCCATGTCGCTTCGGCTACGCGCCGGGACATCGGCGTGTGCGGCGAGGGTCGCCCTCGACAAGACCGTGCCGGAGGCGCCGTTTCGAGGGGCGGGTGCTCAGAGGCTCTTCTCTGCCAGGGCTGTGGTGATCTCGGGGATGGTGTCGACGATCAGGTCGGCGGTGGAGGCGGTGGGGCGGGCGGCGTGGAGATGGCCCCAGGGGCCGCGGCGGATGAGGGCTGTTCTCATGCCGGCCTGGTGGGCGGGGAGGATGTCGTTGTCGAGGCGGTCGCCTACGTAGAGGATCTCGGCGGGGGGGCGGCCTGCGGCGGCGGCGACCTTGGTGAAGAAGTCGGGGTGGGGTTTGCTGATGGTCCAGCCGGCGGAGGTGTACACCGCGTCCGCCGGGAGGTTCATGGCGGTGAGGGCGTCGTAGGCCTGGATGGGCTGGTTGCCGGCGATGATGACCTGGTAGCCGGCGTCGCGGAGGGACGCGAGGCCGGGGCGGACGTCCGGGTAGAGGTCGTCGGCGTCGAAGTTCTCCCGCAGGCCGTCCGGGTCGTCGTGCCGCCACGCCTCGATCTCGGCGCCGATGTCGATGCCGGGGCGGACGACCTCGAACGCCTCGCGGTGCGAACGGTCGAGCGCGGCCATGCCGCCGAGCACACCGAGCATCGTGAACGGCGTCACCCCGAGCCGTTCCGCCCAGCGTGACCAGATACGCGTCTCGTCGATCAGGGTCTCACCGACGTCGAACACCACCGCCCGGATCACGGGACCTCCCTCCGCGCACACGGTCCGAAACCCTACTCGGCCCGGCAGCGCGCTGGACGGCCGGGGGCGGGACGGCCGGGGGCGGGACGGCCGGGGGCGGGACGGCCGGGGGCGGGACGGCCGGGGGCGGGACGGCCGAGAGCAGGACGGCCGAGAGCAGGACGGCAGGTGGAAGGCCGTAGACCGCCGGGCCGTCCAGGCCGTGTTTCACCGTGAACCAGTGACCGCAGCAGCCCGGTACGTCCCGCCACGGGCCCCGGTCCGGATCCGCCGGCGGATCCCATCGAGCAACTGCCGTCTGCTCCACTTCGGCGGACGCCCCTTGCGCGGCTCGGCACGCCCGCCGGTGGATGTGGTCAGATTGCCAACTACCAAATGGTGCCTGCACCCCGCACATGGCCGTGATCCAACTTGGGACGAGGTTCGCCGGCACCGGGGCTTTGGAGATGTCCAGGGTGACGGTGGTCTGGCGCGGCGGTGACTGGCGGCTGCAACTGCAAGACGACGGTGTGACAGCCCAACCGTGCAGGCCGTGCCGGACTTGGCCGGCATCACCCCGTGGTCAGGCGTGTGATCGGCCTGACCTTGGCGGCTCCCCTTCCGGGGGCGGGTGCTCCTCCGGCGTGCGTAGCAGTCGGTTCAGGGGATCAAATTGACAGTGTGACTGTCGCTGGCTATGTAAACCTCTCGGAGGCCTACTATTCGTGCGCCGGTTTGACCGATATTCAAGCAGAGGTTGAAGGCGCTATAGGGCACATAGATAGGGCCGTATGGACCGGACCAGACAGCACCGTTGTCGGCCTCAGCGTAGTAGTACGCGTATCGGTTGTTCGTGTTGAGCACGTATACCGAGTTACCGTAGTCAACGGCCCACCAGCCGCGTGTACCCCACTGTCCGTAGCTGGCACAGCCGATCGGGTCGTAATACATGATCGCGATCCAGATGCGGGGACCGTAGCTGTTGCGGAAATGCAGTTGCATTCGCCATCACTCCCCGGTGGCCCAGGTGCCGCGAGGGTCTCTGCGGGCAAGGGGCGTGTGATCGATCACGGTGGTGCTGGGAGCGAGGCGCGCCCCGGAAGCCGAAATCGGCTCAGGTTTGGACGCCACGCCGGGTGAGATGTCTGAACGGCTCAGCACAGGCGCCCCTGCCCGTCGTTGCTGGCGCAGCGCGGCCTCTGCGGAGGGTGCGCGGCCGAATGCCCCGGTTGGATCGGGGGCATCCCCGCTGGCAGCGGCACCCGGTGCCATACTTGCCGCGCCCACGGCGACGGCGCCGGCGGTGCCCAGCCCGAGCAGTCCGCCGAGGCGAAGAAGCCAGCGGCGGCTGATCGACGGCTCATCGAATTTACTCACTACGTCGCGTCCTTTCCTGTGGTTGCGAAAACGGCGCCGCTCGGCGGCGCATTGTGCCCACGAGTATGAAGATTGTTATCTATTGCGTCAATGTTTATTACCTATCCGGGCCACTGAGCCCATTTCGGCCCCTGGCCGAAAGGTCCTGGCCACAGCGTGATCGCGAGTCAGATTTCGGGGCGTAACGTATAAAAGCTCCTGGCAAACGGGTTGATCACCATAACCAACGCCCGTCACACCAGAAGATTCGGTGCTATTTTCGTGCTGCCGTCTATTTGTCGCGTTCAACGCCGAACTACGTGGCCGGGTTGATCCATTGCGCCGGCGTGGGATCAAGGCGTGCATCCCGAGCAAGGCCGACCAGGACGCCCGCCGCAAGGCCAAGGGATCGAGGGGAGGCCGCCCGCCCTCTTTCGACCCCGCGCTCTACCCGTTACGCCACGCTGTGGAGTGCGGCATCAACCTGCTCAAAGGCAATCGCAGCCTGGCCACCGGATACGACAAGCTCGCCGGAGGCTACGAAGCCGTCGTCGTCATCGCTGCGATCAACCAGTGGCTCAACGCCTGATAGAACACGGCCTGGTGCGCGGTTAGGAAGTTGCGTGGGGTTGGGTGGGCGACGACCACAGCAGCCGAAGTGGGGTTTGCGGGGGTCGAAGGGGGCGGAGCCCCCTGGAAGCACACAGCCCGAGCCGGAAGGCGCCCCGGCGCCTGGAGGCGAGGACCAAGGGGACGGCGAGCGAGCTCCCGTATCGCCGGTTGGCGTCCGTGACAAGGCGCCGGATTCGCCGTACCACGTCCCGCCGACGCGGCGCCGATCGAGACGACACGTGTGGGGGACGACGGTGGGCGGAGCCCGTGGACGGGCGGTGACGCGGGGTCAGGACGGGGTGGTGACACGGGGGGCAGGCCGAGGTGGTGACACGGGGGTCAGGATGGGGTGGTGACACGGGGGGCAGGACGAGGTGGTGAGGCGGAGGTCAGGATGGGGTGGTGACACGGGGGGGCAGGCCGAGGTGGTGAGGCGGAGGTCAGGACGGGGTGGTGACACGGGGGGCAGGACGAGGTGGTGAGGCGGGGGTCAGGATGGGGTGGTGAGGCGGTCGAGGGCTTTGCGGAAGCGTTTGTCTGAGACGGGGTATGGGGTGCCGAGGGTTTGTGCGAAGTAGCTGACTCTTAGTTCCTCCAGCATCCAGCGCAGGTCGGTCACGGCGGGTTCTGTGCGGCGTTCGGGAGGCAGGCGGTCCACTGTCTCCTCGTATTCCTGCCACAGCGTGTCCATCTGGAGCATTCGCTCGCGGTCGCGGTAGGGGTCGTCGGGGAGTTTCTCCAGGCGGCGTTCCACGGCTCTCAGGTAGCGCTGGAGGTGGGGCAGGCGCGCGTAGCCGGTGGCGGTGACGAAGCCGGGGTGGACCAGGGCGCTCAGGTGTTCGTCTATCTCGTCGAGGGTGTCCACCGGGTCCTTCATGGCCGCCAGGGTGGTGCGGGTCTGGTGCCAGATGGTGAGGGCGGTCTCGACGCGGGAGACGACCGTGGCGGTGGTGTCGTACAGCTCGGCGCGGACGTGGTCGTGGAGGCGCTTGAAGGCGTCCGGGGTCCAGGCGGGGCCGCCCATGTCGGTGATCAGTTTGTCGGTGGCGCAGGCGACGCAGTCCTCGAAGAGGTCGGCGGCGTCTCGGTGGGGGCTGTGACTGAGGGCCAGTTTCTGCTGGGTGGTGAGGGTGCGGAGGATGGACTTGGCGGGGGAGGCGACGTTCAGCAGCAGCAGGCGGCGGGTGCCGGCCCACATGGCGGCCTTCTGCTCGGCTTCGGTCTCGTAGACGCGCACACCCACGGAGGTGCCCTCGTCGGTGAGGGCGGGGTACGCCTTGACTCTGCCTTGTTCGAAGACCTTGGGGAGGTCGCCGATGGTCCAGGTGCGCAGGCCGGAGCGTTCGAGGTGTTCACCGACCCTGGCGAGGGTCGCGCGCATCTTGGGGGCGAGGCGTTGTTTCAGGGACGGGAGGTCCTTGTCCTCCGCGACGGTGCGGCGGCGTTCGTCGATGACGCGGTAGGTGACGCGCAGGTGGTCGGGGAGTTTCGCGGGGTCCCAGGAGTCGGGGGGGACGCGGACGCCGGTGAGGTTGAACAGTTCGCGGCCGACGGCCTCGGCCAGCGGTTCGGCGCCGGGGGTGACGCGGTCGAGTACGCGGCGGGCGAAGTCGGGGGCGGGGACGAAGTTGCGGCGGATCTGCTTGGGCAGGGAGCGGATCAGTTCGGTGACGAGTTCCTGCCGCAGGCCGGGGATCTGCCAGTCGAAGCCGGTGCCCTCGACCTGGTTGAGCACCTGCAGGGGGATGTGCACGGTCACGCCGTCGGCGTCGGCGCCGGGCTCGAACTGGTAGGTGAGGCGCATGCGCTGGCCGCCCTGCCGCCAGGTGTCCGGGTACGCCTGCTGCAGGTCGCCGCCGGCGGTGCCCTCGTTGATGAGCATGTCGGTGGAGAACGTCAGCAGTTCGGGCTGCCGGCCACGCTCGCGTTTCCACCACGCGTCGAAGTGGCGGGCCGACACGACGGTCTCGGGGAGGCGCTGGTCGTAGAAGTCGAACAGCGTCTCGTCGTCCACCAGGATGTCGCGCCGCCGCGCGCGGTTCTCCAGTTCCTCGACCTCCGACAGCAGCCGCCGGTTCTCCTTGAGGAACTTGTGGTGGCTGTCCCACTCCCCCTGCACCAGCGCGTGCCTGATGAACAGGTCGCGGGACAGCTCGGGGTCGATGCGGCCGTAGTTGACCTTGCGGTCCACGACGATCGGCACGCCGTACAGGGTGACGCGCTCCAGCGCCATCACCGCGCCCTGGTTCTTCTCCCAGTGCGGCTCGCTGTAGCTGCGCACCACCAGGTGGGCGGCGAGCGGCTCCACCCACTCGGGCTCGATCTTGGCGACGACGCGGGCCCACAGCCGGGACGTCTCCACCAGCTCGCCCGCCATGACCCAGCGGGGCGGTTTGCGGAACAACGCCGAGCCGGGGAAGATCGCGAACTTGGCGCTCCGGGCGCCGAGGTACTCGCGGGCCGGACGCCGCCGGGGCCCCGCGTCCTTGCGGTCGGCACGGTCGACGTCCATGAGGCCGATGTGGGACAGCAGGCCGGCCAGCAGCGACACGTGGATGCGCTGCGGGTCGGGCCGCACGGTGTTGAGCGTGACGCCCATGCCCTGCACGACCTGGCGGAGCTGCCCGTACAGGTCCTGCCACTCGCGGACCCGCAGGTAGTTGAGGAAGTCGGCCTTGCACATGCGGCGGAACTGGCTGGAGGACAGTTCCCGCTGCTGCTCGCGCAGGTACTCCCACAGGTTGAGGTACGTGAGGAAGTCCGACTCCTTGTCGGCGAACCGCGCGTGTTTCTGGTCGGCCTGCGCCTGCTTGTCCACGGGCCGTTCGCGGGGGTCCTGGATGGACAGCGCCGCCGCGATCACCATCACCTCGGTGGCGCAGCCGTTGGCGTCGGCCTCCAGGATCATGCGGGCCAGCCGCGGGTCGATGGGGAGCTGCGCCAGCTTGCCGCCCATCGGGGTCATCGCGCGGTCGGCGTCGAACGCGCCGAGCTCGCGCAGCAGGTTCACGCCGTCCTTGACCTGCCGCTGGTCCGGCGGCTCGACGAACGGGAACGCGGAGATGTCCCCGAGCCCGAGGGACGTCATGCGCAGGATGACGGAGGCGAGGTTGGTGCGCAGGATCTCCGGGTCGGTGAACTCCGGCCGCGCGAGGAAGTCCTCCTCGGAGTACAACCGGATGCATATGCCGTCGGAGGTACGCCCGCAGCGTCCCTTGCGCTGGTCGGCCGACGCCCGGGAGATCGCCTCGATGGGCAGCCGCTGCACCTTGAGCCGGTGGCTGTACCGGGAGATGCGGGCGAACCCGGCGTCCACGACGTACTTGATGCCGGGCACGGTCAGCGACGTCTCGGCGACGTTGGTGGCGAGCACGATGCGGCGGCCCCGGTGGGCCTGGAACACGCGGTGCTGCTCCCCCGCCGACAGCCGGGCGAACAGCGGCAGCACCTCGTCCTCGCGGCCCTTGAGCGCCTCGGCGGTGTCGCGGATCTCGCGCTCGCCGCTGAGGAACACGAGGATGTCGCCGGGCCCCTCGGCGCACAGCTCGTCCACCGCGTCCACGATGGCCTGCGCCTGGTCCTCCTGCTCCTCGCTGATCGGCCGGTACCGCACCTCGACGGGGTAGGTGCGGCCGGAGACCTCGACGATGGGGGCGCCGCCGAAGTGGCGGGAGAACCGCTCGGGGTCGATGGTCGCGGAGGTGATGATCACCTTCAGGTCGGGCCGCTTCGGCAGGAGCTGCTTGAGGTACCCGAGGATGAAGTCGATGTTGAGGCTGCGTTCGTGTGCCTCGTCGATGATGAGGGTGTCGTACCGCGACAGCGAGCGGTCGCGCTGCATCTCGGCCAGCAGGATGCCGTCGGTCATCAGCTTCACCAGGGTCTCGTCCCCGGAGTGGTCGGTGAAGCGGACCTTGTACCCGACCGCCTCGCCGAGCGGGGTCTCCAGCTCCTCGGCGACCCGCTCGGCGACCGTGCGGGCGGCGATCCGGCGGGGCTGGGTGTGGCCGATCTGGCCGCGCACGCCGCGGCCGAGCTCCAGGCAGATCTTCGGGATCTGCGTGGTCTTGCCGGACCCCGTCTCCCCCGCGACGATGACGACCTGGTGGTCCCTGATGGCCTCCAGGATCTCGTCCTTGCGGGTGCTCACCGGGAGGGCCGGCGGGTAGGTGATGCGCGGCGTCAGCGCCCGGCGGGCCGCCACCCTGGCCTCGGCCGCCTCGATCTCGGCGGTGACCTTGTCGGCGATGGACCGCAGCGCCGCGTCGTCGCGCACCCGGCGGGCGCCGTCGATGCGGCGGCGCAGCCTGATCTCGTCGCGCAGCATCAGCGCGGGCAGGCGTTCACGCAGGCCGTTGAGGGGTGATGTCGTCGAAGAGGTTCCCATGGTCGCTTTCCCGGCCGCCTTCGTCGGACGACCGCCCCCGGCAAGGATAAGCAACTCCTGCGGGGGCTTCGCCAACGGTTTACCGGGGGACCCGGGTGATCAGCGTGTGCCGAGCATCTGACCGGCGGCGCCATGGTCGAAGCGCAGGGCCTTCTCCAGGCAGACGATGGCGCCGTGCCGCGGCCGGGTGAAGAACCGGATGTCGTCCGCGAGGGCGCGCATGATCTGAAGCCCCCTCCCGTGCTCGGTCATCACCGCGCCGTTGCCGTTGCCGACCTTGTCGGGGTCGAACCCGCTCCCGGTGTCCACCACCGTGATCACGCACCGGTCCCTGACCAGTTCGGCGCTCACGGTGTACTCGTCGGTCTCGGTGGCGTGCCTGATGACGTTGGAGCACGCCTCGGTCAGCATGAGCTGGATGTCGTCCCTTATCTGCCGCTCGACACCGAGCACGTCGAGTTCCGCCGCCAGGATCTGCCTGGTGACGGAGACGCTCGCGGCATCGCGCGGCAAACGCAATGCGATGGTCACCTCCACGTTTCCTCCTTCCGCCCTCGATCTCTAAGAGCTCCTAACGCAATGAGGTGAGGCGTCGCCAGCAGATGAGGGCGCAGCCGAGGCTGAGGAAGGCTCGGTGGATGTCCTCGCGGATCTCCCAGCGGATGCGCAGCCGTCGGAAGTGGTGCAG